>JAEWED010000129.1 GCA_023389745.1 Actinomycetes bacterium
ACGTAGTCGATCGGTCGATCGGCGTCGACGGACCTGGCGTCACCCGCTGCAGCGCCGTCACCCGATGCCGCGCCGTCGACCGGGACGGCGGACTCGTCGGTGCAGGCGAGCAGCCCGGCCGAGCCGACGGCGAGCGCGACGACCGCCACGAGCAGGGTGCTCCGAGGGCGGGTGGTTCGACGGCGAGCAGTGACCTGGCGCGACATCTGGGCACGCTATCCACGTGCCGCGCCCACTCCACCCGGCTCCGTCCCGCCCCCGGCAACTGCGACAGCGACGCGACAGGGCGCCGGCTTGTTCAGACGCTCTCGCCGTGACGGCCCGCACCGCCGGCGAAGCGCTGCGCGCCCGCGATGGTCTCTCCGGAACGGATCGGTTCCAGCCCGTGGCGGATCTCGTTCGCCAACGCATCGGGCAGCTCCATGCCCCACTGCTCGTAGCTCGAGGCCCGATCCGAGCGCAGGCACACCTGGGGGAACGCGGCGAGCTGGTCGGCGAGGGCGACCGCGTGCTCCAGCGACTCGCCGCGGTCGCAGATCCGGTTCGCGAGGCCCCACTCACGCGCCTCGACGCCGTCGACACCTCGACCGGTGAGGATCATGTCGAGCGCCCGGCTCTGGCCGATCAGGCGGGGCAGCCGCACGGTCCCACCGTCGATGAGCGGGACACCCCAACGTCGGCAGTAGACCCCGAAGACCGCGTCGCTCGCGGCGACGCGCAGGTCGCACCACAATGCGAGCTCGAGCCCGCCGGCGACCGCGTGACCCTCGACCGCCGCGATCACCGGCTTGGTGAGCAGCATGCGCGTGCAGCCCATCGGGCCGGGCAACGACATGTCCTCCTCGACGCGGTTGCCGCGACCGTCACCGATCGCGGAGAGGTCCGCACCCGAGCAGAACGTGCCGTCGGCGCCGGTGAGCACCGCGACGTCGACGGCGTCGTCCTCGTCGAAGGCCGAGAAGGCCTCGTAGAGCGCGTCCGCCGTCGGACCGTCGACCGCGTTGCGACGTTCGGGGCGGTCGATCGTGACGACCAGCGTGCGGTCCCTGAGCTCGGTGCGGACGGTCACGGCACCCTCCCGTCGTTGCGCGGCCCCCCGCCGTAGCGGGTCCACTCGCCCAGTGTCGCGGCGTCGGTGGGCAGCCGCCACACCATCAGCCGACCGTCACGCCGCACGATCGCGAGCTCTGCGTTGCCGTCGCCGTCCCAATCACCCGCACCGGGTGTGCCGACGGACCAACCGCCGGTCAGCTTCGGCCAGCCCGCCGGCGACGAGCCGTCCTCGGAGAACGCGTCCAGGGTCTGCAGCCCGTTCGCGGCGACCACCTCGCTGCGGCCGTCGCCGTCGACATCGACGAAGCCGGGTGTGACGAAGAAGGCGATGTCGGCGGTGACCCGCGGGAAGTGCGAGCGCACCCCGCCGGTCCGTCCGGACCACACCGTCAGGTGCGGCTCGCCGGGCTGGTCGTTCGTCAGCAGCGTGTCCAGCGCGCGGCCGACACCCGAGGTGGGTGCCGCGACGTCGAGCCCGACGCCGGGCGCGAGTCGACCGAGCGACGGTCCGCCGAACGCGCTGAGCAGCGCGCCGGCGTCGGAGCTGTTCGACCCCGGACCCGCGGCACCCAGCCACGCCAGCGACGTCGCCACGCCGAAGGGCGCGCCGTAGGTGCTGGAGCCGTCCGCCTCGAACACGCGGGTCTGCCCGCTGATCGAGCTCGCCACGACCTCGGGCGCTCCGTCGCCGTCGACGTCACCCACTGCCGCCTGCAGCGCGACCCCGCCGCCGATCGTCGGCAGCAGATCGGTGAGCAGCATCGGCAGCGCCACCGGCCAACCCGGCAGGTAGGCGTGGTCGTCGGGGTGCACCGCCGAGCGGTCCGGCGCGGCCCGACGTGTGCCGTCGGGCGAGATCGCGTACAGGCGGGTGTTCCCGCTCGTGCCCGGCAGTCCGATGCCGGGGAACGCGGCGACCGGTTCGAGGTACTGCTCCTGCGCGCCGACGACGATCTCGGGTCGGCCGTCGCCGTCGAGATCCGCCACCGCCGGCGTCGCGATCAGCTCACCACCGATCCCGGTGTCGCGTTCGGCGCCGAACGTGACGCGGTGCGACACGGCGTCGACCGCTGCGACCTTCGCCGGATCGACGACCAGCACCGGGAACCCTGCGACGGGCGTGCCGTCGTGGTGCCAGGAGTACACGTGGCGGTCCATCGCCGCGACGACCGTCTCCAGGTCACCGTCGCCGTCCAGGTCACCCAGCGCCGGGCTGCCGACGACGCCGCGCTTCATCCGGTTCCGCTCGTCGGTGTGCTCCTGGCGGCTGAAGCGCTCGTCGGTCGACGCCGAGAACGCCGGGGCGCCATCCGCGTGCCAGGCGTGCACTCCACCGTCCAGGTCGGCGACCACGAGCTCGACCGAGCCATCGCCGTCCAGGTCGGCGACCGCGGGTGCGCCGATGCCGATCGCCGCGCCCGGTGTCGCGATGCCGTCGGCGCCGACGGTCGACGATCCGGCGTGC
>JAEWED010000188.1 GCA_023389745.1 Actinomycetes bacterium
CGCCGTCGCGGCGCTCGTGGGAGCGTCGTTCGCCGTCCGCGGTGGCATCGCGCTCGGAGCGGATCACTTCAACGACATGACCGTCCCGATCGGCGGTGCGCTGATGAAGCCGCCGTCGAAGTACCCGACGTTCGACTTCATGGTCGGGCACCTCGCTCCGGCGCTCGCGCCGTGGAGCGCCTTCATCCCGTTCGCGTTCGGCCGCATGTTCGCGGCTCCCGTCGGCGTGCGTTCGGAGGCGTTCACCCGCGAGAGCCAGGCTCGCCTCGTGCTGCTCGTCGGCGCGGCCGTCGCGTTCGTGGCGCACGGCTGGATGGCTGCTCGCGCCGACCTCGTCGCGTTCTCGGCGCCCGCCGTGATGGCGGCGGCATGTGGGATCGCGCTTCGCGACTACGAGCGCGGTGCCCATCCGTCCGTCGCCGTGGGCGTCGGCACCGCCGTCCTCCTCGGGCTGATGCACCACGAGCTGCACAAGATCCCGGAGAAGGCCTTCCACGCGTTCTCGGTGGCCGCCGGCGCGACGTTCCCGGAGAGCTTCAAGAACCACTCGATCGCTCTCTGGACGGTGGTGCTCGTCGGCTTCGCGGGGATCGCGTTCCTCACGTGGGTCGAGCGCGACCCGCATCGTCAGCCGTTCGAGCCGAAGGGCTACCTCAAGGTGCTCATCGCGCTCCGCGACGCGTGGGACGGAATGCTCGCGCTCGCCTACTTCGCGATGGTGGCGGGCGCGTCGCTCGCGGGCCTCGCGGTGTGGATCGGCACGCGCCAGCATGCAAAGTGGCTCCCGCAGCTCAGCTCGCAGATGCGTGATGCCGTGCTCAACGCCTGGTGGGTGACGGCGTTCGCCCCGCTCGCCGCGATCTTCGCGGTGTACTTCTGGTGTGACGTCTGGGTGTGGGCCTTCGACCGAGCGCCGCGCATCCGCGAGGGGCTGGGCAAGGCGGCGACGCGCGGATTCGAGCCCTTCGAGGAGCTCGCCCTGCGCCTCAAGGAAGGACGTCTGTTCGAGACCGTCCCGAAGCTGATCACGGGCAAGCTCGTCGTCACGGAGGAGAAGCTCGATGACGGCATCGGCCCGGTCGCGCTCTTCATCCTGACGCCGCTCATGTACCTGCAGGTGCCGGCGCTCGTCTTCTTCGTCCTCTGGCACAAGCTCGGGTTCCGTCCGCTCGTCGCGGGCGCGCTCGCCATCCCTTCGGGCGTGGCGCTCTTCCTCTTGCTCGGCCTGGTCGGTGACCTTTTCCGCGGCAGCCGCGCCGCGTTCCTGACGCTCTTCGCGGCGACGGTCGGGGCGATCCTCTGCCTGTCGTATTACCCCGCGCTCGCGAACCAGCTCTCGCCGAAGGAAATCTTCGAGAGCTACCAGCGCACGCACAAGGGCTCGGAGCCCCTCGCGCTGTTCGGCGTCGGTGGACGCACGGCGGCTTATTACGCCGGCGGACAGCCGATGATCCTCAAGGACACGCAGAGCGCCTACGAGTGGCTCATGGGCGCCGAGCCCGGGACACGGCGCTTCCTCGCGGTGCGCGCCGAGGAGCTCTCACGTCTGAATCGCGCCTACCGCGAGCGGACCGGGACCGGACAGAACCTGCCGGTGCTCGACGCGCGTTCGAGCCAGATCGTGCTCGTGGCCTCCGCGCTCGCAGACGGCGAGAAGAACCAGAACCCACTCTCGCGGATCGTCCTTCCGGCGCCGCCGAAGCCGCAGCGAAAGGTCGAAGCCGTCTTCGAGGACAAGCTCGAGGTCCTCGGCTTCGACATCACCGACGCCACGGGGAAGCTCGTCGACCACGTCGCGCCCGGCAAGAAGTACCACATGAAGACGTACTTCAAGGTCCTCGCGCCGATGCAGTCGGAATGGGACATGTTCATCCACATCGACGGCTTCCATCGACGGCACAACGGCGATCACAAGGTCTGCGAAGGGAAGTACCCGATGTCGCTCTGGCTCAAGGACGACATCATCATGGACGACCACGAGTTCACCCTCGAGCCGAACTTCAGCCCTGGACCGTACAACCTCTGGTTCGGGCTCTTCGTCGGCGAGACGCGGCTCAAGCTCAAGTCGGGGCCGAGCGACAACTCCGATCGCGTGAACGGCGGAACGCTGCGCGTGCAATGACGACCGGCTTCGTCGAACCGCCGGCCTGACCGAGGCCGAAGGCCGAGGGAGGGAGCGCATTCGAGCGCATTCGAGCTAGATGTGCAGGATTCTCGGCGCACTGGCCGGCCACGAAAAGGGGTCGTTTCGGCTGGCGCCCATCACCCTCCCACGCTATGCGCCTCAATCACTCGGGGGTGAGTCGCACCATGAGCAGCAAGGACGACGCAACGGCCGAAGCGGTGGAGGAGTCCGTCGCCGATCGCCGCAACTTCGATCGATTCGACGTCGAGTGGGCGGTCGATTGCGTCGCGTCGGACACGTTCCTGTTCGCGTCGATCACGAACATCAGCGCAATGGGGATCTTCGTCCGCACCACCGAGCCGCTCAAGGTGGGGGCGCGCCTCGTGCTGACGTTCTCGCCGCCGGGCTCCGAGAGCTTCAAGCTCGAGGGAACGGTCGCGTGGGTCAACAAGGTCCGCCCCGACGGAGACAACCTGAATCCGGGCATGGGGATCCGCTTCATCAACCTGAAGCCCGAGGAGCGCGAGCGCCTCGTCGAAGTGATCCGGACCATCGCATACCTGCGCGACCCGAACTGAAGCGGACGGAGTCCAGCTTGCTGGACGGAGTCCGCGGAAGTCGACGAGGCTCGGCGAAGGCCGAGCCGCAGTGAAC
>JAEWED010000147.1 GCA_023389745.1 Actinomycetes bacterium
GCTTCGGATCGAGCGTCGAGCCCTGCACCACATCCGGTGCGACCACGAGATGACGCGCTGATCGTCGGACCAGCCTCTCGGTGATCCCGCCCCAGGTGCGTTCCTCGGCCAGCTCGACGAGCCCGTGCGCCTCGAGCGCCTTCAGGTGGTAGTTCACCTTCTGGCGGGTCGAACCGACCGCCTCGGCCACCGACGCCGCCGAGCCCGGCTCCGTCAGCGCGTCGAGGATCGATGCCCGGATCGGGTCGAGCGCCACCTCCACGGCAGCGGCGTCGTCAAGAACTCGTACGTCGTCCATGCACGTCAACGTACGCCTTGACAATATTTGTTGTCAAGGGATGCCTCGACGGACCACACCTCGATCTCGGAGCTGCTCAGCACCAGCAGCCTGGACGACGCCCGGCGTCGAACCCCGGACGCGACACGACCCCCGCCGAGGGCGGGGGTCGTGTCGTGTGGTGGGCGTACACAGACTTGAACTGTGGACCTCTGCCGTGTGAAGGCGCCCCCGATCTCGTCTCGGCGCCCGGCCCCTTGTCCCGTGCGGCGAATCGTAGAGCCGATCACCTCAGATCACGTCAGATTCGGAACTGACTTGGGATGCGACTTGGGACGGCCGGCTTCCTTGCACCAGCGACCAACGAGCCGCCCGCACAGGTGCTCAGTACAGTCCGCCACCGGTGGGGCATCGACAACATTTCGGGAGGGAACCGAGGATGAAGAAGGCGGGTAGACGCCAGCACCTGGTGCTGGTGGACGGTGATGCGGGCGACGACGCGTGCGCTGACTGCGAGACGCACGCGGAGGTGCAACGTCTCCGCAAGGTCCTCGCGAAGGTCGCCTCAGAGTCGATCCGAGGCATGGCCGGGAGCTGACCTGGCGGCGAGCATGTCGGCGGCGACGAGCTCGAGCGCATCGAGCTCGTCGTCCGTCGCCGTGGCGAGCAGCTCGCGCAGCGCGGCCCGGCCCCCGGGAGTCTTCGCCTCGATGGTGTAGCCGTCGACAGCGAGGTCGGGGTAGCGCCGCCGCGACACGCGACGGTTGGGCGGCGAACCGAACGTCTCACGCCAGAGCCGGTCTGCGTCGGCTGGTGTGCCGGCGAGCAGGCGACCCTCGAACCCGGGGATCTGCTCGAGCACCGTGGAGCGGCGCACCAGGCGCAGCGGATCCGGTTCGTCGAGCGCGACTGCGACCTGCACCCAGCGCGCCGGCGGCAACGTCGTCTCACCCGTCGACCACTTGCTCACGGTCTGCGGACGCACACCGAGCGCCCGGGCCAGCGCCGAGGCGGCGCCGTGGCCCCGCTCGTCGAGCATCCGGTTGAACTCGTCGGTCACATCCACGTCGAGAGGTTGCACGCCGGACACGGCCGAAGTCTACGGCCGACCGCACTTCCGACGTGCGCTCTTGGCTGGGGTGGTGGCGCGGCCCCTCCCCCTCCCAACCCAGCACTTCTGAGGTGCGCTGTAACTTCACTCTTGCAATTTCCCTTTACCCGGGTAAAGTGCACCACATGAGCAACCACTGGCCCCCAGCGCACGAGCTCGCTGCCAAGGTCGACAGCGACCTGCTCCGCGCCGAGTTCGAGGACTACGCCAAGACCGAATGGCCGCCTCGCCTCGAGGTCGCCATGGCCGTCCGCGGCGAGATCTCCGACGCACAGCTCGCCGCCCTCGCCGACACCACCCGCCAGACCATCGAGAAGGTCCGCACCGGGCAGATCGTCCCCCGCGAGTACCTGCGCTACTCGATCTGCATCGCGCTCGAGTGCGACGTGCCGGCCCTCTACCCCTACCCCACCCGGCGCGAGCTGCTCGAACGCATCGCTGCCCGGACCGGCCGCGCCGCTGCAGCATGAACCTCCAGGACGACCTCCGCCGGTTGGTCGCGGACGCCGTGCGTTCCGAGCTCGCCGCCGCACAGGTCGAGCGCCCGGCCCCGTACCCCGTCGCCGTGTCGATCACCCAGGCCGCCGAGCTGCTCTCCACCTCGGCCAGCACGATCCGCCGCATGCTCGCCTCCGGCCGGCTCCGCCAGGTGGACCTCGGCGACATCGATCTGATCCGCATCCCGACCGTCGCACTCTTCGAGCTCGACCCCGAGTACACGCGCTCGCTCAACGACGTGCAGTTGATCGACCCGCCGTGACAACACCCCGCCGCTGACGACTGCGGTGCTCCTGCCGGCCTATCCCCCAGCGGGCTGGCGGAGCTCCGGAGTCGTCAGCACCCGGCGCCCCCATCCCACCCTTCCTCTCCCGGAGGGCGGCGGGTGCGACGGCTTCACCCTCGGTCCGGCCCGCTGATGGGGCTGGGCCGGACCGAGGTTCGTTCCCGACCAACACAGAACGCCCGCAACACCGTCGCTCTTGGCAGGGCAGGACGGTGATGCGGGCGAGACAGGAGCCAGCATATGACCGCCACCGACGAACACCAGGACACCGGTCCCCCACTGCCGCTCGGCCGCGGGCACGACGCGACCGGGATGCTCGAGGCGATCGACGAGGCGCTCGTCTCGGCGACGACGCCGGCCGGTTCCGTCGCTGGCACCGACGTGCAGGGTCTGCTGCAGGCCGCCGAGGCGTACCTCGATCGAGCAGCCGAGCTCCACGCCGCCGCCTCCGAGTTCGCCGATGAGCGCCGCACCCGCCAGCTGTCGACGATCGTCGATCACCTCCGCCGGATCCAGCAGTCCGACTCGACCGGCTACACGGTCGGCAAGGCGATGCCCGTGCTGGACGCCGCGGTGCAGCTCGAGTTCGACGCCCGCTCCGACCTGGCCGAGCGCGCCGGCGACGCGCAGCTCATCGACGAGGCGTGCGAGCAGCTCGAGTCCACGATCCGGCGGATCCGCCCGGTCGTCTCGGGCATCGCCGGCGGCGAGCTCACCGCCGAAGCGATCCGTGACCTGCGCGAGCGCGTCGAGGGGCTGACCCGCTGGGTCCGCCAGCTCGAGCCGATCGCCACCACCAGGAGCGGCGACTGATGGCCAAGCACCTCGACCGCACCACAGCGCGCCGCAAGATCATCCAGGCGGCGAACCGCCACCGTCACCGCGCCGCCGGCACCCGCTGGCCGTACATTCCGCCGAAGGTCTACTCGGCCCGGGTCCGCGTCGTGCGCACCCACGGTCTCGTCGACGCAGGCGTGCTCGTCGCCGCCGGCTTCCGCCCGGGAGGTCGCCCCTGATGGCCGCGACCATGACACCACCGCTCGCCCTGGGCGAGCTGCGCCGCAGCGACCGGCGTCCCAGCGGACGCCCTGGGGACGGTCGACGCGTTCGTCGACGGCGCCGTCCAGGTCGTGCTCGACCAGCCTGTCGCGTCGATCGGCCGGGACCGGCGCCGCTTCTCGGCGATGCCGTGGGACCTGGAGCTGGTGCCGGGCATGCCGATGCCGAGCTCGGAGGCCCAGGTGCGCGCCGCCCAGCGGATCCTCGACGCCCACCCGGAGCTCACGCTCGGCGAGGCGCTCGCGATCCTCGCGATCGCCCTCGAGGCCCTCGGCGTGATCGGCGCCGACGCATGACCGACACGATCACCGAGCGACCCGCGCACCTCGCCGGCCACCCTGTCTCCGCCGGCACCTACCAGCGCCACGGGTGCCGCTGCACCGACTGCACCGCCCAGGCGTCCGCCGCCGTGAAGCGCTCGAAGAAGAAGCCGGGCTCGCGGTCGGCTCTCCACGGGAAGGCGCGTGCCCGCGCCCGAGACAAGGCCGTCGCTTGGCTGCGCGATCAGCACCCCGAGATCTGGCGGTACCTGCTCGACGAGGCGCAGCGCGAGGTCGGGCTGCAGACCCGACCCCCGACAACCGCATCAACAGAGGAGGGCACGAGTGCCTGACCGTCCACCCCCAGAGTTCAGCGAGATCATCAAGGAGCTGGACCACGGCAACGTCCACGGCCGGATCACATCCGACCTGGCCGACCTCGTCGGCGACGTCGTCGCCCGCCGCAAGACCGGGAAGCTCGTGATCGAGCTGCAGGTCACTCCGGCCGACGACTACGGCCGCAACGTGACCCTGACGGCGAAGGTGACCTCGAAGCCGCCGCCCGAGACCCCGACCGGGTCGATCTTCTTCCCCGACCTCGACGGCGGGCTCCACCGGAACGACCCGTACAGCGAGGCGATGATCGCCCGCGACGTGGCCACCGGTGCCGAGGTCGCCCGCGATCTGCTCAACGACACCAACGGAGGCCCCGCAGAATGAGCACCGAAGAGACCATCCCGACCACCTCGGACGCCCCGGCGCTCGTTCCGCCCGTGGCGTTCGCCCG
>JAEWED010000171.1 GCA_023389745.1 Actinomycetes bacterium
CCGGCACGCACGGCAAGACCACCACCTCGGCGATGTGCGCCTGGATCCTCGAGAGCGCGGGCCTCGAGCCCGGCTTCTTCATCGGCGGCCTGCCGAAGAACTTCGGCGCCGGCGCCCGCGCGGCGAGCGTGCGCCGCAAGATCGTCGGCACGTCCGCCAAGCCGGCGCCGTTCGTCGTCGAAGGCGACGAGTACGACGCGGTCTATTGGCACAAGAAGCCGAAGTTCTTCGACTACGTCGGCGCGCCGGGCTCGAGCGACCCCGTGGTCATCATCACGAGCGTCGAGCACGATCACATCGACATCTATCCCTCGGCGGAGATCTACGACCGGCAGTTCGCCGAGCTCGCGGCGATGATCCCCGAGAGCGGGCTCATCGCCTGCGACGCACGCGACGTCCGCGCCCGCGAGATCGTCTCGACGAACGCACGCGCTCGTACCGCGTTCTACGCGCTCGAGGGCGACGATACGGGAGACGTCACGCCCACCTGGCTCGGCGCGATGGTCCCGGCCGATCCCGAGAGCGGCGCGCAGCCGTTCGACCTCTACCTCGGCGGATCGTACGGCGGCCGCTTCGCGCTGAAGGTGCCGGGCGCGCACAACGTCCGGAACGCGATCGGCGCGATCGCGGCGTGCGCCGAAGGGTTCGGGGTGGACGTCGAGAAGGCGCGCCAGGCGCTCGCGACGTTCGAGGGCGTTCGGAGGAGGCAGGACCTCCTGGGCCGGCCGAACGGCATCGCCGTCTACGACGACTTCGCGCACCACCCGACGGCGGTCGACGAGACGTTGCGCGCGCTCCGGTCGCGGCACCCCGACGGCCGCCTCTGGGCCGTCTTCGAGCCCCGGAGCGCCACCGCATGCCGGAACATCCACCAGCGCGAGTACGCGACGGCGTTCCGTGCGGCCGATCGCGTGCTCTTCGCGCCGCTCGGACGGACGAACGTGCCCGAGCCCGAGCGCCTCGACGTCGCGCAGGTCGCGCGCGAGATCGGCGACGGCGCGAGCGCGGCCGCCACCGTCGACGACATCATCGACACGATCGTGCGAGAGGCGCGCCCCGGCGACGTCGTCGCGCTCCTCTCGAACGGCGCGTTCGGCGGGATCCACGCGCGCCTCCTCGAAGCGCTCGGCAGAAGCTCATGAAGACGCCCGCCGCCCCGGATCCGCAGACGAGCGAAGGGCTGCAGGCCATCCTCGCGGTGACGCGGCGGGCGGCGCGCGACGCTTCGCAGCTCGTGCTCGAAGGATTCCGGCGCGATCCGACGGTCGAGCACAAGGGCGCGGTCGACCTCGTCACGAGCTTCGATCGCGACAGCGAGGACCTCTTGCGCCGCCGCCTCGGCGAGGCGCTGCCCTTCGCGATCGTCGGCGAGGAGCACGGCGGCGCGGCGGAGCGCGTCGCGTTCTATGTCGATCCCGTCGACGGCACGACGAACTTCGTCCACGGTCATCCGTTCTGGTGCGTCTCGATCGGGCTCGTCATCGCGGGACAGCCGGTGCTCGGCGTCGTCATCGCGCCGCCGCTCGGCGTCGAGTGGTACGGCTGGGTCGCCGCGTCCGGCGAACGCCTCGCCGTCCGGCGATCGGCCGAGAACGCGATCGCGTTCGAGGAGCACGCGCGGCTCCGCATCGTCGAAGAGGCCTGCGCCGTGAGCACGACGGCAAGCCTCGAGGACGCGCTCCTCGCGACCGGCTTCCCCTACGACCGTCGGACGAGCCCGGACAACAACTTCGACGCGTTCGTCGCGATCAAGAAGCAGTGCCAGGCCGTCCGTCGCTGCGGATCGGCCGCCCTCGATCTGTGCCTCGTCGCCGACGGAACGTACGAGGGCTACTGGGAGCGGAAGCTCCGTCCGTGGGACATCGCCGCCGGGATCGCGCTCGTCCGCGCTGCGGGCGGAAAGGTGACCGACTTCGAGGGCGGGAGCGCGTGCATCGAGAGCGGTCACGTGATCGCGACGAACGGCGCCATCCACGACGCGCTGACGAGCGAGCTCGCCCGCGTCGTCTCTTCTTGATGGGGCTTCGCCCCATGCCCCCCCGCTCCGCGGCGGTTTGCAGGGCCAAACCACCGCACCCCGCTTCGCGGCGCGGGGCCCCAGGAATCCTCTCAGCCAGACCCCACGCTGCCCTTCGCGGCGCCGCGTCACAGGACAGGGTCAGCGTGCCTCGCTCACGCTCACGCTCACGCTCACGCTCACGCTCACCGGGAGACGGCAAAGTGAGAAAAGTTTTTCGCACAAAGTCGTGGCGAGAAGTGTTCGTGCGGTTCATGGTTTAGATAGCCGCGAAACACCTTTCGCACTGACGAGCTTGACCTGCCGGAGGCCTCCATCGTGCGCATCGCTCATCTCTCGGACGTTCACATCCTCGACGCTCGAGCGGGCCGGCAGGCCCGATATCGCTTTGCGACGAAGCTGGTGAGCCTCGGGCAGCGCGCCGTCGATCCCCACAGCCGGAAGCGACGGCTCGCCCACGCGGTCGCGACGGCCAAGGCGAACGGCGCGGATCACATCGTGATCTCCGGCGACCTCACGGAGGTCGGAGAGGAGGCGGAGTTCGAGCAGTTCGCCGAGGTCCTGCACGACGCCGGGCTCAGGGAGGACTGCGTCACGCTCGTCCCGGGAAACCACGACGCGTACACGAGCACCGATGGCTGGGCGAAGGCGATGCGCGGACCGCTGGCTCGGTTCGCCGCCGCGAGCGCGGCCATGGCCGGCAAGATCGTCGATCGGGGCGCCGTCGCGTTCCTTCCGATCGACACGACGCGTTTCCAGACGATCGCCTGGTCCGGCGGCGTCTTCACGAAGGAGACCGCGTCGGTCGTCGAGCGCCGCCTGCGCGATCCGGCGTTTCGCGACAGGGCGATGGTCCTCGTCGTGCACCATCCGCCGTTCCACCCGGTCAAGGCGATGAAATGGATCGACGGGCTCCGTGGAGGAGCCGACGTCCTCGATCTGCTCGCGCGCCATCCGCGGCTCCAGCTCCTGCACGGGCACCTTCACCGGATCTTCAACCACATCGTCGCGACCTCGACCGTAGTGGGCGCGGCGCTCGGACAGGTCGTGCTCCGGCCGAAGACGGAGGCGCCCGACGCTCCGACGCGCCTCTTCGGAGCTCCCGCGACCTGCGACGGTCCCGACGACGGTCAGAGCGGCGCCGCCCCGAGGATCCGCCTTTACGACGTCAAGGACGGCGCCCTCCACGCGGTGGAGCTACCGTTCCAGGCCGCCTGAAGAGCCGCGAAGCGGGGCCATCGCGGTCAGCACTTCTCGGTACACTTCATCGACAATCGGCACGCGGACGCGTGCGAGAAGAAGAGGAGATGCAACAGGAAGGTGGGAAGGCGGGAAGGTTTGAGG
>JAEWED010000042.1 GCA_023389745.1 Actinomycetes bacterium
GGAGAGGGTTGACGGAGGGAGTCGGGTCGGGAGGGGAGGTCGTTGATGGACTGTCATATAGGATATTGGATACAGGTTACGAGAGTGTTTCCGCTCCGCGAACTGCCGCCGCCCGCCTCGACGGGACGACCTCGGCGAGCAGCACCGCGGCGATGACCAGCACGGCGCCGAGCACCCGCTGCATCGAGACGGGGTCGTCGAGCAAGGCGACCGCCATGACGGCACCGACGACCGGGATGAGCAGGAGGATCAGCGCGCTGCTGGTGGGGTCGACCTCTCGCTGCGCCACCACCTGGAGCCCGAGGCCCGCCGCCTGGGCGACACCGAGGTAGAGGATCGCCAACGCGGCCGGCGCGGTGAGCGTGCCGAACCCGGTCACCAGCGCGATGGCCCCGGCGAGCACCGCCACCATGCCCATCTGGGCCAGGTTGAACGGCGATGCCTGCAAGCGGGTGGCGAAGTAGCCGATGAGCATGACGTGACAGGCGCCCGCCACCGCTGCGGACAGGCTGAGCAGGTCACCGGGGTTCACGTCGAGCGTCGCGCCCGTCAGCAGGAAGCTGCCGAACACCGCCAGCACGATGCCGCCGATGATCCACCACGAGGGTCGCCGCCGTGAGATCACCGCGGTGAACAGCGGCACGAAGATCACGAACAGGCTGGCCAGGAACGCGGTGCTCGACGCCGAGGTGCGCTGCAGGGCCAGGCTCTGCAACAGGAACCCGACGGTGTTCGCACCGCCGGCGACCAGGCCGGCGGTCAGGTAGATCGACCGGCGGCTGCGGAGCTCGGCGCCGTCGCGTCGGCAGAACGGCACGACGGCGAGCGTGGCGACGAGGAACCGCAGCGAGGTCGCTCCCGCAGGGGTCAGGTCCTCGAGTGCGCGCTGCGCCGGCACGAACATCGAGCCGAACAGCACGGCGCTCGCAGCGAGCAGCAGTCGCCCGCGGGCGGTGCCGGAACCGATGACCTCGCCGGTCGCCGCCGGCACCGCCTCGCTCATGTCGGGGCCTCGGTCACGACGCGTCGCCCGGTGGATCGCCTGCCGGATCACCTGCCGGGCGGGCGGTCTCGAGGTTCACCACGGTGGGCACCTCGGAGTTGCGGACCACCACCGACACGCACGGCTCGTCGCCGGGGTTCTCCTCGCGGTGCGACAGACCACCCGGGATCACGGCGATCTCGCCGGGCCCGGCCGAGAACGCCTCCTCGGGCCCGCCGTCGGGTGGGGTCACGAAGAACGACATCGAGCCGCGGATGACGCACACCAGGGTGGTCTGGTCCTCGTGGTGGTGCAGCAGCGAGACGTGTCCCGCCGGCAGCGAGCTCACGCCCATCCACATGCCGGCAGCGGAGACGGCGCTGCCGCGTGAGAGCCCGCCCGAGGCGCCGCCCGCGTCGTCCGCGTCGTCGGCGACGAGGCCGCCGCGCACGAGCATCGAGCCGCTGGGGAAGGAGTCGATGATCGCCTCGGTCACGACGCGACCCCACCGGCCGGGATCGACTCGGTCGACAGAGCAGCGATCGGCTCGATCGCGGCGAGCGCCTCGATCTCGATCAGGAACTCGGGACGCACCAGACGGCTGATCACCAGCAAGGTGTTGCCGGGATAGACCTGGTCGGGGAAGTACTCGGCGAACAGCGTCTCGCGGACCCGGTAGAAGTCGTCGATGAGGGCGGGATCGACCAGGTAGGTCGTCATCTTCACCAGGTCGGCGAGCGATCCGCCCGCAGCGGCGAGCACCGTCGAGAGGTTCGAGAAGACCTGTCGCATCTGTGCGTCGAAGTCACCCGGTGCGACCGAGTCGCCCTGTGCGTCGACGCTGAGCTGACCGCTGACGCAGAGCAGCTGGCGGCCGGCGGGCACCGGGACGGCGTGTGAGTACAGCCCCACGGGGCTACCCAGTCCGGAGACGGGGGTGATGGTCATCGGAGTTGCTCCTCTGCGACTCGAGCGGTCGCTGTCGTGTGGGCGCGGTGGGGCGCGCCACGTGGTTCGTCGGACGCCGTCGACCGGGCGAGGAACGCCCGACGGACCGCGTCGATGGTGCGTGTCAGGTGGGCGACCGCGATGCCGCTGGCGGCTGCGACGTCCTTGGCGGCGTAGGCAGCGACGAGGCGCTGGTGGTCGTCATCCGCGTCGTCGCGTCGTTCGCCGCTCGCCCCGGGCCCCAGCGAGAGGTTGACGTAGAGCACCGAGATGTCGGCGAGCCGGGCCAGCACCCCGGACAGGTGGGGGCTGTGCGCCGCGGCGTCGAGCACGCCGTGGAAGCGACGGTTCAGCTCGACCCAGGTGGCCGGATCCGAGCTGGCCGACATCTGCGCGCAGAGCGATCGGGCCAGCTCCAGGTCGTCGCCGTCGACCGCGGCGACCGCCCGTTCGACCGCCAGCGGCGTCAGCGCACAGCGGATCGAGTAGATCTCGTCCATCTCGGCGAGGGTCGGCGTGTGGACCACCGCACCGCGGAAGGCGTCGAAGTCGACCAGTCCCTCGCTCGCGAGACCCCGCAGGGCCTCGCGCACCGGGGTGACGCTCACCTCGAGCGCAGCGGCCAGATCCGCCTGGACCAGGCGGGTCCCCGCCGCGAGCTCACCCTGGAGGATCGCCTGGCGGAGCCGCGACGCCACGTCCGCGTGGACGGTGCGCGTCGAGACGCTGCCGAGCGAGGGCAGCGGCGCCCGGGGCGCCGCCGGTGGGGTCATGCGGGCTGACCTTCCGCGAGCGTGTCGAGCACCTCGGCGGACACCGGGTCGGCGCCGGTCCGCACGACGTTGCGCAGCACGCCGATGCCGTCGACCGTGGCCTCGACGACGTCGCCGTCGGAGAGGAAGACCGGAGGGGTCCGGGTGAAGCCGACACCCGAGGGCGTGCCGGTGCTGATGATGTCGCCCGGCTCGAGGGTCATCGCGTGGCTGAGGATCGAGATCTGCTCGGCGATGCCGAAGATCATCAGCGTCGTGTCCGAGGACTGCATCGTGACGCCGTTCAGCTCGAGCGACAGCGGCAGCGCCGGCGGGAACGGCAGCTCGTCGGCGGTCACGATCCAGGGCCCGACGGGTGTCGACGCGTCGACGTTCTTGCCGAGCAGCCACTGCTGGTGGCGCTTCTGCAGGTCGCGAGCGGTGATGTCGTTGACGACCGTGTACCCGAAGATGTGCGAGGCAGCGTCCTCGACGGCGATGTCCCGTCCCCCGGTGCCGATCACGACACCGAGCTCGACCTCCCAGTCGAACTCCTGGGACACGCCGGGGCGCAGCTGCAGGTCGGCAGCGGGCCCCGTCACCGCCGAGGTGGTCTTGAAGAAGAAGATCGGGTCGGTGGGCACGTCGGCCGAGAACTCCGCGGCCGACTCCTCCTGGTGGGCCAGGTAGTTGATGCCCGTGCACACGAGGCCCCGGCACGACTCCGCCAGCGGCGCCTCGAGTGCGGCCACGTCGTAGGCGACCGTGGCGCCGGTCGGCGTCGGACCGGCCCCGCACACGAGCTCGTCGAGCGACTCGGCGAGGACGTGCACGACATCACCGTCCACCCGGCCCGTGACCGTTCCCTCTGGGGTGCGAATTCGAACCAGCTTCACGTGTCAGTGCTCCTGAGCGATCGGACGCCGGCCGACCCGGCGTGTAGATTCCCTACATCATATATGACATGTGGTGCAGGATTGTTGCCCCTGCGTGAGGCGCTCGTTTCGGCTCCGTGAACTCCGACCCCGACGTGACACCCCGTCAGATCCGAGCGGCTCCTGGGGTACGCTCCGACTCGGGGCGAGCGGGAGGAGATCCCGGCACACCCCTGCGAGGAGGACTCACCACATGGCTGCAT
>JAEWED010000204.1 GCA_023389745.1 Actinomycetes bacterium
TGGAGCTGGTCGACTGGCCCGAGCGGGTCGTCACCCAGCAGCGCAACTGGATCGGCCGCTCCGAGGGTGCGCAGTTCCCGATGCAGGTCGTGACCGCGGACGGCGAACCGGTCGTCGTCGACGGCGAGGCGCTGTCGTTCGAGGTGTTCACCACCCGTCCCGACACCAGCTACGGCATGACCTTCTGCGTGCTCGCGCCCGAGCACCCGCTCGTCAGCCGCATCGTCACCGACGACCGTCGGGCCGAGGTCGAGCGCTTCGTCGAGGTCGCTCGGGCCACCTCCGAGATCGACCGGCTGTCGACCGAGCGGTCCCTCGGCGAGCGCGGCACCGCGACGGGCGCGTACGCCCGCAACCCGTTCACCGGCGACGCCGTGCCGATCTACCTGGCCGACTACGTGCTCGGCACCTACGGCACCGGGGCGGTCATGGCCGTGCCGGGCGAGGACCAGCGCGACTGGGACTTCGCGACCATCTTCGGGCTGCCGATCATCGAGACCGTGCAGCGCCCCGAGGGCTGGGACGGCGAGGCGTTCCCCGACGACGGCCCGCACATCAACTCCTCGGGCGGGCTCGGCCCGGATCTCGACGGGCTGCTGAAGGACGAGGCCAAGACGGCGGCCATGGACTGGCTCGAAGCGGAAGGCCTGGGCGGACGCACGATCAACTACCGGCTGCGTGACTGGCTGCTGTCCCGCCAGCGGTTCTGGGGCTGTCCGATCCCAGTCGTGTACTGCGACGACTGCGGCGTGGTCCCGGTCCCCGACGACCAGCTCCCCGTGCTCGCCCCCGACGACGTCGAGTTCACGCCGACGGGCCAGTCGCCGCTGCTGTCCCACGAGGGCTTCCTCAACACCACCTGTCCGACCTGTGGCGGGCATGCCCGCCGCGAGACCGACACGATGGACACCTTCGTCGACAGCTCCTGGTACTACCTGCGATTCACCGATCCGTGGTCGACCGAGGCGCCGTTCCGCGCCGACGAGGTCGCGCGCTGGATGCCCGTCGACCAGTACATCGGCGGCGCCGAGCACGCCGTGCTGCACCTGATGTACGCCCGCTTCTTCACCAAGGCGCTCGCCGATCTGGGCATCGCCCCGAAGGAGCTGCGCGAGCCGTTCCGTCGTCTGTTCACCCAGGGCATGATCCGCCTGGACGGCTCGAAGATGTCGAAGTCGAAGGGCAACCTGGTCGCTCCCGAGGAGATCATCGACACCCTCGGCGCCGACGCGTTGCGCCTCAGCCACCTGGCGGTGAAGCCACCCGAGGAGGACGTCGACTGGGAGGACTTCGGCCTGGACGGCTGCTCGCGCTTCCTGGCCCGCGTGTGGCGCCTGGCGGTGCCCGACTCCGACCTGACCGTCGACCTGCGCGGCGGCGACCCCACCGCTGCGGACCAGGCAGTGGTGCGCGCCACGCACCGGCTGATCGCGGAGGTGACCGGCGACTTCGAGCGCTGGTCGTACAACGTCGCGGTCGCCAAGTACATGGGCTTCGTCAACGAGCTGTACCGCTACGTGCAGTCCGACGAGGGAGCGCAGCGCGAGACCCTCGAGTTCGCGACCGACACCCTGCTCCAGGTGCTGGCGCCCGCATGCCCCCACATGACCGCCGAGCTGTGGGCGCTGCGTCGCGCCGCGGACGGCCCTGCCGGCGACGACACGATCGCGCACGTGCACGAGACGGCGTGGCCGGTGGCCGACGAGTCCCAGCTGGTCGAGGACAGCGTCACCCTCGTCGTGCAGGTGAACGGCAAGGTGCGCGACCGCATCGAGGTCGCGGCGGACGCGGACGAGTCGGCCTGCGTCGCGGCGGCGCTCGGGTCCGAGAAGGTCCGGGCTCATCTCGGCGAAGGTGAGGCGCGTAAGGTCATCGCTCGTCCCCCGAAGTTGGTGAACATCGTCGTGTGAGCGTCAGCGCCACGTGCGCGGCGCCGTGTGGCAAATGACAGGGGTGTAACCGACGGGGTGCTTGGAGAGTCAGAACATGGTGCTTTCACTGATCGACCGAATCGAAGACGTGGCGGCGAACCCGCACGGCGACATCACGTTCGTCACCGGCGAGGACCACACGACGGTTCCGTGGCCCCAGCTGCACGCCGAGTCACGCCTGGCCGCGGCAGTGCTGCAGGCCCACGGCGTCCGCCCCGGTGACCACGTCGCGCTGCTCGGCCCGACGACGCGCAAGCTGATCACCGGCATCCAGGCGACCTGGTTGGCGGGAGCGGCGCTGGTCACCATGCCGCTGCCGATGAGGATGGGGGCGATCGACCAGTTCATCGCCCAGACGCGTGCCCGGATCATCAACTCCGACACCAAGCTCGTGCTGATCGACTCCGACCTGGCGGCGTTCCTCGAGCCGGAGCCGGGCGACCCGCCGTTCCTGACCCTCGACGAGCTCGTCGCCCCCGGTGCGTCCGACGACGACTACACGCGTCCGGCGAGCGATCCGAACGCGCTCGCCATCCTGCAGTTCACCTCGGGCTCCACCTCGGAGCCGAAGGGCGTGATGCTCACGCACCGTGCCATCTGCAACAACCTCGACGGCGCCTGGAACGCCGCGAAGATCACCCACGACGAGGTCATCGTCTCGTGGCTGCCGCTCTACCACGACATGGGTCTGGTCGGACTGCTGACCATCCCGATGTCGCGTGGCTGCACCCTGGTGCAGGGCGCGCCGCAGGACTTCCTCGCCAAGCCGATCCGGTGGATGGAGTGGATCACCCGCTACGGCGGCACCGGCACCGCGGGCCCCAACTTCAGCTACGCGCTCGCCGCCCGTGCGCTGCGCCGCACCGACGCCGAGATCGACCTCGCCTCGATGCGCGTCTGGCTCAACGGTGCCGAGCCGGTCGACCCGACGACGTTCCGGGCGTTCTTCGAGGCGGGGGAGCGCTTCGGCCTCCGCCCCGAGGGTGCGTTCCCCGCGTTCGGCATGGCCGAGGTCTGCATCGCCGGCACGTTCCCCGAGCCCGGTGCGGGTCTGCGCACCGACTGGGTCGACCGCGCCGTGCTCGAGAACGACCGCCGCGCCGAACCGGCCGAACCCGAGTCCGAGGACGCCACCGAGCTGGTGATGCTCGGCGCCCCGGTCGACGGCCTCGAGGTCGCCGTCTGCGACCCGACGACCGGCGAGCCGTGCGAGGAGCGCCAGGTCGGAGAGCTGCGCATCGGCGGCAACTCGCTCACGTCGGGCTACTTCCGCAACCAGGAGGCCACCGACGAGCTCATCCGCGACGGCTGGCTGCACACCGGCGACCTGGCGTACATCGTCGACGGCCAGCTCGTGGTCTGCGGACGCATCAAGGACGTCATCATCATCGGCGGCCGCAACATCTACCCGCAGGACATCGAGAAGGTGGCGGGCGAGGTGCACGGCGTGCGACCCGGCAACGTGATCGCCTTCGGCGTCGACGGCCGTCAGGGTGCCCAGAACATCATCGTGGTCGCCGAGGCCCGTGCGAACGACCTCGACGAGCTGGCGCGAGAGGTCACGCGTGTCGTCGCCGACTCCGTCGGCGTGCCGCCCAAGGCGGTCGTGCTGGTCGAACCGGGCACCGTGCCCAAGACGTCGTCGGGCAAGCTGCAGCGTTCGGCGTGCAAGGCGCAGTACCTCGACGGAGGCCTGTCGCTGCTCACCGCGGACTGAGTCCGACACTCCTGCCGATCACGGCGGACTGAGTCAGACTCCCGTTCGGGGGGTTCCTCACGAACGGTCGGCCTCGTGCCGATCGAGGAGGAGTGGAGCCCACCGACACCGCATCGACCAGCCGTCCGAGAGGACGGCGATGATCCCGACGCTGGTCACCTGTGTGCTGGTGATCCTGGCGCTCGGCGGGTGCGTCGTCGCGTCGATGTTCGTCGAGGAGCGGGCGAACGCTCGGCGGCTGCGCCGCGCCGACGCGGAGCGGGCGGCGGAGGCTCCCCATGAGTGGTTCGACGAGTCCGCCGACCCCGAGCTCGCTGCACCGGACATCACGCTGGCGGACGCGCCCCACGAGACGACCGTGGTGATCCCGGGCAGCGCCTCGGCGGACGCCGCGGTCGCGGTGCTGCTGGCCGCGTACGTCGCCTCCGGTGGCGAGTCCGCTCGTCGCGCGGCCGCATGGGTCACCGCAGCCGCGTCTCCACCATCGGCGGGTGGGCCATCGTCGGGTGGGCCATCGTCGGGAGGGCCATCGCTCGAAGGGCCGTCGTTCGTTCCCGGCGCGGACCTGCGAGGACGGACCGTCGCGGTGCGGCGACTGCTCGAGCACGACCAGGACGACCGCTGCTGGGTCACGCTTCGAGCCGGGGTCGACATCGCACGCGGCGTCGACCGCCACCCGATCACCTGCCCGACGCTCGACGCGCTGGTGGGGCTCTGGGCCGCCACCCGGGCGGCGGTCTCCGCCGTGCCGCACGACGAGCTCGCCCGCATGGTCGCCGCGATCGACGAGCTCGATCCCACCTGGACGGCGACCACCGGCGCCGCCGTGGTCGAACCGGTCGCCGAGCAGCTGCGCGCCGCCGCGGTCGGCGGGGGCAGCGCCAGGATCCATGTCCGACTCACCCCGTTGTGTGACGGCGACGCGGTCGGCGCCGCGACGTCCGCCCCCGAGGTGCACGAGACGGTGTAGACACTTCGGAACGCCTCGCCGTCACGGCGGAGCAGGGGTGGTCATCGCAACACCGGGGGGTGTGAATGCGACAGTGGGGCCCGCGCGGGCGTACGTGGTCGACGGCCGGTCTGTACGTCGCGCCGGCCGTGATCGTCGCGGTGCAGCTGGTCGTGTTCCCCATGCCGATCGGCGCGATGTTCTCCGGGCTGATCCTCGGGATGCTCGGTGCACTCGGCGCGGTCGGCCTGGCGCTGGTGTGGCGCTCCAACCGCGTCGTGAACTTCGCGCAGGGCGACCTGGGCACGTTCCCGGCGACGCTCACGGTGCTGCTCATCACGATCGTCGGAGTGCCGTGGCTCGTCGGTGTCGTCGCCGGTCTCGCTGCCGCCGCAGCGGTCGGGCTGCTCGCCGACGTGCTCGTCGTGCGCCGCTTCTTCCGCTCCCCACGGCTGCAGCTGACCGTCGCGACGCTCGGGTTGGCGCAGCTGCTCGCGTTCGGTGCGCTGCTGCTGCCGAGGGCCTGGGGCGAGGGCCCCGCGATCCGTACGATGCCCGCGCCGTTCCAGTTCGACTTCTCGGTCGGGCAGGTCGCCTTCGACGCCAACGACCTGATCGCGCTGATCGTGGCGCCCGTGCTCATCGTCGCCGTCGCGGTGCTGCTGCGCCTGACCGACACCGGGACCGCGGTGCGTGCCGCGGCGGACCGGTCCGACCGCGCCGCATTGCTGGGCATCCCCGTGCGTCGCCTCGAAGCACAGGTGTGGACCCTGGCCGCCGTCCTGTCGTTCGCCTCGGTGATCCTGACCGCCGGCGTGTCGAGCCTGCCCTTCGGGCTGGGTTTCGGGCTGTCGCTCGTGCTGCGGGCGATGACCGCACTGGTCATCGGCCGCATGACGCACTTCGTGGTCATCTCGGTCACCGCGGTCGCCCTCGGCCTGCTCGAGACGGGCATCCGCTGGAACACCGGCGACGCCTACCTGGTCTCGCCGATCCTGGCGTTGCTGATCATCGTGAGCCTGCTGATCCAGCGTCGCGGCGACACCCGCGCCGATGCCGACTCCCGCGCCGGGCTCGACGCCACGGGCGAGGTCCGACCCGTGCCGGCAGTGCTGCGTCGCCTGCCCGAGGTGCGCCTCGGCTACCTCGCCGTCGCCGCCGTGGCGGCGGTCCTGCTGATCGGCGGCCCGTTCCTCATGGGCACCAACGGTCAGCTCAAGGCGGGCATCGTCGTCGTGTTCGCGATGATCGGGACATCGGTCGTGGTGCTCACCGGTTGGGCCGGGCAGGTGTCGCTCGGGCAGATGGCCTTCGTCGGAGTCGGCGCGGCGCTGGGTGCCTGGTGCACCGTCGACCGCGGCTGGGACCCGGTCGTGTCGATGGTGCTCGCCGGGCTGATCGGCGCCGTGGTGGCGATCCTCGTGGGCCTGCCCGCGCTGCGGCTCCGGGGGCTCTACCTGGCGGTCACCACGCTTGCGTTGTCGCTCGCCGCGTCGGAGTGGGTCTTCTCGAACCGCGCCGTCGACTGGATCCCCGAGGGGTCCTTCCCGCGGCCGAGCCTGTTGGGCCGGATCGACCTGGACACGCCGCTGCGGCTCTACTTCTTCGCGCTGGTCATGCTGCTGCTGAGCCTCGTGACGCTGCGCGGCGTGCGTCGCTCCCGGGTGGGCCGGGTGCTGATCGCGCTGCGCGACAACGAGCCGGGTGTCGTGGCCTACGGAGTGAATCCGACGCTCGCCAAGCTCACCGCCTTCGCCGTGTCGGGGTTCGTCGCCGCGGTCGCCGGTGTCGTGCTGGTCATCCACCAGGCGTCGTTCCGTCCGGTGACCTACGGCGCGGACGAGAGCCTGACGGTGTTCGTGGCCACGGTCATCGGTGGGCTCGGCAGCCTGCTCGGCGCCGTCAGCGGCGCCGTGTTCCAGCGCGGCGCGCAGTGGTTGCTGCCGGCGCCCTGGTCGTACCTCGCGACCGGTCTGGGTGTGCTCGTCGTGCTGCTCACCCTGCCCGACGGCATCGGCGGGCTGATCTGGCGCGGCCGCGACGAGGTGCTGCGCCGCATCGCCCGAGCACGCGGCATCGAGGTGCTCGCGTTCGACCGTTCCTCGGGTGACCCCGACGACGACCCGCCGAGTGCCGGGCCGCCGACGGGTGGCCCGCCGGGCGACGGCACGGCGCCGTCGCAGACGGGGCCGATCGACGAGACCCAGACGGGCGCAGAGTCGGGCGCAGAGCCGGATGCAGAGGTGGTGGCATGACCGCGACGGCTGACCGCGTCACGTGGGAGGACCTGCGCGAGTCCTCCAAGGGCGTCGTGAACCCACGGGCCTGGGCCAGGGCGCTGCGCAACCCCGCGAAGTCCATGCAGGAGCTCGTGGGCACCGGGCCGGTGTTCCCGCTGCTGATCCTGTTCGGGCTCAACGCCGCCGACGAGCTCGACCGCACCGGGTTCGCGATCCTGCTGCCCAACGTGCGAGACGCGTTCGGCATGTCGAACACCGGCATCCTCACGCTCGTCGCGTTCACCATGCTCGGCGCCCTGGTCATGCAGATGCCGATCGCCATCGCGGCGGACCGCGGCAACCGCATCGCGATCGCCCTCGGAGGCGCCGCGCTGTGGGCGGGCTTCTCGCTGATGACCGGCTTCGCGAACACGATCGTCATCCTGGTGATCGCCCGACTCGGCTCCGGCATCGGTCGAGCCGTCGTCGATCCGACGCACAACGCGCTGCTCTCGGACTTCTACAGCGTCGACCGACGACCGGCGGTCTTCTCGTTCCACCGCGCCGCCAACGTGCTCGGCAACTTCATGGGGCCGTTGCTCGCCGGCTCGATCGCCTACTTCTACGGGTGGCGTGCGCCGTTCATCGTGTTCGCGATCCCGACGATCGTGCTGGTCCTGCTCGGCCTGCGCATCAAGGACCCCATCCGCGGTGCCCAGGAACGGCGAGCAGCGGGAGCGGATGAGGAGCTGAGCAACACCGAGGAGCCCCGGGCGAGCTTCGCGGAGTCGTGGCGGCTGCTGTGGAAGATCGAGGTGCTGCGCCGGATCTGGTACGCCGTGCCGTTCCTGGCCGTGGCGATCATCGGGTTCGTGTCGCTCGGCGGGCTGCTCTACGAAGAGGTCTACGACCTCGACGAGCTGCAACGCGGCTACCTCGCCGCGGTCGCGGAGCCGTTCCAGTTCCTCGGCCTCGCCGTCGGCGCCAAGCTCGGCACCCGACTGTTCCTGCGTGACCCGGCCCTGATCTTCAAGTTCCTCAAGGGCGTGTCGTTCACCTGTGCCGCGCTGGTCGCCTGCTTCGCGTTGTCGCCGAACATCTACCTGACGGTGCTCGCGAACATCGCGCTGACGTCGGTGCTGGCGGTGCTGCTACCCGGCCTGTTCGCCACCCTGTCGCTCGCGATCCCGGCACGTGCCCGGTCGGTCGGGTTCTCGGTCGCGTCGTGGTGGGCGATCCCGGGCCTCGCGCTGCTGCCGGCCATCGGCTGGGTCAGCGAACGCTTCGGCATCCGCCAGGGCATGCTCGTCATGGTGCCGGTGCTGGTCGTGGGCGGCTGGATGATCTCGACGGGCGGCACGGTGATCCGCCGCGACATCAACGACGTCTGGGGTGCGTCGCTGGCCCGCTCCCATGCGCTCGCCGAGCGCGCGGCGGGCCGCTCGAAGCTGCTGACCATCAAGGACCTCAACGTGTCCTACGGGCAGCTGCAGGTCCTCTTCGACATCGACCTCGAGATCAAGGAGGGCGAGATCGTCGCCCTGCTCGGGACCAACGGCGCGGGCAAGTCCACCCTGTTGCGTGCCGTGTCCGGACTGACCGAGGCCGACTACGGCGCGGTCATCTTCGACGGTCGCGACATCACCCACGCGCCGCCGAACGAGATCGCGGCCCTGGGGATCGCCCAGGTGCCGGGCGGTGCCGGTGTCTTCCCGTCGCTCACCGTCGCCGAGAACCTGCGCTCCGCAGGATGGCTGCTGCGCAAGGACCGCGCCGAGCACGCACGTCGGGTCGAGGTGGTGCTCGACACCTTCCCGATCCTGCGTGAACGCCTCGACGAGCCCGCCGCGAACCTGTCCGGTGGCCAGCAGCAGATGCTCGCCCTCGGCATGGCCCTGCTGTCGCAGCCCAAGCTGCTGCTGATCGACGAGCTGAGCCTGGGCCTGGCGCCGCTGGTGGTCGGCCAGCTCGCCGCGCTGGTCCGCGAGATCGCCGCGGGCGGCACCACCGTGATCCTGGTCGAGCAGTCGGTCAACGTCGCGCTGACCATGGCGACCACCGCACACTTCATGGAGCGTGGGCGCATCCGCTTCTCCGGTCCGGCAGAGGAGCTGCTCGAACGCCCCGACCTGCTGCGAGCCGTCTTCCTCGCCGAGGGGGAGACGGCCCGAGTGGACACCTCGCCCGACGGCTCGGCAGCGGTCGACCCGGGGCCGAGCCGTGCCATCGCTCGGGCCGACGCGGTGCCGGCGCTGGAGCTCACCGGCGTCACCCGTCGCTTCGGCGGCATCTCGGCGACCGAGGACGTGACGTTCTCGGTCGCGCCCGGAGAGGTCCTGGGCCTGATCGGTCAGAACGGCGCCGGCAAGACCACGTTGTTCGACCTGATCAGCGGGTACCAGCCCCTCGACGGAGGCCGGATCCGCCTCGCCGGCCGTGACGTCTCCGAGCTGTCGCCGCACCGTCGGGCACGGCTGGGCCTGGGGCGCACCTTCCAGGGCGGCCAGCTGTTCCCGGGACTCACCGTCGCCGAGGCGGTCGCCGTGGGTCTCGAGCAGTCGATCGACGTCCGCGACCCGATCAACCCGGCGTTGCACCTGCCGCCGGCCTACGAGAGCGAACGGCACGTGCGCGCCAGGGTCGATGAGCTGCTCGGCGTGTTCGGCCTGACCGCCTACGCCGAGACCTTCACCAGCGAGCTGTCGACGGGCACCCGACGCATCGTCGAGTTCGCCTGCGCCGTGGCCCACCAGCCCACGTTGCTGCTGCTCGACGAACCCGCCGCCGGCGTCGCCCAGCGAGAGGTCGAACAGCTCGGCGCGCTGCTGCTGCGGATGCGCGACGAGCTCGGCTGCGCGATGGTCGTCATCGAGCACGACATGCCGCTGATCGCCGGGATCTCGGACCGCCTCGTGGCGCTCGAGTCCGGCGAGATCATCGCCCAGGGGGAACCGGCCGCGGTGCTGAGCGATCCACGTGTCGTCGCGTCGTACCTGGGCGACGACGTGGCCGCGGTGTCGCGGTCGGGTGCAGTGGATCACGGATCGAAGGGGAGCGCCTCGTGAGAGCGATGAACGACGGAGCCGGTCGCGGGAACCCCGTGGCGAGATGGGGCCCGTTCGCCCTGGTCGTCGTGCTGCTCGCGGGGATCCTCGCGGTGCTGATCGTCGATGCACCTGTTGAGGTCGCGAGCGACGGGCCGACGACCACCGCAGCGGCCGGGGGGGAGGTCGAGCTGCCGGAGAACGTGCTGCCCTTCAGCGTCGCCGAGGAGCGCGGCGAGGTCGACGACATCGACTGGGGGGAGCGATGCGACGTCGACGAGGGCGTGCTCAAGCTGCCGGTCCGCCCGGCGGCCGAGTGCTTCGCTCCCTACGACGGACCTGGCGGCGGTGCGACCGCGGCGGGGGTCACCGACGACGCCATCAAGGTCGTCGTGTACGTGCCCCAGGAGAACGACCCGATCCTCAGCTTCGTCTACGGGCAGATCGGCGCGACCGACACCCCGACGCAGACCTTCGAGACCTACCAGGGCTACAGCGAGCTGCTCGCCACCTACTTCGAGACCTACGGACGCACCGTCGAGCTGGTCCGCTACAACGCGACCGGCACCATCAACGACGCGGTGGCCGCGACCGCGGATGCCGAGACCATCGCCCGTGACCTGCAGCCCTTCGCGGTCATCGGTGGACCGCTGCTCACCGAGGCGTTCGCCGAGACGCTCGCCGCGAACCAGACGATGTGCATCTCGTGCACACCGGGCCAGACGATCGAGTGGTACGAGCAGAACGCCCCGTACGTGTGGGACATCCAGAAGAACACCCACCAGAGCACGCTCATGGCGGCGGAGTACATCGGCAAGCGCCTGGCGGGCGGCACGGCCGAGTTCGGCGGCGACGACGTGGCCGACAAGGACCGCAAGTACGGGCTGATCTACCTGGCCTCGTCGCCGCAGTCCGAGCAGCTCAAGGACGAGTTCCAGGCGATCCTCGCGGACGACTACGGCATCGAGCTCAGCGAGATCGTGTCGTTCACCGATCCGGTGTCGCTCGGGGGTGAGTCCCGCGAGATCATGGCCCGGCTCAAGTCGCAGGGCATCACGACGGTGCTCTACACCGGCGACCCGCTCGCACCGCAGACGCTCACCGAGAACGCCACTGCGCAGGACTACTTCCCGGAGTGGGTCATCACCGGCTCCGCGCTGGTCGACACGACGGTCTTCGCCCGCACCTACGACCAGGAGCAGTGGCAGCACGCGTTCGGCCCGTCGAACCTGTACGCACGGGTGTCGCCGAGCGTGGCCGGCGCGGTGTACCTCTACGAGTGGTTCTACGGCGAGGAGCCGCCCGCTCGCGCGAACTCGAACCTGATCCTGCCGAACATGCAGTTCCTGTACTCGGTGCTCCAGGGCGTCGGCACCGACCTGACCCACGAGATGTTCCGAGCGGTGATCTTCGCTGCCGACATCATCGAGAGCAGTCCGATCAGCCCGCAGATCTCCTGGGGTGAGCGCGGCTTCTGGCCGGGCGTCGACTACGCCGGTGTCGACGACCAGACCGAGGTCTGGTGGGACGCCGAGGCGACCGGCGAGGACGAGACCGGCAAGCAGGGCAGCGGCATGTGGCGCTACGTCGACGGCGGCGAGCGCTTCCTACCGGGGGAGTGGCCCGAGGAGACACCGAACGTCTTCGACCCCGACGGCGCGGTCGACATGTACGACGAGCTGCCCGACGGGATCGTCCTGCCCGACTACACCCCGCTGCCACCGGGGTAGCCGGCAGCTTCTGCCGAGCCGAGTCTTCCCGGCTCAGCCCTCGTCGGGGTGCTCGCGCAGGAACTCCTGGAGCTCCTCGGCCAGCTCGTCGCCGCTGGGCAGGTGGTCGAAGCCGAACGTCGGCGCGGCGTCGGGACCACCCAGGCCCTGGTCCATCATCTCTTCGAGCTGGGCGACCATCGCCTGGTGCTGCACGTTCTCGGCGACGAGCTCGTCGAGACGGATGCGGGTCGCCTTGGAGTCGGTGGCCAGCTGGCCGAGGTCGAGATCGAGGCCAGCGATCTCCTCGATGCCCTCGATCAGCGCGACGCTCGCCGCCGGATACGGCATCGACGACACGTAGTGCGGCACCTGCGCCCAGATGCCGAGCGACGGGATGCCGTTGGTGTTGGCGGCCACATCGAGCACCGAGTGGATGCCACCGGGGACCTCGAGGGTGCCGCGCACGTAGCCGTGCAGCGTGTCGGACAGCTCCGCGGAGAACGTCGTGACCGACAGGCTCGTCTCGCGGGTGTGCGCGACGGGCGCGGGGTAGGCGCCGAGCTGCGCGAGCATGCGGCAGTCGAAGCTGTGGGCCAGCTCGATCACCGTCTCGGTGAAGGCGCGCCACTCGAAGTCGGGTTCGGCGCCGACGAGCAGCAGCACGTCGTTGCCGGAGCTGTCGAGACCGGCCTGCAGCTCGATCGCCGGCCACGTCAGGTCGGTGATCAGGCCGTTCACCAGCTGCACGACCGGACGCCGTGCCCGGTGGTCGAGCAGACGGTCGGTGTCGAACTCGGCGATGGTCTCGGCCGAGGTGACGCTCTGCAGCACGGTCATCGCGTTCGCCGCGCCCATGCCGGCGTCGATCCAACCGTCGAGCGCGACGATCATGACCGGATCGGTGAGCTCCGGGTGGAGGAGGACGTCGACGAGCGAGCCGTCGTTCATCGGATCCTCGCCCCGGCGATCTCGGTCTGCGCGGCGAGCTGGTCGAGCATGGCGCGGAAGCCCTGCACGGTCTCCGCGGGCACGTCGCCCATCGCGCCGCCCGCGTACCGGGCGTACACGCCCGCGATGATGCAGGTGAGCTTCCAGTAGCCGAACGCGACGAACACATCGAGGTCGGACAGGTCGCGACCGGACCGCTCGGCGTAGCGGGCCATCAGGTCGGCCTTGCGCGAGAACCCGTCGAGGGCCGTCGGCGAGGCCTGCGGCATGACCGCCTGCTCGTCGGGGTCGGCCCAGTAGACGTGCAGCAGCCCGACGTCCGCGAGCGGGTCGCCGAGGGTGCAGATCTCCCAGTCGAGCACCGCGACGACGGAACCGTCGGGACCGATCAGGCAGTTGTCGAGGCGGTAGTCGCCGTGCACGATCGCCGCGGGGCCTTGGTCGGGGATGTTCGCCGCGAGCTTGTCGTGCACGTCGTGCACCGCGGGCAGGTCGAGCCCGCCGGGGACCTGGTCGTCGGAGCCCTGGAACTGCGTGTACCAGCGCTTGAGCTGACGAGCGATGTAGTCCTCTTTGCGGCCCAGGTCGCCCAGGCCGACCGCGTCGACGTCGACGGCGTGGATGGCGGCGAGCACGTCGACGATCGACTCGCCGATCCGGGCGCGGGCGGGCGGATCGAACGCCGCGGCCTGTGCCTCGGAACGGATGACCGCCCCCTCGACGAAGTCCATCACGTAGAACGGCGCGCCGTTGACGGCGTCGTCCTCGCACAGCCCGCGAACGGTCGGCACCGGCACGTCGGTCGGGCCGAGTGCGTCGATGATCTTGTGCTCGCGGCGCATGTCGTGCGCGGTGGCCAGCACCTGGCCCAGCGGCGGGCGACGCAGCACCCAGCGGCGACCCAGGTCGTCGCTCACGCCGAAGGTCAGGTTGGAGTGACCGCCGGCGATCAGATCGAAACGGAGATCGCCCTTGACGTCGCCGATGTGCTCCGAGAACCACTCGGAGACACGTCCGTGGTCGATGCCGTCAACCTGCTGGGTCACTGGTTCCCCCGTCGTCGTCATTGATGGAACCAACCTAGTGGGCCTGCCGACCAGCCCGGTCGGCACACGTACACTCGACTCCATGGTCGATGTCACCGATGCAACGTTCCAGACCGCCGTGATCGATCGCTCCGCGACGGTTCCCGTGATCGTGGACCTGTGGGCAGAGTGGTGCGGCCCGTGCAAGACGCTCGGGCCGATCATCGAGAAGGTCGTCGCCGCCACGAACGGCCGGGTCGAGCTGGCCAAGGTCGACGTCGACGCCAACCCGCAGATCGCCCAGGCGTTCCGTGTGCAGTCGATTCCCGCGGTGTTCGCCATCGTCGGGGGACGCCCGGTCGACCAGTTCATCGGCGCCTTGCCCGAGGCCGAGATCGAGGCGTTCGTGGCGAAGCTGCTGCCGGTCGAGGAGCTGACCGAGGTGCAGCAGCTCGTGGCGGCCGGTGACGAGGCGTCGCTGCGCCGTGCGCTCGAGCTCGAACCGGCTGACGAGCCGGCGATCCTCGCCCTGGCCGAGCTGCTCGCCGCGGACGGTCGCAGCGACGACGCGCTGGCCATGCTCGGCAAGATCCCCGAGTCGCCCGAGACCCGCCGCATCGCCGCGCTCGCGCGCACGGGCCCCTCGGCGCTCGACGACGTCGCGAGCCGACTGGCCGGCCTGCTCGACCGGGTGAAGGCCGACGACGACGCCCGCCAGGAGTTCGTCGATCTGCTCGAGCTGCTGCCGGCCGACGATCCGGCGAAGGCCGACTGGCGGCGCCAGCTCACCGCGCGGCTCTTCTAGAGCACGCCTCGGCGACTGCTCGGGCCAGCCAGGGCCGGTCGGCTCTGCGAACTCAGGTCTCAGAGCGACACCCGGTGTCACCTCGAGCCCTCGGTTCGTGGACCCGGCGGTCGCACGGCCGGTGACGGGGGAGCGGTCCCCTCGAGTGCTGACGGTCGCGTGCGACCCTCGTCGCTAGGTTCGACCTCGCCGTCCCGTCGCTCTCGGGACGCCCGACTTCCCCTCCACGATGGGCCCCTCGATGGGTCCCTTCGCTCGCGTCGGCGAGACGAGGAGGGTCGATGTCGTCGTTGCAGGACCCGTCGCCTGACCCCTCGCCTGGCCCGGGGTCGGAGCCGGAGTCCGGCGCCCACCGATCGGTTGACGCGCTCGATCGCCTGGTGCGCAACGCCGAGGCCTCGGGCGTTCGGTCGTGGCCGTCGGGCCCGGACCTCCCGACGCTCGTCCGACGTCCGGCGGTGCTGTTCGCCGTCGTCGGCATCGTCGTGGTGGCGGTGCTCGTCGTCACGCAACGACGCCCACCCGCGGTCGACGACCGCCTGCCCCGGGCGGACGCCGCGTCGACCACCACGATCGCCGGCGTGCCGTCCTCGGCGCCGGGTGAGCAGGCCACGTCATCGAGCGTGGCGCCGGACGCACGGATCATGGTGCACGTCGCCGGGGCGGTCAGCACGCCGGGAGTGGTGGAGCTTCCGGCGTCGAGCCGGGTCGTCGACGCGGTGCACGCCGCCGGCGGACTGCGCGCCGATGCGGACCCCGACCGGGTGAACCTGGCGGCGCCCCTCGCCGACGGCCACCGCGTCGTGATCCCGGTGGTCGGACAACCGGCACCCACCGAGCTCGTCGCACCGAGCACGGGCGGCGGTCCGGCCGGCAGTCCGAATGGCGGCGGGGCGGCCGGCAGCGGGGCGGCAGCCGAACCGGGCGGCGGCGTGATCGACCTCAACTCGGCCGACGCCGCCCTGCTCGACGAGCTGCCGGGCGTCGGCCCGTCGACGGCCGCCGCGATCATCGCCCATCGCGAGAAGGAGGGGCCGTTCACCTCGGTCGACGGACTGCTCGACGTGCGCGGCATCGGCGAGGCCAAGCTCGAGGCGTTGCGAGATCTGGTGACCGTCGGTGGATGATCCGCCGGCCAGATGGTCGAGTGTGGACCTGCGGCCACCCCAGGGCGAGCGGCCGATGCTCCGGGAGCACCTGGCGGTCGTGCTCGCCGCCGCGACGGTCGCCGCTGCCGCGCTGCTCACCCTCCCCCTCGCCGTGCCGCTCGCACTCGTTGCGGGTCTCGCTGTCGTCGCGGTCGTGCGCCGGCCGGTCGTGATCGTGCTCGCCGTCGCGGCGCTCACGGGCGCTCGGGCCGACGACGCCGTCGCCGCGTTGGCCGTACCGACGCCGGAGCGCGTCGACGGCGTCGCCGTGCTGGTGTCGGACCCCGCCCCGCGGTACTTCGCGCTCCAGGCCATCGTCGACGTCGACGGGCGTCGTTACGTCGCCGACATCCCGAACGATCAGGCCGGTGCGGTGCGGTCGAAGCTGACCGGCGAGCGCGTTCGCCTCGAGGGCCGCACCCGAGACCTCGACGACGCACCTCGCAGCTGGGTGCTGTCGCGCCACCTCGCCGGACGGCTCGCGGTGCGTTCCGTCGAGCCGCACTCGCCCGGACCGCCCTGGTACCGCGCCGCGAACGTGGTGCATCGCACCATCTCGACCGGCGCCGGGTCGATGGGCGACGAACGGGCATCGCTGTACACGGGGCTCGTCCTCGGCGACGACCGTGCCCAGTCGGACCTGATGCGGTTCCGGTTCGAGGCATCGGGTCTGACCCACCTGCTCGCCGTGTCGGGTCAGAACGTGGCCTTCGTCCTGGCCGTTGCGGCGCCGCTGCTGCGTCGAGCCGGACCGAGGAGTCGGCTCGTCGCCTCGGTGGTGCTGCTCGTGTTGTTCGTCCTGGTGACACGAGCCGAGCCGTCGGTGCTGCGAGCGGCCGTGATGGCGGCCGTCGCGATCGCCGCCGTCACATCGGGACGAGCGGTGTCGGGGCTGCGGGTGCTGTGCCTGACCGTGATGGCCGTCCTGGTCGTCGACCCGCTGCTCGTGCACTCCGTCGGGTTCCAGCTGTCGGTGTGCGCGACGGGAGGGCTGCTGGTGCTGGCCCGTCCGCTCGCCGATCGGTTGCCGGGCCCGGAGTGGTTGCGCCTGCCGCTCGCGGTGACGATCGCCGCGCAGGTCGCGACCGCGCCCCTGCTGCTCGCCCTGGCCGGCGGGGTGCCGTCGGTCGCGATCCTCACGAACCTGCTCGCCGGGCCCGCCGCCGGCGCGGTGATGATGCTCGGGGTGACGGTCGGTGTGGTTGCCGGGGTGGTCCGCCAACCGTGGTCGGGTCTGCTCCAGATCCCCGCCGAGCTGCTGGTCCGCTGGGTCGACTGGGTCGCGAGCGTCGGGTCCCGTGCGCCCCTGGCGACCTTGGGCCCCGTCCGGTTCGTGGTGCTGCTGTGCGTGGGCGCGCTGGCCGTTGTGCTCGCACGCCGGGTCGAGCGCATCGGCGTGCGGGTGGTGCTCGTCGCCGGCGCGGCGTCGGTGGCGCTGTGGGCGGTGTGGCCGTCCGGCCCCGCTGCCGGGCGCCACGACCTGGGTGACGCCGCCGTCTCGGTCGGCGAGTGCGGTGTGGTCGTCGAGGTGCACGGCGCCACCGGTCCGAGCGACGCGCTCGAGTCGCTGTGGCAGCTGGGGGTGCGCCGAGCCGATCTGGTGGTCGCCGGGGACGGGCAGCGGAACCGCGCCGCGGCAGCGGTGGTGGCCGAGCAGCTCGGAGCGCCGATGCCTGTCACCCAAGCCCCGTCGACCGCCTCGGCCGACCGCAACGGCGGTCGTCCGAGGTGCCGTTGAGGGCCGCCGGGGGTGTCCGGGGGCTCGTGTAGCTTCTCGACGGTGATCCTGGAACTGGGGTCGAGGTACCGCTTCGACGTCACCCACCGCGCGCTCGTGATGGGCATCCTGAACCGGACGCCGGACTCGTTCTTCGACGGCGGCCAGTACTTCGACTTCGACGGGTTCCTGGCCAAGGCACAGGGCCTCGTCGACGACGGCGCCGACTTCCTCGACGTCGGCGGTGTCAAGGCCGGCCCGGGCCCCGAGGTCAGCACAGAGCAGGAGCTCGAGCGCGTCGTCCCGGCGATCGCCGCGCTGCGGGAGCGCTTCGACGTGCCGATCTCGGTCGACACGTGGAACCCGACGGTCCTGCGCGCCTCGCTCGAGGCCGGCGCCGATGTGGGCAACGACATCTCGGGGTTCGCGAGCCCCGACTACCTGCCGATCTGCGCCGAGTTCGGCGCCAGCGTCGTCGCGACCCACATCCGACTCGGCCCACGGATCCCCGACCCCGAGCCCGTCTACGACGACGTGCTCGTCGACGTGCGGGAGTTCCTGCGAGCGCGCGGTGACGATGCGCTCGCCGCTGGCATCCCGCGGCAGCGGGTCATGGTCGACGACGGGCTCGACCTCGGCAAGACCGAACCGCAGTCGCTCGCACTGCTGCGCACCTCGGACCAGCTCGCCGCGCTCGGCTTCGCGGCCTTCCTCTCCGCGTCCAACAAGCGCTTCGTCGGCGAGCTGCTGGGGCTCGAGGTCACCGACCGCCGCATGGCGAGCCACGCCGCGCACGCCCTGGGCATCCGGCTGGGTTGTCGGGTGCTGCGTGCCCACGACGTCAGGGGTGCTCGACGGACGGCCGACGTCGTGGCCGAGCTGCTGCGACGGAGCCCCGACGCGGTCCAGGTGTCGTCGTGAGCGGACAGGGCTCGCCGGTCCACCTGCTCAAGGGCGGTGACGACGTCCTGCTCGCCAAGGGCGTCAAGGAGCTCATCGACCGCCTGGTCGGCACCGCGGACCGCAACGAGGTGCTCGACGAGTTCAACGGCGACGACTACGAGCTCGGCCAGGTCATCATGGCGGCCACGACGCTGTCGATGTTCGGCGACCGTGTGGTCGTCGCCCGCAACGCAGGCCGCTTCGGGGCCAAGGACATCGGCCCCGTGCTCGAGTACCTGGAGCACCCCTCCCCGGATGCCTGCCTGGTGGTCGCCTGGGAGCGGCCGGTGTCGCCCAGCGCCACGAAGAACCCCGTCCCGAAGAAGCTGGCCGACGCCGTGCTCGCCGCGGGTGGCGAGGTCCACGACCTGGGAGTTCCCAGCGGCAAGGGCCGCTCCATGTGGCTCGACAGCCAGCTCGCGCAGTCGCCGGTGACGCTCGACCCCGGCGCGCGCCGGGCGCTCGTCGACCGCATCGGCGACGACGTCGGCCGACTCGGCGGCATCCTGACCGTGCTCGAGGCCACCTTCGGCGAGGCCGAGGTGAGCGCGGACGACATCGAGCCCTACCTCGGCGACGCGGGCGCGGTGCCGCCGTGGGACCTGACCGACGCGATCGACGCGGGCGACGTGCCCAGGGCGGTGACGAACCTGCAGCGCATGCTCGCCGGCGGGGCGCGACACCCCCTCCAGGTCATGGTGACGCTGCAGACCCACGTCGAGCGCATGCTGCGCCTCGACGGCAGCGGCGTCCGCGACGACAAGGCAGCCGCCGCGTTGTTGGGGATGAAGGGCTCGAGCTTCCCTGCGAAGAAGGCGATGGAGCAGGGGCGTCGGCTGGGCAGCGCCAAGGTGGCGAGAGCGACGGTGCTGCTCGCCGCCGCGGACGCCGACCTGCGCGGCCGCACCGCGCAGGACGCGCAGGCGGTCATCGAGACGCTCGTCGCCCGGCTCGCCGCCCTCAGCGCCTCGGGTTCGGGGCGGCGCCGACGGTGAACTCCACCGGCGAGCGCTCGGTCGATCAGGACACCGCCGACCCGGCTCCGACCCGGCACGCCGGGCACGACCCGCTGCTCGACCTGATCCGCTCGCTCGCCGTGGTGCGGGTGGTGCTCTGGCACACCTGGTCGTGGGCGTGGCTGAGCTGGATCCCGGCCATGCCGGCCATGTTCTTCACCAGCGGCGCGCTGCTCGAGGGGTCGCTGGTTCGCCGAGGGTGGTGGGCCACGCTGCGTCAGCGCTCGCGACGTCTGCTCATCCCGTACTGGACCTACGCCGCCGCGGGCTGGGTCGTGATGCTCGTCGACGGATGGCGTCCGAAATTGACCGACGCCGCGACCTGGCTCGTGCCGCTGGCCGACCCGATCGGCAGCGCGGACCTGGTCGGGCTGTGGGTGCCGCTCTGGTACATCCGCGCCTATCTCTGGTTCGTGATCGGATCGGGTGTGCTCCGGTTCGTGCACCGTCGACTCGGGTGGGCCTCGGTCGCGGCCGCCGTCGGCGTCGGCATCGCAGTGTGGGGGTGGGGTCGTGACCACTCGATGCCCATGGCCGTCGGCGACGCCGCGGCCTACGCACCGTTCGTGCTCGCCGGCATGCTCTACGGGGCGGGCAAGCGGCTGCCGGGCAGGGCGGCGCTCGCCGCGACCGGCGTCGCCGCGGCGATCGCCTCGCTGCTGGTGTGGCAGCAGCTCGGACCGGCCGACGGGGTCGTCAACCGCTCGTACCTGCTGACGATGGCCGTCGGGGCCGCAGGCGTGTCCCTCGTGTTGGCGTGGCGCTCGTCGCTGGTGCGGTTCGGCGCCCGCGGGGAGTCGCTCGTGCACGTCGTCAACTCGCGGGCGTTGACCATCTACCTCTGGCAGGGCTTCGGCCTCGTCGCCGCGCACCGGTTGGTCGAGGCCCGCGTCGACTCGGACCTGTTGCGCATCCCGCTGTCGCTGCTCGTGGTCGCGTTGGTGATCGCCGCCGCCGTCGCCGTGTTCGGTGGCATCGAGGACCTGGCGGCCGGGCGCGACGCCCGACGCGTGCTCCCTCGGGCGTGCGTGGTCCCGGGTGCCGCGTGTGTGATCGCTGCGCTCGTGTTGCCGCTCCCGGTCGACGCGTCGCCCTACGTACCGCTGTCGGGTCGAGCGGTGGTCGAGCGCGCCGCTCGGGTCGATGCCGACCTGTCGGGCGAGGCGGCCGACGAGGTGCCCGCCGTCGTCGCGGGTGTCGGCGCCCAGCAGGTGCTCGACGAGTGGGTCGCGGAGCACCGCGACCGGCTGACGACCGTCGGCACGCGCTGGATCGACCTCGCACTCGTCGGCCCCGACGGCGAGCTGCAGCACGCGGCCTGGGCCGACGACGGAGCCCGGGAGCCCGACGGCCTGGCGTGGTGGTCGATGACCAAGGCGGTGACGACGACCTGGTTCGTCCGGCTGATCGACGACGGAGTCGTCGCACTCGACGATCCCCTCGGGCGCTGGGTGCCCGAGGTGCCCCGCGCCGACGACATGACCCTCGAGCAGCTCGCACGGCACACCGCCGGCATCCCAGAGGACCTCAGCCGCCACATCTTCCTGGCCAACCCCGCCGAGGAGATCCAGGAGTTCGTGGATCGTGACGAGCTCGCGTACGAACCGGGCGAGGGCTACGGCTACTCGCGAGTCGGCTACTACCTGCTCGCGCTCGCGCTGGAGCGCGCCTCGGGCGTGCCCTACATGGACGCGGTCCGCTCGATGGCGGAGCAGGCGGGTGTCGCCATCGGCTCCGACGAGGACCCGTCGGGTCCGGTCACCGACCCCGACGGCCACGGCTACCGCGGCGGCGCCTGGTCCAGCGGCGGGCTCGTCAGCGGGCTCGACGACGCGGCGCGCCTGTTGCAGTGGCTCTTCGCCGAGGGCGTCGACGACGAGGCACTCGCCCTGATGACGTCGTTCTCGAGCGATCCGGAGCAGAGCTACTACGGCCTCGGTCTGCTCCCGTTGTGCCCGTGTTCCACCGAGGGCGACGTGTTGCACTCGGAGCGCTTCGGCCTGGACACCGTGCCCGGCCTGTTCGGCGTCGACGCCGCGTCACGAGCGACGGTGGTCATCCGCCCCGACAGCTGGTGGACCGACGACGGACCGGTCGACGAGTTCTACGACCTGCAGCAGCGACTGCTCGACAGCGTCTCGTCGTTCGACCTCGGCAGCTCCTGACGCCGGCCGTCGTCGACGCAGCGCCCGCTGCTGTGCGGTCGGGCGCTGCCGTCCGGTCGGGCGTTGGCGGGCGCCCGGACGCGACGATGCCGCTCCACCGGGGAGCGGCATCGGTCGGAGAACGGTCGGTTCAGGCGTTCGCTGCGTTGAGGTCGCGCATCAGGCGCGCCTTGCGACGGGCGGCGGCGTTCTTGTGGAACACGCCCTTGGTGGCTGCCTTGTCGATCGACTTGATCGCTGCCTTGGTCAGCTCGGCGGCGTCATCCGCGCCCTCGGCGATCGCGCGCTCGGCGTGCTTGGTCCGCGTCTTCACCGCGGACCGCACGGACTTGTTGCGCTCGCGGGCTGCCTCGTTGGTGCGATTGCGCTTGATCTGGCTCTTGATGTTCGCCATGGGTGTGAGTTCTCTGTTCGATTCTGTGGTGAACGGGGGACGCGACTCTCAGACGTCGACCGTTCGAGGATAGCCGGTCACCTCCGCGACGTCAGGTCCGCGTCCGGCCGTCCGATCCCGCCGATGCTGGCAACCGCCCGCGGCGCGGGCAGAATGGCGTTCACCGTGACCGATCTCGCACAGCTCCGCAACATCTCGATCATCGCCCACATCGACCACGGCAAGTCGACGCTGGCCGACCGCATGCTCGAGCTCTGCGGCGCGGTCGACGCACGCGACATGCGGGCGCAGTACCTCGACTCGATGGACATCGAGCGGGAACGTGGCATCACGATCAAGCTTCAGTCGGTGCGCCTCGACCACGGCGGGCACGTGATCAACCTGATCGACACCCCCGGTCACGTCGACTTCGGCTACGAGGTCTCGCGGTCGCTGGCGGCGTGCGAGGGCGTGATCCTGGTCGTCGACGCCTCGCAGGGCATCGAGGCCCAGACGCTGGCCAACTGCTACCTGGCGCTCGAGAACGACCTCGAGATCGTCGCGGTGCTCAACAAGATCGACCTGCCCGCTGCCGATCCCGACACCTACGCGGCCGAGATCGAGCAGGTGCTCGGCATCCCCGCGGACGAGATCCTGCGCATCTCGGCGAAGACCGGCGAGGGCGTCGGCGACGTGCTCGACGCCGTCGTCGAACGCATCCCCGCCCCGGTCGGCGATCCCGACGCACCGCTGCAGGGCCTGATCTTCGACTCGCACTTCGACCAGTACCGCGGCGTGGTCAGCTCGATCCGTGTGGTCAACGGACACCTGCGCACCGGCTCGAAGCTGCGCTTCATGCAGGCCGGGTCGACCTACGAGGCGCTCGAGGTCGGTGTGCGTCGCCCCGAGAACACGCCGGTCGCCTCGCTCGGCCCCGGCGAGGTGGGCTACCTGATCGCCGGCATCAAGGACGTGGGTGAGGCCCGCTCCGGTGAGACCGTGACCGAGGCCGCCCGCAGCGCCGCGGCGCCGCTCGACGGTTACCAGGACCCGAAGCCGATGGTGTTCTGCGGCCTCTACCCGGTCGACGGTGACGAGTTCGAGGACCTGCGCGAATCGCTCGAGAAGCTGCGGCTCAACGACAGCTCGTTCACCTACGAGCCCGAGACCTCGGGAGCGCTCGGGTTCGGATTCCGCTGCGGGTTCCTCGGCCTGCTGCACATGGAGATCGTGCGGGAACGCCTCGAGCGCGAGTACGACCTGAACCTGATCGCGACGGCCCCGTCGGTCGAGTACAAGATCATCCGCTCCGACGGCGTCGAGCTCGCGATCGACAACCCGGCCGACCTGCCGGATCCCTCGGCGATCGACCAGGTGCTCGAGCCGTACCTCAAGGTCACCGTCATCACGCCCTCGTCGTTCACCGGCACGCTCATGGACCTGTGCCAGACGCGCCGCGGCGAGATGCTGAAGATGGAGTACCTGTCGCCGGAGCGCCTCGAGATCCAGTACCGAATGCCTCTTGCCGAGGTCGTCACGGACTTCTTCGACCAGATGAAGAGCCGCTCGCAGGGCTACGCCAGCCTCGACTACGAGCCGATGGGCTACGAAGCCGCAGCCCTGGTCAAGGTCGACATCCTGATCGCCGGTGACCCGGTCGACGCGTTCAGCTCGATCGTGCACAAGGACAAGTCGTACGACTACGGCAAGAAGATGGTCGACAAGCTCAAGGAGCTGATCCCCCGGCAGCAGTTCGACGTGCCGATCCAGGCTGCGATCGGTTCCAAGATCCTGAGCCGTCAGACGGTGAAGGCGTACCGCAAGGACGTGACCGCCAAGCTGTACGGCGGCGACGTGTCCCGGAAGCGCAAGCTGCTCGAGAAGCAGAAGAAGGGCAAGAAGCGCATGAAGAGCCTGGGCCGGGTCGACGTGCCCTCCGAGGCCTTCACCTCGGCGCTCAAGCTCGACGACTGAGACGCGCTCGATGGAGACTCGCCCGTGGAGCCATGTCGATGGACCCTCGTCGATGGAGTCTCGCTAGTGGACGCTCGCTGATGGAGTCTCCCTGATGGACAACGTGCTCACGATCGGGGCGTTGAGCGAACGCACGGGCGTCGCGCCCTCGGCGCTGCGCTACTACGAGGAGCTCGGCCTGATCACCGCGGACCGCACGGCTGCGGGTCAGCGCCGCTACTCGCGCCACACGATCCGGCGGGTGTCGTTCGTGCGCGCCGCGCAGCAGGTCGGGCTGTCGCTCGACGAGATCGGTGAGGCGCTGTCGACCCTGCCGACCGACCATGCGCCGAGCGAGAAGGACTGGTCGCGGCTGGCGGCGTCGTGGCGGCCTCGGCTCGACGCGCAGATCGCGATGATCGAACGTCTGCGGGACCGACTCAACGGCTGCATCGGCTGCGGGTGCCTGTCGATGAAGGCGTGCCGCTTGGTGAACCCGGGCGACGAAGCGGGGGAGCGGGGCAGCGGCCCGCGCTACGTGCTCGAGGACGACTGAGCGCACTCGATGAGGTCGGGCGCGCTCGAGCGCGACCGAGCGAGGCGCCCGCGAACGAGCCCTTGACCTCAAGCTCACTTGAGCTCTTACGGTCGGTGCATGGACACCACCACCACTGCCACCACCGCTACTCCATCGATCGCCCACCCAGCGATACGGCCTCAGGACGATCCTGCGGCGCTCGGCGCAATGGACCGCCTGCTCGACGCCGAGCTCGGCTTCCGGCCCGGCGCCCGCGGGGGTTTCATCAACCACCTGGCGATGAGCCTGGTTGCCGCCGCCCGGGTCGGGGCGACCGCCGATGAGCTGCAGCGCTGGTACGACGAGCAGACCAGCGGCGACTTCCTGATCCCGAGGACCCGGCCGGACACCCTCGACGAACCCGCGGAGCGCATGGAACGCGACGGCATCGCGGATGAGGTCCGTCGACGCCTGCCGGCGATCGCCGTGGCACCCGAGTCGCAGTTCTTCCACGCACCGATCCGACTGGAGCTCGCGATCGACGCCGGACACCCCGCTCAGGTCGCCAACGCACTCGAGAACTGGGAGGCCCACGCCACACCGCTCCCGCAACGCCCCGACGGCGACGGCGACCGCGGCGTGGCCGAGGTGGTGCGGCAGGTGCTGGCGCATCCGTCGGCCGGGCCGGCATCAGCGCTCGACGTGCACGGCGTCGCCGCCGAGCCCTGGTTCCGAGCCGAGCTGTCGCGACTCCGGGTCGACGACCGCACCCTCGACGAGGTCGCTGCGGTGGCCGCGGCGAGCCACGTGACGCCCCGACACTTCGGCACGCTGCACCTGGTCACGGGCGCACGGGCGACGCGGGCGCTGGCGCCGTACCTCAAGGCCGACGATCGACGTGAGCTGGCGTTGCGGACCGCGCAGGCGCTGGCCGCTGCGATGGTGAGCTTCGGGGCGGGGCTCCCGTCGGACGACGAGACGGCCGAGCGCAGGGCCACATGCCCTGCCGACTGGCAGGGCATCGCCCGAGCCGCGCTCGACAGCCACGACCCCCACGTCGTGAAGCTGGTCTACGCCGCCGCACTCGAGGAGGCGACCACCGGCGACCCGTTGTACCGGGCCATCGCCGCGACCCAGGTGGGCCGCTGATCGGCGTCGCCCAGGCTGTCCGGTGGCTCAGGCCGCCAGGCCGTCCGGTGGCTCAGGCCGCCAGGCTGTCCTGTGGCTCAGGCCGCGAGGCCGTGCTGTGGCTCAGGCCGCCAGGCCGGGCACCGTCTTGGACGTGTTGTGCCGGAAGATGTTCACCGCTCCGACGACCCGGTCCTCGGCGTCGCGGATCGGGAACACGTTGACCAGCGCCAGCAGGAGCGTGCCGTCGGGCTGCTCGCAGATGACATCCGCGTTGCGCACCGTTCCGCCGTTGTTGATGACCACGCTCGGCGGCGCCGACGCGTGCGGCATCACCTCGCCCGAGGGGTAGCGCAGCACGTGGGCCCCGCAGTACTTCTCGGACGCCCCGAGCTCGGGACGCCGCCCCCATGCCTGCACCGCCGTCTCGTTGCACGCGACCACGGTGCCGTCGAGCTCGAGGATGTACATCCCGACCGGGATCGCATCCATCGCCGCCTGGTCGCCGAGCAGGCCGTCGGGCTGCAGGTGCCCCGTGTCGTCCAGCCGGCCGGTGAAGGCCATCGTGTCCAGCTCGTTGTCGACGATCTTCGCCGCGAGGTCGCTGAAGTCCGTTTCGATGATGCTCATCGTTCCCCTCCCCAAGGTTCAGGTGGAGAGTACGGGAATCGTTGTGAAAGTCCAGTGCAGGTTGTCGACCGGCGGTCGCCGGGCGGGGTGCGATCAGGGAGTCAGGCTGATCAGGGAGTCGGGCTGGCACTCGCGTAGACTGAGTGCCAATGGCCGACGACCGACAACTGGATCAGCGCAAGGCGGCGATCCTCAGCGCCGTCGTCCAGCAGTACATCGAGACGGCCCAACCGGTGGGTTCGTCCACGGTGTCTGCTCGGGCCGACGTCGCCGTGTCCTCCGCGACCGTGCGCAACGACATGACCCTGCTCGAACGTGAGGGCTACCTGGTGCAGCCCCACACCAGCGCAGGGCGCATCCCGACCGAGAAGGGCTACCGCTTCTTCGTCGACAACCTGACCGGGCCGGGCCCGATGAGCCCGACGAGCGTCCGCATGGTGCGGGAGTTCTTCGCGACCGCCCACGGCGAGATCGAGCAGATGCTGGCCGAGACGAGCCGGCTCCTGTCCGACATGACCGGCACCGCCGCGGTGGTCGTCGGTGAGTCCCACGACGTGTCGACGATCCGGTCGGTGCAGCTGATCGACCTGGCGTCTCGCACGGTGCTCGCCATCATGGTCATGAGCAACGGCGTGATCCTGAAGCGCACGATCGAGCTGGGCGAGGACGTCGACGTCGACCTGCTCGCGGACGCCAACGGCGTGCTCGCCGGTGACCTGGTCGGGGCGACCGCGTCGTCGCTCGCCGGCTGGGCCCCGCCGCCGGTGCGTGGCTCCGAGCTCGCCGTCGCGGCGGCCTCGGCCCTGGCCGACGCGGTCGAGGCAGAGGGCCAGCACGTGTTCGTCGACGGTCGGGCGCGCATCGCCGGCTCGTTCGACGCCCGTGAGACGATCGAGTCCGTCCTCGGACTGCTCGAGCAGCAGTTCGTCGTCGTGAGCCTGCTCAAGGAACTCGTCGACGGCGGGCTCGCCGTGTCGATCGGCTCCGAGAGCGGCGTGGCGCCCCTGGCGGACTGCTCGCTCGTCGTGGCGCCGTACGCGGCGGGCGGTGAACCGGCCGGCGCGATCGCCGTGCTGGGCCCGACCCGGATGAACTACCCCGAGACGCTGTCCGCGGTGGCTGTGGTCAGCCAGCGCTTGAGCAACCTGTTGAGCGAAGGCTGAAGTCGTGACAGATCTGTACGAGATCCTCGGAGTCGAACGCGACGCCACCCAGGACGAGATCAAGAAGGCGTACCGGAAGCTGGCCCGCGAGTCGCATCCCGATGCGAACCCCGACGACCACACCGCCGAGACGCGCTTCAAGGAGCTCTCAGCGGCCTACGAGGTGCTGTCGGACCCGACCAAGCGGGACCGCTACGACCGCTTCGGCAACTCCAACGGCTTCGACTTCTCGGATCCGTTCGGCTCCGGTGCCGGCGGGTTGGGTGACCTGTTCGACTCGTTCTTCGGCGGCAACAACCCCTTCGGCGGTGGCGGTCGTGGTCGTGGACCGTCAGGCCCGCCTCGGGGCGAGGACCTGGACGCGCAGGCGGTGCTCGAGTTCACCGACGCCGTGTTCGGCTGCCAGTGCGACGTGTCGGTCCGCACCGCCGTGCGCTGCGAGGCGTGCGACTCGACCGGCGCCGAGCCCGGCACCACGGCCATGACGTGCCCCGACTGCGCCGGCAGCGGCGAGGTGCGCGTCGTGCGCCAGACGGTGCTCGGCCAGATCGTGTCGGCCTCGGCCTGCCCGCGCTGCAGCGGCCAGGGGATGATCATCGAGTCGCCGTGCCACGTCTGCAGCGGGGCCGGGCGACTGATCGAGGAGAAGACCTACACCGTCGACGTGCCCGCCGGTGTCGACGAGGGCTCGACGTTGCGGCTCACCGGACGGGGTGCCGTCGGTGTGCGTCGCGGCGCGCCGGGCGACCTGTACGTCCGACTGCGGGTCAAGTCCCACGACCGGTTCGTGCGTCACGGCGAGGACCTCGTCGAGGAGCTCGACATCACGATGGCGCAGGCCGCGCTCGGCGCGCATCTCGAGCTCGAGACGCTCGACGGCGCCGAGGACCTGGTGATCCCGCGCGGCACGCAGGCCGGCAAGGTGTTCAAGCTCAAGGGCAGGGGAGTGCCCCGCCTCGACGGTCGTGGCCGCGGCGACCTGCTGGTCCGCATCGGCGTCGAGATCCCCACGAAGCTCGACGAGGAGTCCGAGGCGCTGTTGCGCAACTACGCCACGGTGCGAGGCGAAGAGGTCGCCCCCGCCGAGGAGGGGTTCTTCTCGCGGTTCAAGACTGCGTTCAAGGGCTGAGCCGTGCCCACCGCCGGGGTCCACGGTGTGCCGTGGCTCGACGCGGCAGCGCTGGTGTTCGTCGAGGCTCTCGATGCCCCCGAGCTCGCCGACGCCGACCTGCACCACCTGGCCCGGGTGCTGCGACTGCGACCGGGCGTCGAGGTCTGCGCGACCGACGGGGCCGGCGGCTGGCGGACCTGCACCTTCGACGGGTCCGCGGCGCTCGTCCCGATGGGCGACGTCGGCCACGAGCCCCGGCCGACGCCCGAGCTCACGGTGGCGTTCGCACTGGTGAAGGGCGAGAAGCCGGAGCTCGTCGTGCAGAAGCTCACCGAGCTCGGCGTCGACCGGATCGTGCCGGTCGACGCCCGGCACTCGGTGGTCCGCTGGGACGAGGCGAGGGCCCGCAAGCACCTGGAGCGGCTGCGGCGTGTGGCCCGTGAGGCGTGCACGCAGTGCCGCCGACTCTGGGTTCCCGAGGTCGACGACCTGAGCTCCGTGGCCGAGCTCCGGGCCCGCGGCGCGGTGCTCGCGAACGTCGGCGGGCGCACCCTGCGTCGCACCGACGTCGTGATCGCGGTGGGGCCCGAAGGCGGGTGGAGCGACGACGAGCTCGACGGGGCCGAGACGGTCACGCTCGGCGGTCACGTCCTGAGGGCGGAGACCGCGGCGATCACCGCGGGCGCGCTGAGCGTTGCCCTGCGGCTCGGCGTGGTGCAAGAGGCTTCGGAACCATCACGGTGAGTGTTGAGATGGGCACTTCTCCTCATTGGAACGGGTGTCCATGGTGACGCAGAGTGGTGCAGCGAGAGTCACCGGTGGTTCTTCGACGACCACCGGGCCGGGGCGGACGAGAGGGCCTTCACGATGATCACGACGCACAGCGACGACATGGGCACGGACGTGTCCGGTGGCGATGCGGTCGACGACGCAGAGGTGCGGGACGACTACAGCAAGGCGGTCGGGGACCGCCTGCGGCACATCCGTCGTCAGAAGCGGCTGTCGCTCCAGGAGGTCGAGGCGATCTCGGCCCAGGAGTTCAAGGCGTCGGTGCTGGGCGCGTACGAACGTGGTGAGCGGGCGATCTCGGTGCCCCGTCTGCAGCGGCTGGCCCGCTTCTACCGGGTGCCCGTCGACCAGCTGCTGCCCGGTGGCGAGGGCGAGGCCGAGCACGAGGTGCCGGCTCGCCGTGACCCCGAGGTCGCCGGCGCCCGCATCGACCTGACCCGACTCGAGCAGCTGCCGGGCGCCGAGTCCGAGATGCTCTCGCGCTACCTCCGCATGATCCAGGTGCAGCGCCAGGACTTCAACGGTCGGGTGCTGACCATCCGTCGCGACGACATGCGGGCGATCGCCTGCATCCTCGGCGTCGGCGAGGAGGGCGCGGACCTGCGCCTCGAGGAGATGGGCCTGCGCCTGGGCTGAGGCCCCGTCAGGGTGTGATGAGCACCGGTGTCCCCTGGGGCACCGTCTCGGCCAGCATCGCGATGACGTCGTTCGGGACCCGGATGCAGCCGTTGGAGATCTCCTGGCCGACCTGGTCGGGTCGACTTGTGCCGTGCAGCGCGACGACGGGCACCCCGGTGTCGAACTCGTCCATCCACTCGCTGTAGCCGTTCGTCGCGAGCGCGACCGGGCCGTACACGCCGTCGGGGTTCTCGTAGGGGACGATGTCGGTCACGTAGAAGAGGCCCGTCGGGGTCTGCGAGAACGGCGTGCCGATGACGACCTTCGTCTCGGCGAGCACCTCGTCGCCGTCGTACGCGGTGAGCGTCGTGTCCGACAGGGACACCTCGATGCGGTACTCCGTCGTCTCGACCGTCACGTCGGCGAGTCGGATGTAGCCCTCGGTGTGGTTGGGGCGCACCGGCATCAGGACCTTCGCCCACTCGTCGCGCCGCTCGATGATCAGGAAGGTCATCGGCTGCTGGGGAAGGTAGGGCCCGGGGTTCGTGAACTCCCAGCCGTCCTCGACCGCGTAGCGGCCGATGATGGGACCCTCGATCGTCGGCAACTCGTCCTGCGCGTTCGGGCCCGGCTCACCGAGCTCGACCGCGGCGTCGTCGATGCGGACCGCCTCGGCGGAGTCGTGCCAGCCCGCAGGCGCGTCGGCGAGCACCTCGATGAGCGTGACCGAGGGCTTCACCGTCGCGATCTCGGCCGTGTCGGGGTCGAGCACCCGCGTCGGCACGTCACGGGTCGTGGTCGTCGCCTCGGTGTCGTCCTCGTCGGCGCTCCCGCTCCCACCGCCGCCGAACAGCACGAAGCCGAGCACGACCGCCAGGACCAGCCCGAGCGCCGCCCCGACGATCAGCCGCCTCCGGCGAGGGTCGGACCCGTCCGTCGAGCCGTCGTCACCGTCGCCGTCGTCGCTGTCGTCCGGCCCCTCGGCGTCGGCGCCGTCGAACTCGTCGGGGCCGTCGGCGCCGGGACCGGCGACGTCCTCGTCGTCGGGCTGCTGCTCGGGTTCCTCACTCACGGCCCGTTCTTAGTCGACGGCGTGCCGGTCGCCGTCGATCGTCGCGGGTCGAGGACGTTGGGCCCTATCCATCGAGGCCGTCTGCGTAGATGCTGGAGGGGAGGATCCTCCGATCGGAAGGGAGACCGATGATCGATCGCACCGAGCTCAACACCGACTGGTCCGGACAGGAGGTGCTCTCGCCGGAGGAGTGCTGGCGACTGCTGGATGCTGCGCCGGTCGGCCGCATCGGGTTCGTCGACGACGGCTCCCCGGTGATCCTGCCGGTGAACATCGCCCTGGACAGCCGTGCCGTCGCGTTTCGAAGCGCTGCCGGGTCGAAGCTGAGCGCGGCGATCATGGAACGAGCCGTCTGCGTCGAGGTCGACCACTGGGACACGATGGCGCACACGGGTTGGAGCGTGCTCGCCAAGGGCGTGGCCCGCCACGTCGTCGAGAGCGACGACGTGGCCAGGCTGGAACGCCTGCCCGTCGTGCCGTGGTCCCGACCGGATCTGCGGGTCGAGTGGATCCGCGTCACCGTCGAGGAGATCAGCGGCCGGCGGATCGCGCCCCATCCGGCCTGAGCCGATCGAGGCGCGACCAGCCGGTCGCGGCGGGCCAGTCCCGACGGCGTGAGGGTCAGGCCGGTGCCTTCTCCTCCGAGGACGCGTCGTGCGCGTCCTCGTGACCAGCCGATCCGATGCTCCTGGGTGCCCCACCTCCTGAGGCGACCTCGATCCGGCGAGGCTTCGAGCGCTCGGTGATCGGGATGCGCAGGACCAGGACGCCTGCGTCGTAACCCGCCCGGATCTTCTCGGTGTCCAGCGAGTCGCCGAGCACCAGCTGGCGGCTGAAGATGCCGCGCGGCCGCTCGGAGATCAGCAGGTCGGCCGTCTCGCCGCGGTCCGTTCGTTCGGCACGAACGGTGACGACGTTGCGCTCGACGTCGAGGTCGATGTGGTCGGGGTCGACGCCGGGGAGGTCGAGCTCCACCACGAACTCCTCGCCGTCCTGCCACGCGTCCATCGGCATCATCGACGGCCGGGCCATCGTCCCGGCCATCTGCTGGGCGATGCGGTCGAGGTCCCGGAACGGGTCGGTGCGAATCAACATTCCAACTACCTCCTTGCGGAAACGGATGAAATGGATGTCCGAGCGGCTGCCCCGTCGCGGACGCAGCCGCTCGGTCTGTGGATACCAAATGGCTCCGGGCGCGGACAACACCCTCAAGGGTCGTTTCCGGCGTGGTCGCGAGTCCTCGGGATGATCGTCGATGGGCCGAACGGACCGGAGTTCCGAACGCCCCTCAAGTTCGGCGAGGACCGTCCGAAGGTTGGACCATGAATCTTTCTCGTTCCTCGACGACCCGTCGGATGCTCGCCGCGTCCGCTGCGGTGCTGATCCTCGCCGGCTGTACTTCGGAGCGACAGGATGCAGCCGTCAGGGATCTGGGCGAGCCGGTCGCGTCGAGCACGCTCGAGGTCGCCGCTCCCGTGGCGGAGACCACCGGGGTGTACATCGCCGACAGCGGGTTCCGTCCCACCGTCGACGGCTTCTCGTTCGAGAACTACACCAACGCCGACAACCCCGTGAACCTGCGGACACAGGACATGTACACGCTCTTCGGCGACGCCATCTGTGCGACGGGCACCGGACCCGACTGCCGCCTGAGCTCGCCGGCGGTGACCTGGATGGAGCAGGTCAACGCGGCCATGGACGGCGGCCACTGCGAGGGCATGGCGGTCATGAGCCAGGTGCTGCACACCGGCACCCAGCAGCCCGGCGAGTACGGCGCGGCGACGACCTTCGCCATCGACCCGGCTGTCGACGCCAACGTCTACCCGTCGATCGCTCGCTTCTTCTCGATGCAGGCCACCGAGCCCACGTCGGTCGCCCACCAGCAGGAGCTGACGCCCACCGAGGTCGTGGAGCAGCTGGAGCGCACCCTGTCGGGTCCGCGCACACCCGAGAACACCTTCACGATCGCCTTCTTCCAGGAGGACATGGGCGGAGGCCACGCGGTGACCCCGTACGCCATCGAGGACCGTGGCGACGGCCTGAAGTGGATCATGATCTACGACAACAACCACCCGGGCGTGGCGAGGGCGATCGAGGTCGACACCATCGACGACACCTGGACCTACGAGGCGGCGACCAACCCCGAGGACGAGACCTCGCTCTACACCGGTGACGCTGCGAGCCGCACCCTGCGCCTGATTCCGCTCTCGATCCGTCTCCAGCCGCAGCAGTGCCCGTTCTGCGCCGGTGAGCTCGACGACGACGAGGAGCTCAACCAGCTCACGCTGACCGGTCCGGGCGCACGTCTGGGCACCACGGACTTCTACGTCACCGACCCGACGGAGCGCAGCTTCGGCCGACGCGGCGCCACGATGGTCGACGAGATCGACGGCGCCTCGGTCACGCCGTTCCTGACGGGCCTCGCCGACGACCCCGCACCCTTCCTGGGGGTCCCGGCCGGCTTCTCGTCGACGGTGACCATCGCCGCGGGCGACGAGGACGCCGACGACATGGTCTTCGGGCTGGTCGGCGCGGGGTACGACGCGGTGGTCCGCGACATCGACATCGCTGCCGGGGGTGTCGACCGCATCGAGCTGTCCCAGGACGGGTCACGGCTGGCGTACGTCTCCCATGCCCCTCGCGTGCCGTGGATCGAGGTCGCCACCGAGACGACCGACGACGGCGGCAACGTGTACCACTACGAGCTGCGCGTGCGGGCGACGCGGATGTCGAATCCCGGGCGCCTCCTGCTGGTGAGCCCCGAGGGTGACGCCGACATCTACGTCGTCGCCAGCGAGGACGCCTCGTTCGAGATCGAGGTCGTGCGCTACGCCCCCGACGGCAAGAAGGCGGTCGTCGCGGCCCGTGACGTCGAGGTCGAGTCGGGCACCCCGCTCGACGTCGAGCTGTCGAACTGGACCGGCACGGAGACCCTCCGGAGCCACCTGCTCGACGCCGACGGGACACCTGCGGACAGCGTCACGTTCCGTTGATGCCCCGATGAGCACCCGTCGCCGCCCCGCGCCCTGGTTCGCCTCGGTCATCGCCGTCCTCGTCACCTCGACGGTCCTCGTCGCACCTGCTGCGGCCCAGGAACCGACGGCGCCCGGCCCGACCGACCCCTCTGCTGCCGGCCCTTCTGCTGCCGGCCCTTCTGCTGGCGACGCTGCGAGCGCCGACGCGGCGCGACGCGAGCCGGGTGAGCTGTCGTCGATCCTGCAGCCGGTCAGCGGGGTGCGCATGGGCGCGCCGACGATCATCGGTGGCGCGGTCGTCAACGGGACCGACGAGCCGGTGGACGTCACCGTGACGATCGAGTCCGACGACGTCGTCGTCGAGTCCGCCCGACCGTCGCCGGAGGACCCCGAGGACGGCACCGCCTGGTCGTGCCGCTCGACGGAGTGCCGACTCGTGGACGCCGACGGCAACCCGGTTCGGCTCGCCGCGCAGACCGCGACCCAGCTCATGCTCGTCCTGAGCGGCCCCGGCGTCGTGAGCGGCGCGTCGGTCCGGGTGCGCATCGGTGGTCTCGAGCCCGTCGACGTGGCGCTCGACCGTGCAGACGGCGCTGCCCCGCTGGCCGCGCAGGCCATCGGTCTGGTGTCGCTCGGGGTGGACCAGCTCGTCGCCGGGTCGCCGTCGACGATCGACCTCGAGGTCACGAACCTGGGTGTCGACGGGATCGATCCCGGCTCGCTCGTGGTGACCCCGCCGTTCGCCGTCGGCGACGGGCTGGCCGTCGCCCCGGCCGGTGACTCGTGGACCTGCGATCCCGCAGTCGGTACCTGCACCTACCAGGAAGAGGTCGCCCCGTACGACACCGCCGCTGCGCTGCAGCTCACCGTCACCCCGCCCGCCGGGGCCGTCGACCGCTCGACGGTCACCGGCACCGCCGCTGCCACGGCGACCGCGGCGGGCAGTCCGGTCGTCGCCACGACCGACGTGTCGTTCACCGTCGTGCAGCCGACCGCGGTCGACGTGGCGGTCCAGCTCGAGCTGGAGCACACGTCGATCTCGGCACCGGACAGCCAGCTGCTGCTCGGCGGGCTGACCGCGCTGGGTACCGGCCCCTACCCGGGGCCCGTCGTGGTCCACCTGGACGCCGACGAGCACATCCGCGTCGACTGGGACCGCGCCGGTCCACCCGAGCGATGGGACTGCGACGCCGCCGCAGCGTCGTGCACCGCGACCGCGCCGATCACCGCTGACGCGGTCACGTCGATCGAGCTGCCCGTCGACGTCGACGCCGACCTCGAACCCGGCATGTACGACCTGACCCTGCGCGCCGAGCTGCCGCTCGCGCCGGACTCGGATCAGGAACGACCCAGCCGCGAGAACACCCAGACCCTCGTCGTGAACCCGCCCCCGGTGGCCGAGCTGCGCGCCACGCTGGCGGCCCCCGACGCCGAGCCGAGCGACGGGCCGCTCGAGCTGCACGGCGACGTGACCGGCCCCGTCGACGTGGTGATCAGGAACCAGGGCACCCGAGCCGCGAGCCGTGGCACCGAGGTGCAGGTCGAGCTGCGCCCCGACGGCCGTCGATCCGCACCGGTCGCGCGCGACGATGCGTGGACCTGCGCCCCCGGTGGCACTCGCAGCGTCGAGCCACGCCGTCCGCTGACCTGCACCACGACCCTCGGCGACGACCTCGCCCCCGGCGCCACGCTGCGGGCTCCGCTGTCGTTCGACACGACCGACCCCGGGACCACCACCTGGAACGTGCGCGGCGGACTCGGCGACGACGTGCCCGACGCTGCGTCGTCCGACGTCGAGGTGGTCGTCGCCGCCGACGGGCCGGTCCTGTCACCGACGGCATCGGTGACCTCGAAGCTGGTGCGACACGGCAACGGGACCCTCGAGGTCCGCGCCGAGAACCGCGGTCGCAGCGTGGCCGACGGCGGCGTGGTCGTCATCGACATGACCGAGGACCTGACGATCCTCGGCGCGACCGGCGAGGGCTGGAACTGCGTGCACGCCGGGTTCCGCGGCTCGAACGGCTCCCTGACCTGCGCGACCCGCGCCACGGTCGAGCCAGGAGCGTCGACGAGCCCGCTGCGCGTCGAGCTCGATGCGACGACCGACCGATCCGAGGCCTCGGTGTGGCTGTGGGCCACCACCGGCGGCCAGGCACACCCGCGCAGCGACCGCACCGGCCGCAGCGTCAAGATCGACCTGCGCGGCACCGCAGAGGTCGACGCGGGACCGGATCGCACGGTCATCTCGCCGGTGCGGCGAGCCGACGGCTCGTGGCAGCCGGCGGACGTGACCCTGCACGGTGAGGTCGACCTGGCCTCCGGGCACCGCGTCCGCTGGACCCAGGTCGGTGGCCCGTCGGTCACCTGGCACGACGGCGACGTCGACCGAGGTCCCACCAGTCCCGTCGCGACCTTCACCGCACCAGCGATCGAGCGTGACGTCGACGAGCCCGTGGCGCTGACGTTCCGGCTCCTGGCCGACTACGACGGTCGGGCGGTCACCGACGACGTCGTGATCCGCTTGGTGACGCCCGGCGCCGACGCGCCGAACGGCGCCTCGGCCGAGCGGCGACGCACCGGCGGGACCGACGAGACCGTGGTGCAGGACCTGGGCGACCCCGTGGCCGAGGTGCCCGACGGCCGCACCCCCTCCAGCGCCCCCTCGTCCAGCCTCCCCCCGTCCAGCACGCCTTCGACGACCACGACCGAGGCCTCGTCCGGCGCGCCGTCGGCGACCGGGCCGTCGGGACGCGGCCGCAGCGCCGTTCCGGGCCGCGAGCGTCGCCTGGGACTCGCCGTCGGTGACGGACCGTCGATGCGTTCCGGGAGGTCCGTCGCGAGCTCGCTCGGCACGGTGATCGCCCGTGGAGCGCAACAGGCCGTCGCCGTCGCTCCCGACCAGCTCTGCAGCGCCGCTGCTGCGCTGGCCTCCGGCGCCGCTGCCACGGTCACCGGCGCGTCCGGGGCGATCGTGCTCTGGATCCCCGCGGGCACCGCAGCGCCGGGCGGCGCCTGCAGCGACGCCACGTCGATCGACGTCACCGGCGCGACCCTGTCGCTGCCCGGCGGCACGAGCGTCGCGATCGACGGCGGCGCGCTCGACCGCGACGGCCTGCGCATCCGCAACGGCCAGGTCGAGGCGCCCGCCGGCTGGAAGATGCCCGCCGCACGCGTGCCCGCCGGTGGTCTGACGCTGCCGTTCGCCCGACCGACGGTCGCAGCGCCCGACGGCACCGCACCCGACAGAACAGCACCGGTCGAGCTCTCGGCGGCGTCGCTCACCGTGCAGTTCGTCGGGTTGCCCGCCGCGCTCGCGTCGAAGGGCTCCACCTCGGTCTCCTTCGGTGCCGACGGCACCGCCGAGCTACGAGGTCGCTCCGACGCACCCGCGATCGTCGTGTCGGGGCGCGCCCACGCCGACGGGTCGCTGATCCTCGACGTGCGCCGCACCGGGAGCGTCCGCCTGGGTGGACGGGACATCCCCGTGTCGACCGAGGTGGCCGTCGCCGCGAACGGCAGCGTCACCGAGTCGAACTCGGTCCGACGTGGTTCACTCGACGGGCCGATCCGCCTGGACGGCGGCGTCACCGTGGCCGCTGCGGACATCGAGGCGACACCGGCGGGCGTCACCGCCGTGGCCGACCTCGTCATCGAGGGCCGTGACCCGATCACCGTGCGCGCCCGGCTCGCCGCCTCTGTCGCCGACGCCGCGGCCGGCACCTGGGTGGTGCAGGTCAGCGACGCCGCGCCGTGGGCACCGTGGGGTGACCACGGTCCCTCGGTCGCCCTCGAGGGCAGCGGCACCCTCCGCGACGGGCGCCTCGAGCTCCCGTTGAGCACCGCCCCGGTCGAGTGGAGCCCCGCTCGACACCTGGTCCTCTCCGAGCTCGTCGCCCGGATCGACCTCGGTGCCGAGACGACCGTCTCGTTCAGCGGCTCGGCCGCCGCTCCAGCGCTGGGTGCGGCGACCGGCGCTCCGATCACCGGTTCGCTCGACCCGTCGACCGGCGAGTCGGAGCTGCGAGCGACGATCGACGCCGTGCAGGTCGCCACGGTCGAACTGCGTGACGTGACCTTCACGGTGCACACCGACGACACCGGGAGCTCCACCCGGGCCGATGGCACCGCCTCGACGTTCGGCGTTCCTGTGCCGGCGTCCCTCGAGCTCGGAGCCGACCGGACGCTCGCCGTCATGGACGTGGAGCAGCTCCTGATCGTCGAGGGATGGGCCATCGACGACGCACGGCTCGCCGTCTCGGACGTGGACACCACCTACGACGGAATCACGCTGCCTGCGGGTCGACTCGTCGGTGTCGGCGACTTCTCGTTGCCGACGTGGCTGCGACCCGATGGCATGCCCGACGCCGCGGCGCGTGGCACCGCTCGGGTCGACCTCACCGACGGCTCGGACTCACCGACGTTCCACCTGGTCCCGGAGGACACATCGGGTTGGGTCCTCGCCGGCTCCGACGAGGCGACCGGTTCGATCACGGCGCAGGACCTGGTCTACGAGGCGTCCGCGCAGCCCTCTGGCACCGCGGCCCTGATGGTGTCGGTCGCCGGCACGGCGCGCCTGGACCTGTGGCAGGGCAGCTTGGTGCCCGCGTCGATCAGCGGCGCCCTCGCCGCCGGCGCCCACGGCGCCACCATGAACCTCGAACTGCGCCAGAGCGGTCCCGCCTCGCTGCCGCTCGGCCCGGCCGGCGCGCCGCTGCGCGACCTGGCAGCGCACGTCGACGTCGGCACCACGCCGAGCGCCTCGGTGCACGCCACCGCGGTGCTGCCGGGCGAGGTCACCGGGCCGCTCGCTCTGCCGTCCGGCGCCGAGCGCCCCGTGGCGCTCGATCTCACCGAACGGCGCGACTGCCTGACGGTGACGCTGACCGACGACGCACACGCCGTCGACGTCGGCTCGGCGGGACTGCTCGTCCCGACGACCGCGCTGCTCGCCTGGGGGCCCGACGGGTGCACGCTCGTCGACGAGCCGACGACCGGCACCTCACTCCAGCTGTACGACCCGGTGCTGGGACACGTCGTCACACCGCTCGACCCGCTCACGCTGACGGGGTCGAGCAAGAGCGCCCTCGGCCAGGTCGACATCGGGGGCGTCGATCTGCACGAGGCGCAGCTCACCGTGACCGTCGCGTACGGCACGGCCTACCTCGACGTCGACGCGACCGTGCCGGTCGATCGTGGCCAGGTCACGGTCCGCGGCAAGGCGACCGGCGAGCCCGACGGCACCGGACGTCTGCACCTCGAGGGCCGCGCGGACGACCTGGTCATCGGCGACCGGCTGACGCTGCGCGACGCGAGCCTCTCGATCGACACCTCGACCACACCCGGCGCCGGGTCGCCGACGCTGCACCTGGGCGCGACCGCGACGATCCTCGGGACCCCGGTCCCGCTGCGGCTAGACGGGCTGCTGTCCGCCGGTGCGATCACCTCGCTGACCGGCTCGGTCGCCAGCACCCGCTTCGCGCTCCCGAAGGGCTCGCTGACCACCGCGCTCCAGGTCACCTACGACCGGTCCGCCGCAGTGCCCGTCACGGTCACCTCGGTCGGCCGCACCGCGACCCTCGACACCGGCTCGCGGACCTGGACGTCGACGGCGGTGCACGTCGATCCGGCGGGCATCGACGTCCGGACCCAGGCGCTGCTCGCCGGCAGCTTCCAGACCCCGGTCGAGCTCTCCGGCCGCTACGCGACCGCCGAATCGCCGGGCCCCGACGGCGGCACCCTGCGAGCGGGTGACTACCTCTTCCGCACCGTCGGCACCGCACCCGTGACCCTCGACGGCTTCCAGGCGCCCGCCACCGCGACGTTCTCTCGCTCCGGCGACTCCGTGCGGTCCGAGCAGCGCGCCGTGCTCTCCCTCGGCCTGTTCGACACCGACACACCGGTCACCGTGAGCGGAACGGTCGACGCCACCGGCGCGGCCACGCTGACCGGATCGGTGAGCGACGTGTCGCTGCGCGGCCTGCGCGGCGACGTGCGCGTGACGGTCCGGCCCGACGCCTCTGCCACCGGCTCCCTCGTCGAGGTCTCGATGGCGACGCGTCCCGGCAGCTGCAAGATCTGGAGCAACTCGCCGACCCTGACCGGGCGCGTGTTCCGACTGGACGGCGGCACCGTCTACGAGCTCACCGGCAACGCCACGCTGAAGCTCCCCGGGGGCATGGACGCCGCGGTGCCCAAGGGGATCGGGACCCGGCCCTTGACGCTGGCCAACACCGACGACCCCGCGGACGCCAACGAGCTGCCCGCGCCGGGTGCCCTGCTCGAGCTCGGCCTGAGCACCCAGGTCTTCACCGCCAAGGTCAGCGCCGCGTTCTACCTGCAGAAGTGCGCTTACACCATCGCCGGTGAGGTCTCGATGCAGTGGGGTGGCGGCTCGGGCGGCTCGGCGCTGGGCCGGTCCCTTGCACCCGTCGGCGGCGTGACGTCCGACGTGACCGACCAGCTCAACGAGCTGGCCGGCAAGGCCTTCTCCGCCGCGGAGCTGCACTCGGCCTACGAGCCGGATCTCGCGGCGCAGGCCAGGGAACGCCTGGCAGCGAAGCTGGACACCGCGGCGACGACCGCGCAGCAGCAGGCGGCGATCCGGGAATCCGCACTCGCCGAGGCGACCCGGCAGTCGCAGCTCGCCATCGCGGCCCGCAACCAGGCGTCCAACGAGCTGCGCGTCGCACGCAAGGCGCTGGCGTCGACCAAGCAGCAGCTCGCGGCCGCCCGCACGACCGAGGCAGCCGTCGCACAGGCGGCGCTGCAGGTCGAGCGAGCCCGTGCCGCACGCGACACGGCGAAGGCCGACGCCGACCTGTACCGCTTCCAGCGCCAGGAGGCCTCGGCGAGCGCGGTCAACGCGCGGCGTGACGCCGCCGGAGCCGCGAAGCGGGTCGCGGACAACAAGCGCCAGGAGAAGATCGACGAGCGCAACCGCAAGACGCTCAGCATCCGCCTGGCGTGGACGCACTGCGAGCTGTGCCAGGACCGCGACCTCATGGAGATCGGCGGCTCGCTCAAGTTCGCGGTGATCTACACCGCGGGCCTGAACCTCAAGTTCGGCATCAACGACAATCGCTTCGCCTCGGCGCTCGGAACCCTCAGCCTGGGGATCGAGGCGCCTCTGCCGTCGCTGTCGCTCGGCCCGCTCAAGGTCGGCGCCGAGGCCGGCATGAGCGTCTACGGCACGATCGGCTTCAGGGTCGGTGAGGGCTGGAACAAGCTGCTGTTCGGCGTCGAGGGCTCCGCGAAGCTGGCGGTCCAGATGTCGCTGTGGGTCTCGACGCTCAAGGCGACGATCGCCGGCGCCAAGGTGGTGGGAGAGCTCCGCATCATCCCGAGGAACGAGCTGTACGCGTCGTACCGGGTCGAGGCGTTCGGCCTGTCCAAGAACGGCGAGTTCGGACCGTGGTGGCCGTGACACCCGCCGACGACGCACGTCACGACACGCTGCACGACACGACCGCACGAGGAACCATGGACGACGACGCCGCCATCCACACCGGCACGACCGACTCCGGGCCGACTGGCTCCGGACCGACTGACTCCGGACCGACTGGCACCGGAGACACCGGCGGCGGTGGATCGACGGCACCGGCCCGACGGACGCGACGCTGGTGGATCGGCGTGGTCGCCGCACTCGTCGTGGGAGCCGGCGCCGGGGCCTGGGTCACCTCGCGGCCCGACACCGTCGACGAGCCGGGCTTCTGCCGACGGGTCGCCGAACTGCCCGAGCTGTCGGCGTCGGCGGCCCAGACCGGCACCCCGGCCGACGGCTTCGCCGAGTTCGCCGAGCAGCTCGACGACCTCGCGCGCAGCGTCGAGGACGACGGCGGGGACCGCAGCGCCGAGGTCGCCGCAGCAGCGAGGACCCTCGCCGAGCACCAGCGTTCGATGGCCGACGTGCTCGGCGGTTCGGTGAGCGCAGACGACGTCGTCGAGCAGGTCTCGAACATCGACGCCGCGCCGGTCGAGGCGGCACGCACGACCCTCGCCGAGGTCATCGACGAGCGCTGCAACTGAGGCCCGCGACCCGAAGGTAAAGCCGTGGGCGCCCGCCCCGCCCGGCCGGACCGATCACAACGGGGTCGCGTCGACGACGTGGTCGTGGGCCAGGAACGCCCGACGCAGGTCGGCCGGCAGCTCGTCGAAGGGGGACGCCTGGCTGCGATGACACGCGATCGCCCGCTCCCTGATGCCGAGCACCGCCGAGGTGTCGATCACGTCGAGCTCATCGTCGGGGCGGCCCAGCTCGGCCACGTCGATCGTCAGGTGCGCCGCGTCGGGCTGAGCCTCGGCCATCACCGCCGCCCAGCGACGCATCAGGCTGTTCGCCAGGCACGAGTAAACGAGCCGCGGTCGGGGCTCGAGACGCTGCACGGCCCGCGACGTGGCATCACGGACGTGCAGGTGGTCCCGGTGGCCGTCGCTGCCGTCGAGGGTGAGGACGACATCCGCGCCGATCACGGCGAGGCGTTCCGCGAGCTCGACCGCCAGGCGCTCGAGCTCGGTGGCGACGAGCGCCCCGGCATCGACCGCGCCGTCGAAGCCCGAGTCGACGTGGTCGAGCAGCACGACCTCGGTCACGCCGAGCACCGCGGCGGCCTCGCACAGCTCGGTCTCGCGCACCAGCCCGAGGGGCCAGTCGTCACGGAGCCCGTCCGCCCGACGCTCGCCGAGCTCGCCACGGGTCGCGCACACGACGGTGACCTCGGCGCCGGCCGCGGCCGCCTGGGCGATGAGCGAGCCGCACCCGAAGGTCTCGTCGTCGGGGTGGGCGACGACGACCGCGAGTCGTTGACCCGCCCCGGCGAGGGGGCCGGCCAGCGTCGCGACGCCCGCCGGCTGCACCGCAGCACCGCCGGTCACGCTGCTCCTCCGGGTGCTGCCGCTCCCATCGCGGTCTCGCCCAACGCGGTGGCGATGATCGAGTCGAGCAGCTCCTGACCGGGAGCGGGAGCGACCGGCGAGCTCGGCACCGCGTGCAGCGCGTCGAACGCCGCGGCGATGTTCGCGCCGGTGATCGTCGGGCTGTGGCACGAGGCGATCGCCGTGAGGTCGAGCGAGGCGAGTGCGTCGACCTCGGCGTGGAACCGGCGAGGGTCCAGGTCCATCACCCACGGGCTCAGGCCCTGCGCGTTCGCGATCGACGCGACGACCCACTCGTCGTGGTCGAGCTCGCCGACGTCGGGCACGCCGTGGGGGACCGTCGTCGCGAAGCAGTCGCTCGCCCAGTAGACGCCGGTGCCGGTGTCGAGCAGGCCCCGGGTGGTCGGGGAGTCGTAGAGCGGTGGGCGGATCGCCGAGTAGGTCCGGCCGTTCGCCTGGAACGACTCGCCATCGGCGACCCAGCGCATGCGCCACGGCGGGATCGTCGGCAGGTTGCCCAGGCGCTCCCACATGAACCAGCTCGTCACCAGGGTCGCCTGTGGGCAGGCGGTCATGACCGCCTCGAGGTTGCCGTGGTGGTCGATGTCGTCGTGGCTGAGGAACACCCAGCGGACGTCCTCGGGATCGACGAGGGACCACATGTCGGCCAGGTACCGGTCACCCAGGGCCGGCACGCCGGTGTCGACGATGATCGGCTCCGGGCCGCGGATCACCATCGCGTTCAGGTGCACGGCGACCGGTGCGACGCCTTCGCCCTGGGTGGCCTGGACGACGAAGGTGTCGGGTGCGATCTCGACGGGAAGATGCCGGGCCGGTTCGGGCATGGGCGACTGCCCGGCAGGCGCAGCGGCGACCGCCGATGCGGTGCCTCGGCGATCGCCGATGTCGTCGTGGATGGTCAGGTAGTCGATGCTCGGGTACCCGCTGATCGTCATGGCGCTTCCTCTCGGTGAAGGGTTCGTCGGTTCGTCCGACCCGTTGCATCGTGAGGAGCCGCGGCGCTTGCGACCATCCCGGTCGTCGGTGGACCTGGTGACCCCGAACGGTCGGGTGGCGCGATTCCCAGAGTTCTGGGGGTGTCCAGGACCCGGAAGTCGGTGCACACTGAACGAGTGATCAGCTCATTGACGTCCGAGAGGGTGCGGACCGACATCGAGGTGCTGGCCCGGGCGGGCCTCGGGCTCGACGAGTTCCTGACGGAGCTGGGTGCGTCGCTGCAACGCGCGGTCCCGTTCCGCGCCTCGTGCACCGCGCTGGTCGATCCCGCCACGCAGCTGTGCACGGCGACCTACAAGCTCGGCGAGCTCGTCGCCGACGACGACGCGGACGCCCAGTGGGGGGCGCTGGAGTACGGCAACGACAACCCGACGAGCTTCATGTCGCTGTCCCGCCGCGAGCTGCCGGCGACCGCCTCGCAGCTCGAGGGGCGATCCGACGCCGCAGCGCTGTTCCGCACCCGCGAGTTCCTGCAGCCCGACTACGGGTTCTCCGACGAGCTGCGCGTCATCGCGCAGGCCGACGGCCACACGTGGGCGGGTCTCGCGTTCCACCGGCGCACCGGCGACGTCGAGTTCAGCGAGGACGAGGTCACCTTCGTCGCGTCGCTCTCGCGTGCCCTGGCGCTCGGCATCCGCACCGGCATCCTGGTGAGCCGCGCGGCCCCCGAGGTCCAGCACGGCCACGGTCCGGGCGTGCTGATCGTGCACGGCGACGACACCCTCGGCCAGACCAGCGTCGGCGCCCATGCCTGGCTCGACGAGCTCGGCGTCACCGCCGAGCAGTCCGGCTCCGCGAGCGTGATCGCCGCGCTGGTCGCAGGTGCAAGGCGCTACACGGCGGGCCTGACGTCCGCCCCACCACGACTGCGGGTGCGAGGGCGCAGCGGCCGCTGGCTGGTGCTGCACGCCTCGCCGCTGAGCGGTCCGACGAGCACGGGGAGCGACGTCGTCGTCACGATCGAAGAGGCCCGACCTCCCGAGATCGTCTCGCTGGTGGTCGCCGCGTTCGACCTGACACCCCGCGAGCGTGAGGTCACCCAGCTGGTGCTCCAGGGGGTCGACACCAAGGAGATCGCCAAGGTGCTGCACATGTCGGCCTACACCGTGCAGGACCACCTGAAGTCGGTGTTCGAGAAGGCGGGTGTCCGGAGTCGCCGTGAGCTGACCGCCCGGGTGTTCTTCGACCAGTACGTGCCCCGCATGGGCACCGCCGTCGGGACCGACGGCTGGTTCGCCACGGCCTGAGCTCAGCGCCGGCTCGAGCGCCACCCCCGGATCCTGGTGACGAGCCACGCGTCCGGCCCGCCCGGATCGCCCGGCCCCCAGATCAGGCCCTTGCCCCGGCGGCGTGCGGTGTTCACGATCAGCAGCAGGCCGAGGGTCAGGATCGCGAGCGGAACGATCCCCGTCCGGTAGAACTCGGCGATCTGCGAGACCGTCCACTGCTGGTAGAGCAGGCACCGGTCCTCGCCCCGGGGCTCGCACTGCGCGGGTGCGCGGTCGCCGGCGCCGCCCTCGATGTCGTTGTCGGCGCCGACGCCTGCCCGCTCGTCGTCCGCGTACATCGCCGACCACGACGGAGGTGTGACGTCCAGGTCGTCGGGCTCGGTCGGTGGGATCGTGAAGCCGCCGGCGTCGAACCAGGAGCGGGCGGCGGCAGCCATCTGGGCGTGGCCCTCTTCGGTCGGGTGCAGGCTGTTGTGGTTCCAGTTCTGGGGCAGCAGCGCGGAGGCCTCGTCGCCGACCTTCGGGTCGAGATCGATGAAGTTGAGGCCCGGTCCGCCGGCGTCGTCGCACAGCGGCGTGATCGACCGGTCGATCATCGGCGTCATGAAGTGGAAGCCGGCCTCCGCGGCCGACACTTCGATGACCCGGTCGAGGTCGCGCACGAAACGGCGCACGAAGTCGCGCTCGTCGGCCCCGAGCAGCACGTCGCAGTCGCCGACCTCGCCGAGCGGGATCGGGTAGGGGACGACCACCACGGGCACGCCCGGCAGCGCGGCCTTCACCCGCGCATAGGTCTCGTCGAGCTTGCTCCGGAGCCCGACGAGGTCGGTCTTGAACGCCGGGCTCCTGTCGGGCACGAACTCGTCGACGACCTGGCGGCCCACCTCGTCACACGACCCCGGCGCCACGCACGCGGTGCCGATCGTGCTGAACCCGACGTCGTTGCCGCCGACGCTCAGCACGACGAACTCGGGTGGCCGACCGAGGTTCCTCGCTGCGTCCTCGTAGAGCTGCAGCTGCGTCGCACCCCTCAGCCGGTCGCCGTCGAGGAACGGCTCGGTGCTGATGTTCTCGGTGACCGCACCGGAGCACGCCAGGAACAGGACCTTCTCGGGCACCTCCGAGGGCGGCTGCTGCGCGAGGAGGACCGGCCAGGCGGTCGATGCGCGCCGGCACTCGTTCGTGGCGGTCGAGTTCACCTCGAGCGTGTTCGTGCCGGGCACGAACGACTCTGCTCCCTCGCCCGACATGAACGAGTCGCCGATCGCGAGGAAGTACTCCTCGTCGACGATCGGTTGGGTGTCCTCCGGCAGGTCGATCTCGTCAGGCAGTCCGGCGACCAGCACGGCGAAGGCCGCGACGGTGACCAGCGCGAGCACGTCGCCGTCCGACGAGGCCATCCACACCAGCAGCGTCATCACGACCAGCAGCACCGCGAGGTGGCGCCACGAGAGACCCCCCGACCCGACCACCATGACGAGCACTGCTGCCGCCACCAGGACCGACCCGACGATCAGCCGGTTGCGCTGACCCGTGCCACCGACGGACCACCGGTCGAAGGCGTGCGCGGCGAACAGCTCGATGCCCGCTTCGCCGATCACGACACCGGCGCCGATCAGCACGAACACCACGATGCCGGAGCGTCCCAGGGCTCCGCTGTCCGAGACCAGCCCCGAGGCCAACAGCCAGGCGCCGCCCAACGCCGCGGCGCACAGCGCGAACAGCACGTACGCGTGCGTGCGGCGAGCCCCGATGCGCCGCCACTCCGACAGCAACATGCCGAGCGACAGCAGGACGAACGACAGGCCGAGCAACGCCAGGTGCGGCGTCGCGAGCAACAGCGCGGCGCCGCCGATCAGCAGACCGAGCTCGATCGCGACGATCGGCAGTCGCGGCGAGTCGTCGGTGCGGAACAGGCGCCAGTTCAACCACGTGCCAACGACCAGCAGGGCCGGCAGGAGCACCCACAGCGCGCCCGGCACCCGGAAGCGGGCGCTCAGCGTCACGGCGACCAGGACGAGCGCCAACACCTCGATCGCGACCGCGAGCCAGAGGATCTGGCGTCGGCCCCAGACGCCCGCCGGCTCGGCCACCAGCTCGGGTGCCGCCTGCGGTGGATCTTCTGTCGACATGTGAGCCCTCCCTCGCCTGTCTCGGCGAGACCGTAGTTGTCGAGGGAACGAGCATCCGGGACCTCGCTGCGCGAAGGGCGACTCGAAACTCACCCCTCGTCGTTGCGGTGCACAGGGCAGACTCGGTGCCGTGGGGGACACAGCGATGCTCGAGGTGGTCGACGTGGCGAAGCGCTACGGCGACCACGACGCGCTGCACGGCGTCAGCCTCTCGGTCGGCGCCGGTGAGGTGTGCGGTCTGCTCGGACCCAACGGCGCGGGCAAGACGACGCTGGTGTCGATCATCGCGGGGCTGCGAACCCCGGACCGCGGCAGGGTCTTCATCGACGGGCTCGACATCGCCGAGCACCCGCGTGAGGCACGCATGGCCGTCGGGCTCGCCTCGCAGGAGACGGCGGTCTACCCGACGGTCACCGTGCGCGAGAACCTCGAGCTGTTCACCCGGCTCGCCGGCTACTCGGGCGCCGCGGTGGCGGCTCGCCTCGAAGAGGTCGCCGAGGTGGTGGAGCTCACCGACTTCCTCGACCGCCAGGCACGCAACCTGTCCGGTGGCGAGCAGCGGCGGCTGCACACCGCCATGGCGCTGGTGCACCGGCCGAAGGTCCTGATGCTCGACGAACCGACCACGGGTGTCGACATCGCGACACGTTCACGGCTGCTCGACGCGATCAACACGCTCACCGCGAACGAGGAGTGCGCGGTGCTGTACTCCACCCACTACCTGCCCGAGGTCGAGGAGCTGGGCGCGTCGGTCGCGATCCTCGACCACGGACGCATCCTGGCGCGTGGTCGACTCGACGAGCTGATCGAGTCCCACGGCTCGGGCCTGGTCGAGCTGACCTTCGACGGCCCGGCGCCCGAGCTGCCCGGCGCCACGATCGCCGGTTCTGTCGCCCGCATCGCGACCGACCAACCCGGCCCGACCGCCGCCGCCCTCGTCGGAGGACTGGGCGACGCCGCGGACCGACTGGTGTCGGTCGACCTGTCGCGTCCCAGCCTCGAGACGGTCTTCCTGTCCGTCACCGGTCGGGCGTACGCCAGCGACGTCGACGAGGAGCTGGTGTCGTGAACCGCCTCGGAGCGATCGCCCGTCACGACCTGCGGATCCTGCGGCGCGACCCCGCCTTCCTGATCATCTTCACGATCATGCCGCTGGCCTTCATGGCCTTCAACGAGTCCGCGATCGGCGCCGCGATGGCGCTGCGGTTCCCGGACCTCGAGGCGAACGGCGCCGCGTTCATCGTGCCCGGAGCGACGGTGCTCTTCAGCGGCTTCCTGGTCGGCAACATCGGCTTCGGGGTGTTCCGTGAGCACGGCTGGCACACCTGGGAACGCCTGCGTGCCTCACCGCTGACGACGCCGGAGCTGATGGCCGGCAAGAGCGTCGTGCCGATCCTGACCATCTCGCTGCAGATCACGGTGCTGCTCGGCGCGGGGTTCCTGATCTTCGGCCTGGAGCTGCGCGGCTCGGTCGTGGCGTTCGTCGCCGTGGCCGCGGCGTTGGTCCTGATGGAGGTGGCGCTCGGCTTCATGCTGTTGTCGGTGTGCCGCTCGGTGCTGCAGCTCAACGCGTTGTCGAACGCCGGGGCGATGCTCATCGGCGGTCTGGGCGGCACGATCACGCCGGTGGAGTTCCTCCCGGGTTGGGCACAGGCGATCGCGCCCTTCACGCCGGCCTACTGGGCGATGCAGGGCTTCCGTGAGGTGACGTTGGCGCCGGGCGGCCTGGCGGACGTGGCGGTGCCGCTGCTGGTGCTCGCCGGGTTCACCGTCGCGTTCGCCGTCGTCGCCGTGATGCGCTTCCAGGTCGAGGACACCAAGGTCTCCTGGGCTTGAGCGGGGACTTCCTGGGCCTGGGCGCACAGCGTCGCCGCCAGTTCGTCGGAGCGTCCGTCACCTCCGCGATGGCTCTTTCGCGACGTCGCGATGACTTCGGGGCGGTTCGCTCGTCGGTACTGGGGTAGCTCTCAACCGAAGGAGTCGCCATGGGTACGTCAGAGGAACGCGAGATCCGGGAACTGTTCGACAGGTGGTTCGCCGCGGCTGCGGCGAAGGATCTGGATGCGTCGATGGAGCCGATCGCGTCGGACATCGTCTCGTACGAGCACTCGACCCCACTGCAGGTCGCCGACATCGATCTCATCCGGGAGGAGTGCGCCATCGGCTTCGACTCCCAACCCGACCGCTTCGTGTGGACGGTGCCCGACCTCGAGGTCATCGTGCGCGGCGACATCGCGGTCACGTGGGGCCTCAACCAGATGTCCGGAATCGGCCCCGACGGATCGTCGTCGACCACGTGGTCACGAGGTACCCGCGTCTTCCGCAAGGCCGGCGGCCGCTGGCAGATGATCCACCAGCACGTCTCGTTCCCCGTCGACCCGAGCTCGGGGCTGGCTGCCATGGATCTCGAACCATGAGCACGACGCCGTGGCCGAGGCGCGCCACCACCCGAGGCCATCGGCACGGCACATCGAACTCACCGCTACCGTCGCGGACGGCGGGGGAGGCAGGTGTCGTGACCGATGACGAGATGACGGGGCCGGCCGCATCGTTCGGATCGCTGCTCGAACGTCATCGGCGCGAGCTGCACGTCCACTGCTATCGCATGACCGCCTCCGTCGACACTGCCGACGACCTCGTGCAGGAGACGTTCGAGCGGGCGTGGAAGGGACGCGAGCACTTCGAAGGACGCTCCTCGATGCGCACGTGGCTGTACCGCATCGCGACCAACGCGTGCCTGGACCACTTGAAGCGAGCGGAGCGACGCACCGTCCTCGCTACTTTCGACGACGTGCTCGAGTCGGACACGAGCATCCAGCCCTATCCCGACAGTCGGCTGCCAGAGGGCCGGTTGCCCGCTGGCCGGTTGCCCGACACCGACGATCCGCTGCAGAGCATCGCGTCGAAGGAGACGGTCGAGCTGGCACTGATCGCTGCGCTGCAGCACCTGCCGGAGCGGCAGCGTGCTGCGCTGATCGGGAGGGATCTGCTGGGTTGGACCGCCGCAGAGACCGCCGAGGCGCTGCAGGTGAGCGAGTCCTCGGCCAACAGCCTGGTGCAGCGTGCCCGTCGGGACCTGCGTCATCGCACACCCGCGGAGCGTGACCGGTGGCGTCGCCCCGTTCTCGACGCAGCGGACCGAGTCGTGCTCCGTCGCTACGTCGAGGCGCACGAACGCGGCGACGCCGCGACGATCGTGGCGATGCTCGATGAGGGCATCGGCATCACCATGCCGCCCGAGCCGCCGTGCCGAGGTCTCGACGCGGCCGCCGCCTTCTTCGAGGCGATCCTCGCTCCCGATCGGCCCGACGAGTGGCGCCTGGTGCTCACTTCGGCCAACGGGCAGCCCGCCACCGCCAACTACCGTCGGTCGGGCGACGACGTCACCTTCCGTGCGATCTCGCTGGACGTCCTCCACCTCACCGGCGGCAGGATCGACACCATCAACTGCTTCCTCGGGCAGGCGTCCTTCGTGCACTTCGGACTGCCGCTGGAACGGCCACCGTCGGTCTGACCGGGCTCGACCCGGCGTTCATCCCGGCAGGACGAGTCGTTGGCCGGGGTGGATGAGGCCGGGGTCACGTGGGTTGACGAGTCGGTCGTGGTTGGCGTCGATGAGGCGGCGCCAATAGTCGGCGATGGTGGTGTCGTCGGCGCCAGGGCCGAGGCGCTGTGCGACGGTCCGCTCGGCGATCGCCCACAGGTGGTCACCCGGCGCGACGACCACCTCGGCTGCGACCCCTGGTGACGGGGCCTGAGTCACTGGACTCGGATCGCCTGCCGAGGCCGACGTTGGTGCAGCCGGCGAGGTGAAGTACGGCAGCGGAGTGGCCGCCGATGGCGCCGGCGCGATGGTCGTGGTCGTGGTCGTGGTGGGAGCGGGTGCAGTGACCGTCGTCGGCGGAGGCACCGTGTCGTGGGTGGCGGTCGCCTCGAGGACCCGCATCACCGGAGGGTTCGATCCGTCGAGCGCTGACGTGGTCGTGGTGTCGTCGGGTGCTGTCGCTCCGACGGCGGAGCTGCCGGCCACGACGACCGCACCGGCGAGCAGCCCGGTCAGGAACCTCGGCGTCGCCGCCCTGGCGACCTTCCGGAGGCGCCCGCGTGGTGCGAGCGCGGCGGCGAGGTGGAGCACTGCGACGACGGCGAGGTAGCCGAGCAACACCATTGCGACCCAACGACCGATCGCCGCTGCGGCGTCGAGCGGATCGAGCCCCGACCACCACTGCGGCCAGGTCGTGGGGTCCGACGGCACGGCGAACCGGGGGTCGCCCCGACCCACACGCGTGAGCGCAGCGAGTGCGCCGAGAGCACCGATGCTCCACAACAGCGGTGGGAGGATCGCGGTTCGTCGTCGTTGCATGGTCAGAGCTCCTCCTTGGAGCCGTCGGCGGCGACGACGTGCAACACGTCGCATCCGATCTCGGTCGGGTCGTCGCCGCGAACGATCCCGACCGCTCCCTCGACGGTGCCGACGAGTCGTCCGACGGTGTCGGCATCGGCGGTGGCCCAGGTGTCGAACTCGAACACCTCACCCGAGGTCGCCCGCAGCACCCGGGCGGTGGCGCGCCCGTCGCAGTCCCAGTCGCCGACCACGGCGGTGTCGCCCGGGATGCCGAGCGCGTAGCGGGTGCCTCCGACCTCGACGATCTCGCCGTCGATGAGCACCTCGTCGTCGCACCCGTCCCCGTCGACGTCGACGACCGGCCCTGCACAGGACCCATCGGACACGCCGTTGCTCGACGCGTCCGTCGGAGCGGGGGAGACCGCAGTCGATGTGGGCGGAGACGTCGTGCTCGGGGACGGCGACGCCGTCGAGTCGACTGCTGTCGAGTCGGGCGGTGTGGGCGGGTCACTCGGCGACGCGAGCGCCGTGGAGACGACGACGGTGGCTGCGACCGCACCGGCTGCGCCCAGCACCAATGTGCGAGGTCGCGCGATTCCGATCCGACGACGTCCGCCGGCGATGCTGCGCCGCAGGTCCCTCACGTCGTGGGCGATGGCCGCTGCGGAGAGCTCGCCACGATCGAGCTGTCGACGTGCTCGGTCGACGAGCCGCTCCAGCTGTCGCCGGGTCCTGGCCCGCTCGAGCCCCTCCCGGACGCCAGACCGCTGCGCCGTCGGCCGCTCGGCCAGACGCTCGATCACCGACAGCAGCGCCGAGAGGTCGTCGTCGAGGTCGCCGACCCCGTCGCCGGCGGGCCTGGCCGAGCCGAGCGAGCAGAGTCGCACGTTGCCCCGCTGGTTGACCACCGCGTGCTCGGCACAGATCGCGCCGTGGGACCACCCGCGCTCGTGCAGGTCGGCGACGGCTTCGGTCAGACGCTGGAGCGCTCGCAGCGTCAGATCGACCGTGTTCAGGTCGAGGTCCGCCAGGGATCGGTGGCCGGCATCGACGAGTACCAGCTCGGTCAGGTCGTCGTGCTCGCGGACTTCGACGACGTCGACCACCTTCGAGCCGGCGAGCCGTCGCAGCAGGTCCGCCTCGTGACGCAGTTGGGCTCGTTCCCGACCCGAACCTTGTTTGACGACGTGTTCGTCCACGCCGGCGACGACCCGCCGGACGCGTCGACGGCCGTCGATCGCGTCCGGCCCGGACGTCGGCGGGTCGATCGTGACCTGGTCGTTCGGCCTCATCCGCGGACCCTCGCCCGAGACCTCACCTGCAATGACTCGTCGCGTCCCGACCAGGCCGAGGCCGGCAGGAGGATCCGTCGCACGACGAACGTCGCGGTGACGGTGACGGTGCCACCGGCGGGATCGACGTCGGTCCGCAGTTCGACCAGGTCGCCGGGCAGCGAGACGGTGGCCAGATGTGCGGCGGCGACCCGCTGCGCCGCGGAGGGGTCGATGCGCACCTCGCCGGTCATCTGCAGGTGGCGCTGGTCGAGCATGGCCGCGGCATCGTCCGCTGCGGCCGACACCGACCGATGCAGCGAACGGTGGGCGGAATGGAGCGCGGAGAGATCGACGGCGATGCCGGCGAGTGCGAAGACGACCAGCGTGACCGCCGGGACGAGCACGAGGGCGGAGCCACGTTCAGCGGTCACAGGGCGTCGTCTCCGCGTCGTGGCGTGCACCGGGAGTCATCTCGCGGTGGGCATCGACGAGCTCGGCGCCCGTCACCGACACCGTCGACGGTCCGAGTCGATCGATGAACGGGACTCGCAGTTCGTCGACGTCGACCGTCAAGGTCACCTCGACGGGTTGGCACGGCCCGAACAGGGTCGGGTCGGGTGCCTCGACGACCATGCCCCGCAGCGGCGTGCCCCGCTCGACCAGCACGCGCCGAGCTGCCTCGGCACCGGCCCGAGCCGCCGAGCTCGGGTCGGACGCGGCGGTGTAGGCGCGCAGGTACTCGCGTGCTGCCGCGTCGAGCGCGGTGCGGGTCTCGATGACTCCCCAGGTGTTGACCATCAGGCCGGCGCCTCCGAAGAGCACCAGGAATCCCAGCAGCAGCGCCTCGAGTCCGCCCACCGCGCCGCGTTCGCCGCGGCGTCGAACCGCTCCGGGTCTCACGGCACCTCCCGTCTGATGACGATGCGACGGTCGAGTGGCCCGACGATCGAGCCGCCGGCCACGACCGCCGGCAGGACCGAGTTGGCGGGTGCCACGACGTGCAGCACGACGTGGTCGGCGTCCGGTGCCGACTCGAACTCGAAGCGCACCCGTCGACCGAAGTCGCCGAGGGCATCCTCGGCGCGTTCGAGCGCGTCGGCTCGGGTGAGCAGCGGATCGGCGCCCGGCGGTGCTGTGGCGACGTCACGAGCCGCGTCGTACGCGACGGCATCGACGACGCTCCGGGTCCAGAGCCCCACGGCGATGTTCGTGCAGACACCCAGCATGACCATGACGACCCCGACGCCGATGACGGCGCTGAGCAGTCCGCTCGCCCGCTCCGAGCGGGGAGTCAGTCGCCGATCTGTTCGACCTGGGCACGGGTCCGGTCCGTCGCGTCGTTCATCATGGCGTCGAAGCCGGTCCACAGGGCGATGCCGAGAAAGGCGACGATCAGCACCGCGATCGCCGTCGAGATCACGCCCTCGCCGCGTTCGTCCCGAGCGGGTCTCGGTGAGTCGGGTCGTGGTGAGTCGGGTCGTGGTGAGTCGGGCATCGGGTGCTCCTTCATGTCGGGGCGGCGGTGGTTCGGATGCGCGGCCGGGTGGCGTCGCGACGCAGGGTGAGGTGGTCATGACCCGGTCACCTGCGACATGGCGGCGATGAACGGCACGGCGAGGAAGATGAGGCCGGGCACGAGGGTCGCGACGGTCACTGGGATCCACACCAGCTGCGAGCGCCGCTCGATCGACTCGAGCAGTTCGCGCTGGGCCTCGGCCCGGACGGCGTGGGCTTCGTCCGAGATCAGCGATCCGAGGTCGCTCGTGGTGCCGTGCAACGAGAGCACCGCGACGAGTCGCCGTACCGCGTCGACTCCGCAGCGCTGGGCCCACTCCTCGAGCGCCGCATCTTCGGTGGCTCCGTGTCGGACGTTGCGGATGACGACGCGCAGCTCCTGGGCGATCACCCCGTCGCTGCGGGATGACAGTCGGGTCAGGGCGCTGCTCACCGAGAAGCCTGCCGAGAGCAGCATGCCGAGCTGCTCGACGACCACCGGCAGCTCGGCGCTCAACGACCGCTGCCGTCGAGCGGCCAGTGTCGAGAGACGCTGCTCGTCGCCGAGCACGACCAGCGTCGGGGCCCCGAGCACCACGGTGAGCGACACGGCGAGTGGTGGGCCGAGCCAGATGGCCGCGGCGCTCGCGACGAGGAGCGTGACGACACCTCGTGTGAGCTGCCGGACCCGGAACTCCTCGGGACGGAGGGGTTCGCCCGCTCGCTGTAGCCGCACCGCGAGGCTCTCGGTCACGCCGAGGGCAGCGCTGAGGCGAGCGCCGAGCTGCTGTGCGATCGGGGCCAGCACCTGCACGAGCGAGTCGGTGGAGCCGCGTGTGGCACGGGTCTGGCGTCCGGCACGCAGGTACGGCGAGAGGCGTTCGACGGTCGGACGTCGTGCGAACCACGGCAGCTCGGCGAGCACCAGGACGGCGCCGACCGCGCCGGCCACGAACGCGAGGACCAACACCGGCGGCGTCATGCGTCGAACACCCGGTCGGGTTCGGGCAGGCGCATGACCCGGCTCGCCCACCACCAGCACACGACGACCATCGCGACGCCCACGGCGACGAACAGCTGACCCTGCGGGGTGCGGTACGCGGCGCGACCGTCGCCCACGCTGAGCCCGGCGAGGGCCATGCCTGCAGGCACCAGCACCACGAACCAGCGGGCGAACCGTGCGCCCGCCTGCTTGGCGTGGGCCTCCTTGCGTCCGAGCAGGTCCTGTCGGCGATCCTCTGCCAGCGCCGCCAGGCGACGATCGACGTCACCGCCGACCTCGGCCGCGACGAGCAGCGTCTCGCACGCCGCGTCGGCGGTCGGATCCGCCAGCCGCTCCTTGAGCACCGAGATCATCCGGGGGAAGTCGGTGGTCAGTGCCCACTCCCGCTGCGCGGCTCGGAACGCCGGTCGCAGCTCCTCGGGTCCGTTCAGCCCGACGTCGATCAGTGCCTGTGGGATCGAGCGCCCCGCCGAGCCCGTCATGACGCGCAGCTCCTCGATGAGCCGAGGCCACGACTCGCGGGCGGCTCGACGCGTGGCCTCCCGGCGCCGACGCCACGCCGCTGCCGGGGCTGCTGCTGCGGCGGCACCGATGAGGACCGCGGCGAACCCGGGTCCGAAGAGCGCGACCGCCGGCAGCATGGCCGCGGCGCCGACCAGCGCGGACGCCACCACGAACTGCTGAGGGGAGACATCGTCGAGTCCGGCCTGTGCCAACAGCGAGCGCGCACGTCGTCCCACTCGGCTCGCGGCCGACGGCCGGTCAGGGCGCGGCGGACGGCCGGGCACCACGAGCAGGTGCACTCCGATCGCCGCGAGCGCGGCGAGCAACAGCCCCGTCACGTCGCCGCCTCGCCGGAGGCGCCCAACAACGCCCGGACGTCGTGACCGGCTCGTTCCAGGCGGGCGCCGGCACGGATCGGGAGGATGCCGGTGGGAGCGAGCTCGGCGTGTGGCCCGCTGCGCGCGAACAGCTCGGTCGTTGTGAACTGCACGGCGTCGGGTCCGGCGGTCAGGTCCTCGACCGCCGTGATCGAGGTGACGCGGGGACCGCTCGGCCCACGCTCGGTGTGCACGACCAGGTCGACGGCTTCGCTGACCAGGCTGTTCAACGCTGCGACCGGCAAGGTCGAGGCGGCCTCGGAGAGCTGGGCCACGAAGCGCAGACGGGTCAGTGCCTGGCGTGCCGAGCCTGCGTGGATCGTCGTGTAGCCGGTGACCCCCGACGACAGCGTCAACAGCAGCGGCAGCGCTTCACGGTCGCGGACCTCGCCGACGATCGCCACATCGGGTGCCATCCGGAGGAACCCGGCGACCAGGCGCCGCAGGTCGATCTCGGGTCGGTCGAGACGTGCGGGCCGGGTCTGCATGCTGGCGAGGTTGGCGATCGGGATGTCGGCCTCGAACACCTCTTCCGCCACCACGACCCGTAGCGACGGGTCGAGCTCCGCCGCGCAGCACGACAGCAGCGTCGTCTTGCCCGCGCCGGGTGCGCCGGCGAACACGATGCTCAGTCGTGCGTCGACCGCCGCCGCGAGGAACCGGGCGGCCTGGTGGCTCAACGAGCCGCGGTCGACCAGCTCGTCGAGGCGGGTGATCGCGACGCCGGTGAACTTGCGGATGTTCACCATCACGTGGCCGCCGCGGCTGAGGTCGCCGTGCACGATGTGGAGCCGGGCACCGTCGTCGAGCTGTGCGTCCTGCAGCCCTTCGGTCGGGTCGAGCTTGCGGTGTGAGGCGGTCGAGTCCTCGAGGAGCTTGGTGAGCGTCCGGGAGACGTGGTCGTCGTCGTGGAAGACCTCGTGGTGGTACTGGCTGCCGGTGCTGTGGCGGCGCACGAAGATCGACGACGGATCGTTGATGCAGATCTCCCAGATGTCGTCGTCGAGCAGCAGGTCGGTGAGCGGCCCGTACTGCGCGAGGTTGCGGAACGCTCGGCTCGCCACGCCGTCGGGATCGGCGATCGCGTGTTGGCGCAGGCCGCGACGGTGGTCCTCGGACCACTCCTGCACCGCAGTGTCGATCAGGCTGCGGAGCTGGCTTCGGCCGTCGGGGGTGTCGGCGTCGAGGCCGTCGGCGCTGGCGCGCTGCTGCACGAGCGCCTCGATCTCCTCGAGCGGCGATCGTGGCCGCGCGGCGGTCAGGTCGTCGATGCTCATGCGACCTCTCGATGCGCTGCTGAGTCGCCGTGTCGCGTCACCCCGAGCGTCCCGGGTCGGACTGGTGCCTCGTCGTGGTCGACCACCGGGCGGGGACCGGCATCGAGCAGGATCTGTCGCACCGCTCGACCGAGCGGCCGACACAGGGGTTCCGGCAGCCGGGCGACCTGGCGGTGCGCGTGCTCGAGCCGTCGGGCGACGGGCAGGTGCACGAGCGGTGGGCCGTCGCCGTCGTGGGCGAGTCGTGTGAGTGACAGGGCCGTCGAGGACCTGGTGGCTGGGTTGCGCGTCGCCCGGTTGAGGATCGGGAGGATCCGAGCTGGCGGCACACCGGCGAGCGCGACGTCGTCGGTGAGTCGGACGAGGTCGTGCAGCCCCTTCAGCCCGGTCGTGCCGACGACGACCACGAGATCCGCGTGGCGCATGCCGCAGCGTGTGACGCAATGACGGTCCTCGACGTCGACCGATCCGGTGTCGTCCTCGCCCTCGAGGTCGGCGTCGACGTCGAGGACCACGGTGTCGTAGGCCCGACGCAGACCGTCGAGGGCGGCCTCGACCGAACGTGGTCGAAGGCTCACCCAGTCCCTCGGGCGGCGCAGGCCGAGCAGCACGTCGTAGGAGCGCTCGGTGATGTGGAACAGCAGGCGGCGGACCTCGTCGGGTTCGACGGTGTCGACCCGGTGTGCATCGACCAGTTCGGGCAGCCCGGGGATGACGTCGCCCACGTCGTGGTACATCGCCAGGTCACCTCGACGCACACCGTCGACCAGGGCGACCCGCACGCTGGTGCCGTCGTTCCCGGGGCGGGCGAGTGACTGGGAGATGCCCATCGCGACCGTCGACGAGCCGGCGCCGCCGGTGCCGGTGACGACGACCAGCGTCGCCCGGTCCCGAGGCGGGGTGTCGAGCTGCACCCGCGCCGGGACCCTCAGGTCGTCGACGACGAGCGACGCATGGCGGCCGAGGGTGTCGAGCAGCTGCGCGACGTCGAAGCCCGGACCCAGGATCTCTGCAGCACCGAGGGAGTCCCAGTCACGCTGCACCTTGCCGTCGGCGACGATGATCGACGCGACGGCGGCACCTCGCAGCGAGTGGATCAGCTCCCGGTCGACCCGGGCGGCGCCGGCGTCGGCGAGCAGCGCTGACACCCGACGGCCGGAGCCGATCACGGCGAGGACCTCGTCGCTGCTCATGCAGGTCACGAGCTCGATCGGTGCGGCGCCAGAGGTCGACCACCTGGCCACCTCGGCGCTCCACGGCTGGCGGGGCCGGGCCAGGGCGATGACGACGTAGCGCCCCTCGCTCACGTCGGACGCTCCTCAGCGGCGTCGCCGGGCGCCGGCAGGGCCAGGCTCACATCGGTCCGCACGGCGGCGTCGGTCACCACCTCGGCCGTTGCCCTGTCCGGCAGACCGAGCCGCACGACGACGTTGCCGTCCGCTCCGATCCCGGACCCGTCCGGCGCCTGTACGCCGGTGACCAGGACCCCCTCGGCGACCGTCGCGGTGCCGCGTCCCGCGGGATCGGTGGAGAGCACGTCGACGGCGTCGCCGGTGGCGATCGTGCTGTCGAGTGCCCGAGCCGCAGGGAGCTCGATCGCGATCTCGATCGACGCTCGGTCGGTGAACCGGCCGGTGTCGTACAGGTCGCCGGGTCGGAGCAGGTCGAGCTTGTCGAGTCGGACCGCCGCGGTGCGGCCGAGGATCGAGTCGAGGTCGTCGGCGTCGACGACCGCCAGGTCGTCGGGCAGATCGAGGGCGATCGTGCCGAGGTCGTCGCCGGTGATCGCCGCGCCCGCTTCGACGGTCCGGGTCAGCACGACGTACCGGGATGTCGGCGGGTTGGTGGCGGATCGGTGGGCGACGAACACGCCGGCCGCGGCGATGGTCACGAGCAACCCGCCGACGACCGCCCGGTTCGACGGCAGTCGGTGCCGGAACCGATGGGCCTCGACCGTCCGCCGGTCCTCCGGCGTCTCCGAGATGAGTGGTCGTCGGTGCCCCCGCAATGACATGCGGGCACGGTACGACGTAGAGGGAGATGTCGTCAAACATCATGAAATGCATTGAAACCGACCAGTTGGTCATCGTGGGTGTCGACAGGGGTCGCTAGAGTCGATCTCGTGAGCACCTCGGACATCACCTGGCTGAACACCGTGGAGAGCGCTCGACGACTCGGCATCACGCCCCGCACGCTCTACCGGTTCATCGACGACGGGAAGATCCCCGCCTACCGCTTCGGTCGTGTGATCCGGCTGAAGGAGTCCGAGGTCGCCGAGTTCATCGAGTCGTGCCGCATCCAGCCGGGCACGCTCGACACCTCGTCGGTCGAGGGCGACGACGAGCTCGCCGAGAGCTGACTCGAAGAACCCGAGCTCGACTCTCTCGAGAAACGCCGACGGCACACCGGCGCTGGTGCGTAGCGTCGGGGCATGGCCGAACCGTCGCAGTTCGAGCTCTGGAACCACGCCGTCGGCGACGCGTGGGTCGACCACGCAGATGCCTTCGATCTCACGCTCGCTCCGTTCGGCGAAGCCGTCATCGCACGCGTGGCGCCGCAGGCGGGGGAGCGGGTGCTCGACATCGGATGTGGCACCGGAGCGACCACCCGTGTGCTCGCCTCGATCGTGGCGCCCGGCGCCGTGCTCGGTGTCGACCTGTCGACGACCATGCTCGACGAGGCGACCCGGCGCGCCGCCGCGGTCGGACTCTCGAACGTCGAGTACCTCGCCGCTGACGTCCAGGACGAGTGGTTCGACCACGAGCCCTTCGACGTCGCGTTCTCACGCTTCGGGGTCATGTTCTTCCCCGACCCGGTGCTCGCCTTCTCGAACATCGCCGCGGCGCTCCGTCCGGGCGGCCGGCTCGGCTTCATCTGCTTCCAGTCGCCCGCGGTCAACCCCTTCATGGTCGTGCCGGTGTTCGCCGGTGCGGCGCAGCTCGACGGCGCGCTCGCGCCGACACCCGGGGCACCGGGGCCGTTCTCGTTGGCGGACCCGGAGCACGTCGAGTCGTTGCTGCACTCGGCCGGCTTCGAGTCGGTGGCGATCGACGCCGGACCCGATCAGGCCGTGCTCGTCGGCGCCGACGACCTGGACGCGCTCGCCGCACGACTGCTCGCACAGAACCCGATGACCGCCACCGCGCTCGCGCAGGCGGAGCCGGCTGTGCGCGAGCGTGCCGTGCGCGCCGCCGCCGCGGCGCTCGAGGAGCACCGCGGCGGCGACGTCGTCCGGATGGGTGCCGGCACCTGGGTCGTGACCGCGGCCACGCCGGGGTGACGCGCCGGACCACGCGCCCGGCGATCAGCTCGTTCAGCTGGCGACAGGCACGATCACCTCACGCTGGCGACGGGCGCCGAACGCGTGGGTGTCGACGTAGTCACGCAGCTGCGTGACCGCCGTCTCGAACGGGGTCTTCTCGGCGACCGAGCCGAGCACTGCCTTGGTCGTGCCGACCACGAGCCGCTCGCGGATGGGACCCCACGGAAAGCCGTAGAGGCGACGGTGGTGATCGCTCATCAGGGCGATCGACGCGTTGACCATCAAGGACTTGCCCAACGCTGCCGGTGCGCCGCCTTCGTCGGGCGCGGCGGCCATCAGGTCCTTGAACCACAGGCACGGCGTGGTCTGCGCGAGTCGCGGCTCCATCGAGGTCATGTACTCCTCGAGCTCGGCGGCGCTCGAGGCCACCTTGTCGGGGTCGCAGCCGACGAGCCGCGCCGCGACCTTCTGCTCGACGACGAACTGGTCGCGATCGGCGGGACTCAGCTCCAAGCCGTAGGTCTGCCACCCACGCAGCAGCGACCAGGTCAGCGCGTTGTTCACCCACACGAGCAGGTGCTCGTCATCGGCGTTGATCGTCTCGCCGGTGTCGGGGTGCACCGCGTGACAGCGGGCGTGGATGCGGCGCAGGGTCGCTGCTGCCTTCTCGGCCGAGGCGACGTCGCCGTAGGTGATCGTCGTGCCGTACTCGCTGGTGCGTTGGGCGCGCAGCTCCGGCTTCTCACGGAAGCTCGAGGCCTGGTCGATGACGTACATCACCGGGGGGTAGAGCATCTGGATCGTCGCGGCCGTCGCAGCGGCGATGGCCGTCGAGGGGTGTGCCATGCCACGCCACGTCACCGAGTCGGGACCGAACAGGCCGTCGTCGCTCGTGTGCGGGCCGGCGTTGATGTTGTCGGGACGGGCGGTGGTCATGTGGTCCTGCGCTCCTTCGGTTCCGGGCGCGTCGCCGGTGGCGGTCGACGGCCTGACAGACCTGTCGGCCGTCCGACCGGGAACTTCAGTGACCGACGCGGCGCAACGACTCCGCAGCGGGCGGCTCAGCGCCCGACGAACTCGATCGGCGGGGACTTCTTCTCACACGCCTCGACGTCGTGGCGCGCCGCGGGATCGACGATGAACTCGTTGCGCAGCTTCCGCAGGCACGGCGGGGGCGAGTAGGCCAGATCCGCGCTCATCGTCGGGAAGTTCGCCAGGGTCGCATGGTCGAGCTGGGCGGCCATCGCCTCACCCCACTTGTTCGTGCCGGATGCCGAGATGCCGCCCTGGGCGATGAGCACCGGCACGTCGCCCGTCAGGGGCCGTGACAGCTGGTCGAAGACCGAGGAGACGTCCCACGCCTCGCACACCGGGGCGAAGCTCTTGTCGGCGGCGCCGGCGAACTCGTCGACCGCGGACGCCGAGATCTCGGCGGTGCGGTTCGGGATGGCGTCGTACGCGCACAGGTAGGACAACGTCGCGCCGGCCCGGGCGTCGGGGGCGATGAAGAACCGCGCCTCCTCCTCGATCGCCGTCGAGGCGGCCAGCTCGTCGCTGGTCCCCTCGCCGTCGATCGCCTCGGGCATGAGGCCGAGCCGGTCGGACTGGAACATCGCGGACTCGAGCGCGGACGCCCACCGTCGCCCGTCGAGCAGCACCTGGTGGGGGCCGGTGCCCGCCAGCGTCGTCGCAGCGACCAGCACCGGCTGCGCGGCGTACTGCTCGGACTTCGTCCGGTACTCGCCCGTCAGGTCGGGGTGCTCCGCGGCGCACTCCTCGTCGTCGTTGCACAGGTCGACCAGTCGCTCGAAGGACTTCTCGAGCGAGTGCACCGGGTCACCCAGCGGCGAGCTGCCCGGACTGACCGGGTTGGTGAGCAGCACCGCCGACACCGCGTCGGGTGAGTGACGGGCGAACGAGGCGACGGCGGTGGTCGTGAGCCCGCCGCCCGCGACGTTCACCGGCGCCAGGTCGTCCACGATCACCAGGTCCCGGATGTCGTCGGCGACCTCGGCCATGTTGTAGCCGTCGAGCTGCACGTCCTCGGTTCGCAGGTCCTGCGCGCACTGGCGAGCGGCCTCGACCCGCCGGCCGATGGCCTCGGGGTCGTCGGCGCGGAGGCGCAAGGTCTGTTCCCACGCGTCGCGCATCCCGGGGCAGTCGAGCTCGGGGCGGTCGCCGGGCTGGAAGCCACGCAGCCCGAGCGCGTGCACGTCGGCGACCTCGCTCAGCGACGTGGTCGTCACCGGCTCGTTCACGTCGACCAGCACCACCGGGTTCGCGCTCGGGTGGTCCGCGTAGATGCTGGTGACCGGCACGGCGACCTTGTCTCCGTCAGGGTCCTCGCGCGACTCCGGCACCAGGAGCTCGCGGCAGACCGCGTCGGGAGCGGCGTCGACGATCTCGGGCGCGCACTCCGCGTCGCGCAGCTCCGGTGTGTAGCCCCTCGGAGCGGCCAGGCGCGGCGCGGTCTCGAGGCCGTCGCTGGCATCGCCGCTCGAGCCGCCGCCTCCAGCCGCCATCGCCAGACCTCCGCCGACGAGCACGACGGCGAGCAACGCCGCGATCGCAAGGGTGGTCCGCCGGCGGCGCCGCGGAGGTCGTGCGGTGTCGTCGCCGTCGAGCGACGGGGTCGGCAGGTCGCTCGCCTCGTCGGACGGGGGCTCGGGTGTCGCGACCGGCTCGACCGGCGCCACCATGGGGGCCAGGACGGGATGGGACGGGTCGTCGTGCCACGAGATGTCCACCGTCGGCAGCGGTGCGGCCAGGCCCTTGAGCGGCAGGGCGCCGACCTCGGTGATGCGGTGGTCGCCCGCCCGCGAGCCGACCAGGTGGCGCACGACCGCGTTGGCGAGGGTCTGCCCCGGCGCCGCGGCGTTGCACAGGCGGGCGGCCTCGACGACGGGGATGCCGAACCAGTCGCTCTGCTCGTGTGCGACCTCGCCGGCGCTGATGCCGATGCGCAGGCTGATGGGATCCTCGGTGTCGATCCACCGAGAGGCCATGTGCAGGTCCCGCGCACACGACAGCGCACGAACCGCGCTGTGCTCGAACACGACCATCAGGCCGTCGCCCAGGTGCTTCACGACCTCGCCGTCGTTGCGCTCGACCGCGTCGTTCAACGCGCTGAAGAGCGCCCGCCGGTCCTCGTCCGCAGCGATGTCACCCAGTCGGACCAGACGTTCCGTCGATCCGACGACGTCGCAGAAGAGCACTGTCACGGTCGCGCTGGAAGACATCTCCCTCCTGGCCGACCAGAGGTCGTCGTTGACGAGGACCTTGCGTCCACAGTCTTCCAGAGGTCTCGTGTGCCTGCCCGAGGAATAGGTCGGGTGCTCGGAAAGGGCTGCTCAGGCGGGCAGGGCCACCGAGATCACCGCGTCGGGCGCGACGACGCAGCGTTCACCGGTCGGATCCGACACCACGACCGCCCGTCCGACCGCGTCGACCACCCCGATGAGCACGACACCGCCGCTCAGGTGCAGCTCGACGGACCGGTCGTCGTCGACCAGGTCGGCGAGCAGCGACGCGAGGGGCGGATCCGGGGCCCCGGACGACACGTCGGATGGCACGTCCGATGGCACGTCGACGGCTGCGGCGGGCGGGGCTGCCTCCGAGGGGCCGGCGATCCTGCCCGACGCCGGCGCGACCGCGATCACCGCGTCCGCTCGGATCCAGTGCGTCGCCGCGACCGCCTCGAGGTGCACCACCCGGTCGCCGACGAAGCTCAGGGTGCCGCGCAGCTCGTCGCCGCTGGCGACGGCCAGTTCGACCTGCGCGCCGACGTTCGCGGCGAGCGTCGAGGCCACGTCGACGTCGTCGAGCGCCCGTCGGCGATCCCAGCCCCGGGCCCGTCGACGGCGCACGGCGTCGTCCACGATCGCCTCGGCCAGCAGGTCGTCTGCTTTCTCGCCCCCGTGATCGGCGGTGTTCACCACTACACTCTGACGTGCAATGGACAGCTTCGAAACCTCCGGAGGGTCCGGCCGCTCCGACGCCCCGAGCGGTGGCCTCACCACAGACGACGGCACGCTGTCCCACACGCTGGTGCGGGTGCCCGGCAACCACCTCATGACCGAGCTGCTCGGCACCCACGACGAGCTGCTCGACGTGGTCTCCGACGCGTTCCCGCGCACGGTCGTGTCGGTGCGCGGCAACGAGATCTCTGTCACTGGGCCCGAGTCGGTCACCGTGGGTCGCCTGTTCACCGAACTGGTGCTGCTCGTCGAGCGGGGCCACCGTCTCGACCCCGCCACGCTGCAGCGCACGATCGACATGGTCCGCGCGGACGAGGTGCCGTCCGAGGTGCTGACCGCGGACGTCCTGCGCACCTACCGGGGCGCACACGTCCGGCCGAAGACCTCGGGCCAGAAGCGCTACGTCGACGCGATCCGCGACCACACCGTGACCTTCGGCATCGGTCCCGCCGGCACCGGCAAGTCGTGGCTGGCGGTCGCGATGGCGTGCCAGGCGCTGCAGGCCAAGCAGGTCGAACGCATCGTGTTGACCCGACCGGCGGTCGAGGCGGGGGAGCGGCTCGGCTTCCTGCCGGGCGACCTGATGGCCAAGGTCGACCCGTACCTGCGTCCGCTCTACGACGCGCTGCACGACATGGTCGGCGCCGAGGGCGCCCAGAAGCTGCTCGAACGCGGCGTGGTCGAGGTCGCGCCGCTGGCCTTCATGCGCGGTCGCACGCTCAACAACTCGTTCATCATCCTCGACGAGGCGCAGAACACGACGCCCGAGCAGATGAAGATGTTCCTCACCCGCATCGGCTTCAACTCCAAGGCCGTCGTCACCGGCGACGCCACCCAGGTCGACGTGCCCGGAGGACGCTCCGGGATCATGAAGCTCGAGAAGATCCTCGGCGGCATCGAGGGCATCTCGTTCGTGAAGCTCTCCGGCGCCGACGTGGTGCGCCACCGCATCGTCCAGCAGATCGTCGACGCCTACGAGCGCCACGACATCGCGACCTCACCGCCCGGCGGTGACGACCGACGATGACCCCGATCACCGACGTCGTCCCCTCGGAGCGGGACGACGAGCCCCCGTCGCCCGGGCCGCGACGCGACCAGGGTGCCCCTGGCCCCGACGTCGTCGCGGCGGACAACCGAACCGGTGACACGACCCCTGTCGACCTCGACGCGCTGTCGGGGCTGTTGTCGCGTGTGCTCGCCGCCGAGGGTGCGCCGTCGGGCGCTCAGGCGTCGCTGACCCTCGTCGATCCCGACGAGATCGCCGCGCTCAAGGTCGAGCACCTCGAGGGCGACGGCGCACCGACCGACGTGTTGAGCTTCCCGCTCGACGGCACCGAGCCCGACGCCGAACTCGTCGGCGACGTCGTGCTCTGCCCGGCCGTCGCGGCGCAGCAGGCGCCCGAGCACGCGGGCACCGTCGAGGACGAGCTCGCCCTGCTGGTCGTGCACGGCGGCCTGCACCTGGCGGGCTGGGACCATGCCGAGCCCGACGAACGAGATCGCATGTGGGGCCGAGAGCGAGCACTGCTCACGGCGCTGCACCGTGCCCCGACCCGAGACCCCTGGAGAGACCTGAGCTCATGAGCACCGTCGACATCGTCATGCTGGTGGTGATCGTCATCATGACGTTCACCGCCGGGATCCTGGCGCTCGCCGAGACGTCGATCACCCGGATGTCACGCTCCCGGGCGATCGCACTGGCCCAGACCGACCCCCGGCGCGGGGCCAGGGTCCTGCGCATCGTCGAGAACCTGGAGCGCGACCTCAACTCGATCTACCTGTCGGTCAACATCGTGCAGACCATCCAGTCGGCGCTCGTCGGTGTGCTCGCCGCCAACCTCTTCGGTGCCGCCGGCGTCGCGATCGGCATCGTGTTGAACGTGCTGGTCCTGTTCGTGATCGCCGAGGCGGCCCCGAAGACCTGGGCGTTGCAGCACACCGAGCGTGCGGCGCTGCTGACCGCGCCGATCGTCGAGTTCGCGGGTTGGGTGCTGCGTCTGCCGGCCCGTGCCCTGATCGGCGTGGCGAACATCATCCTGCCCGGCAAGGGTCTGAAGAAGGGTCCGTTCGTCACGGAGGAGGAGATCCTCGCCCTCGCCGAGGAGGCGATGGAGCACTCGGTGATCGAGGAGTCCGAGCGTGACCTGATCGAGTCGATCATCGACTTCGGCGACACCGTCACCCGCGAGATCATGGTGCCCCGCACCGACATGGTCTCGCTCGGTTCGGCGTGCACCGTCGGCGAGGTCGTCGACAAGGCGATCGCCAAGGGCCTGTCGCGGTTCCCGGTCTTCGGCGAGGACACCGACGACATCGTCGGTGTCGTCTACGTGAAGGACGCCATGCGGGTCGAACGCGAGGGCCAGGGCGACCGCCCGGTGTCCGAGGTGCTGCGCCCGGCGATGTTCGTGCCCGAGACCAAACGCGTCGCCGAGCTGCTCTCCGAGATGCAGGCCCGTCACACCCACATGGCGATCGTGGTCGACGAGTACGGCGGCACCGCTGGCCTGGCCACCCTCGAGGACCTGCTCGAGGAGCTCGTCGGCGAGATCACCGACGAGTTCGACGACGAGGTCCCCAACGTCGAGGAGCTGTCCAACGGCGACGTCCTGGTGAACGCCTCGCTCAACGTCGGCGACGTGAACGGCGAGCTCGACCTCTCGCTGCCCGAGGGCGAGTACGACTCGCTGGGCGGGCTCGTGTTCGGCATGCTCGGACGGGTGCCCGCACCGGGCGACTCGGTCGAGACCGACGGCGTCCGCCTGATCGTCGAGCGGGTCGACGGCCGCCGCGTCGTGCGGCTGCGACTGGTCCGCCTCGAGGAGACCGTGACCGAGCAGGAGCCCTCTGCGTGAGCGGCGAGGACACGCCGCAGGACCCTCCGGAGCCGGACGCGGGCGACGAGCCGACACCTGCCGACGCCACAGCACCTGCCAGCGCTGCAGCACCTGCCAGCGCTGCAGCACCTGCCAGCGCTGCAGCACCTGCCAACGCTGCAGCACCTGCCAACGCTGCAGCACCTGCCAACGATCTGGACGCGATGCTCGCCGCCGCGGGCATCTCGGACGACCCGGACGTGCCCGAGGGCTTCCGCTCGGGGTTCGTGACCTTCGTGGGCCGCCCGAACGTCGGCAAGTCGACGCTGCTCAACCAGATCCTCGGTCGCAAGGTCTCGATCGTCTCGGACAAGCCCCAGACGACCCGGCACCAGATCCGTGGTGTGCTCGACCGGGACGACGCGCAGATCGTGTTCGTCGACACCCCCGGCATCCACAAGCCCCGCACGCTGATGGGGGAGCGGCTCAACGACACGGCGACCAGCTCCCTCGAGGGCATCGACGTCGCCTGCCTGCTCATCGAGGCGAACGCGCCCATGGGTCCGGGCGACCGCTACATCGCCGAACGGCTGCCGCCGAACTCGATCGTGGTGGTGAACAAGGTCGACGCCGCGAACGAGGAGCAGATCTTCGGTCAGCTCACCAAGGCCTCGGCCTTCGAGTTCAGCGAGTACTTCCCGGTGTCGGCCCGCACCGGCAAGGGCGTCGACGCCCTCGTCGAACACCTGCTGTCTCGGCTGCCCGAAGGCCCGCGCTGGTACCCGGTCGAGCAGGACGAGCAGATGCCCGAGCCGTTCATGGTGGCCGAGCTGGTCCGTGAACAGCTGCTCGCGGTGACCCGTGAGGAGCTGCCGCACTCGATCGCGACGCGGGTCGCCGAATGGGACTGGCCACGCATCCGCGTCGAGATCATCGTCGAACGCGACTCCCAGAAGGGGATCGTCATCGGCAAGGGCGGCAGCGTGCTCAAGGAGGTGGGCACCCGGGTGCGCAAGCAGCTGCCCCCGGGCGCCTTCATCGAACTGCACGTGACGGTCGACAAGGACTGGCAGTCCAAGGCCCAATCGCTGGAGCGGCTCGGCTACTGAGCGCTCGACGCGGTGGTGTGCCACGCCACCGCGTGCAGGTGTGACGGGTGCAACGTGGTCGGACCTGGTCGATATCTCTAGTCTCGTACTATGAGATTAGAGATCACCCGACGATCCGATCTCGCCGCCCGTGCGCTGCTGGAGCTCGCGAGGGCCGGTGAGCGAACCCGCTCCACGGAGCTCGCCGACCGGGTCGGCACCACCCCTGGGTTCCTCTCCCAGGCGATGACCCCGCTGGTGGGTCGCGGTTGGGTCGTGTCGTCGCCCGGCCGCAACGGTGGCTACACCCTGGCAGCGGATCCGGCGACGCTGAGCCTGCTCGAGGTGATCGAGGCGATCGAGGGTCCGACCGACCGAGGCCAGTGCGTGCTCGAGGACCGGCCGTGCGGCCGCAGCGCGCAGTGCGCGCTGCACCAGCCGTGGTCCCGGGCACGTGACCAGCTCACCGCAGAGCTCTCCCGCTCGACACTCGCGTCGCTCGGGGCGTCGTCGTGAGCGGTGCGTCGTCGGCCGGGGCCCTCCAGCGCCGACTGATGGTGGTCGACGAGCGCCCGACGCCGGGCACCTCGGTGCTGGTCCGGGTGCACCCCGGGTTGTGCGAGGGCTGGGGCAACTGCCACCGGTGGGCCCCCGATCTCTACACGCTCGACGCCGAGGGGTTGATCGACCTGCACGTCGTCGAGGTGCCGCCCGAGCTCGCCGAGGCAGCGTGGCTCGGCGCTCAGTCCTGCCCGGCGGGCGTCATCACTGTGCTGAGGACGATCCCTGCCGCCGACGCCGCGGCGTCGTCGACCTGAGGTGGGCCGCGGTACCGTTCCGAACGTGGAACTGACCGAGCTCGACCGCAGTCGCATCCCCACCCACGTCGCGATCGTCATGGACGGCAACGGCCGGTGGGCACAGCGTCGTGGGCTGCCCCGCACCGACGGCCACGCCGCGGGCGAAGAGGCCCTGATGGACGCGATCTGGGGTGCGCTCGACGCCGGGATCCGCTGGCTGACCGTCTACGCGTTCTCGACCGAGAACTGGAAGCGTCCGGTCGACGAGGTGAAGTTCCTCATGAACTTCAACGAGCGGCTGCTGCTGACGCGGCGCGACGAGCTGCACGCAGCCGACATCAAGATGCAGTTCATCGGCCGACGTGACTGGCGGGTGCCCAAGCGTGTGCTGCGCCACATCGACGACACGCTCGAGCTGACGAAGAAGAACCGCACCATGACGGTGTCGATGGCGTTCAACTACGGCGGTCGCGCCGAGATCGTCGACGCCGTGAAGGCGATGGTCGCTGCGGGCACGCCGGCGGCGAAGATCGACGAGAAGGCGATCCGACGTCACCTCTACGACCCGTCCATGCCCGACCCGGAGCTGGTCGTGCGCACCTCTGGCGAGCACCGCCTGTCGAACTTCCTGACGTGGGAGTCGGTCTACTCGGAGCTCGTGTTCACCGACGTGCTCTGGCCCGACTTCCGTCGCGGCGACCTGTACGCGGCGATCGACGAGTACCAGCGCCGCGACCGACGTTTCGGCGGGCTCAACGACACCACGACGAGCTGAGCCCACGGCGGCCGACCGGCCCCTGTCGGGAGTCGGTCGACCGCCGGTGCACCGGGGTGCCGGTGGGTCCTACAGCCCGAGGCTGTGCTGGGCGGCCAGCCAGCCGAAGGTCATCGCCCGGCTGAGCGAGTAGCCGCTGTTGTAGCCGCCGCCGCCGGTCGAGCGAACCGCACTCTCGCCCACGGCGTAGAGACCGTCGATGGGCTCGCCGTCGGTGCCGACGACACGGCCGTGGTCGGTGGTGCGCAGCCCACCGCTCGCGATGCCGGTGTTCAACAGGCGGAGCCGCATGCCGTGGAAGGGGCCCTGCTCGACGGTGCCGATGTTCGGGTGCTCCGCCGAGTTGTCGCCACGGAAGCGGCGCACCGATGCGTTCGACCCGCGTCCGAAGTCGGGGTCCTCGAGGTCGGCGGCGTGCTCGTTGAACGACGAGGCGGTCGCCTCGAGCGTGGCGCCGTCGATGCCGAGCGCGTCGCCGAGCTCCTGCAGCGTCGCCGCCGAGGTGACCAGGCCGTCGGGGTACTCGCCGCCGGGAGGGGTGGCCCCCAGCCCGTACTTCTGGTGGTGCTGCTCGTCCCAGATCATGAACATGGGGACGTGCGGCCGGTCCTCGGCCCCGCCGGCGAGGGCCGCGGCGACGATCGCCGGGTGGAACGAGTCGTCGCAGAAGCGACGCCCGGAGCGATCGACGATGAACGTGTGCGGCACGCAGTGCTCGTAGCAGGGGCGGAACCCCGTGTCGCCGTCGAAGGCGGGTTCGGGCAGCAGGTAACCGGGCAGCACCGGCGCCGCCCACGCCGGGATCGAGCGCACCTCGGCGCCGACCTGCTCCGCGAAGGCGAAGTGGTCGCCGCGCAGCGTCGGGGGTGCGACGCTGCCGGCGTCGTCGGGGTCGAGGCCCGTCACGCTGCGCGAGATCACGGGGCTCCAGTCGTGCGAGCCGGTGGCGAGCACGACCGGTCCGTGCAGGGTCTGCTCGCCGTCGGGGCCGACCACGCGCACGCCGGTGACCCGACCGTCCTCGGCGAGCACCTCGACGACCTCGGTGCGCAGCCGCAGATCGACGCCGAGCCGTCGAGCGGCGGTGGCGAAGGCCGCGACGATGCCCTGGCCGTAGGTCATCACGTCGGCAGCGCGGCGCTCGGCCAGCGTCGCGGCCATCTCCGCGCGGCGTGACAGTCCGCCGAGTTCGAAGACCTCGGCGTAGGTCATGCCGACCGGGAAGTGCGGGCCTTCGAGCAGGTCGCCGCGCCAGTCGCCGAGGCGCTCGCCGTCGAACGGCGCGCCGGTCAGGTAGCGACCCCACGGCCGGGATCCCTCGACGTCGGGGTGGTAGTAGTCCGGGTAGTCCGGGATCACCGTCCACTCGATGACGCCCTGGTCGTCGAACCACTGCGCCGCCAGGCGGGCGGACTCGACCCATTCACGCGACCGATCGGCTTCGAAGACGCTCGGCTCCTTGGCGGCGAGCTCGGCGATGTAGCGCAGGGTCTGGTCGACGTCGTCGTCGGAGCCCTCGGACGCCGCCACGTGGTTGGCGCCGACCCACACCTGACCGCCGCTGAAGGCCGCGGCGCCGCCGAAGCGCTCGCCGCGTTCGAGCAGGGTGACCTGGGCACCGTTCGTCGCGGCGGTGACCGCTGCGGCGAGGCCTCCGAGCCCCGATCCCACGATGATGACGTTCGACATGATCCCCCTGAAGTCGGTGGTGAGTAGCTGAGGATCATTATAAGGAATTATTCGGCCCTGGACATCCGTCACATCCTGTCCCACTGCGTTCCCGGTCACGATCGGAGGTCGTCCGGCGCGGCGAGCCGGGATGGGAGACTGTCGGGGTGAGCCTCTACCGCGACGTCGCCATCGTGATGCGCACGTACAAGCTGGGTGAGGCCGATCGCATCGTGGTGCTGATGACCCGAGGGCGCGGCAAGGTGCGCTCGGTGGCCAAGGGGGTCCGGCGGACCACCTCGAAGTTCGGCTCGCGCCTCGAGCCCGGCTCGTACATCCAGGTGCAGCTCCACGAGGGTCGCGGCGAGCTCGACATCGTCACCCAGGCCGAGACGGTCGAGCCGTTCCGCCGGACTCGGGAGGACCTGTCACGCCTCTCTCGGGCGTCGTCGCTGCTCGAGGCGGTCGACCAGCTCGCCCAGGACCGCGGCCCGTCGCCGAAGCTGTTCGACATGCTGCTCGGGGGGCTGCGCACGGTCGACGAGCGCAACCCGTCGATGATCTCCGCCGCGTTCTACCTGAAGCTGCTCGCGAACGAGGGCGTCGCCCCCGAGCTCGACGTGTGCGTCGAGTGCGGCGAAGAGGGCGGCCCGTTCGGGCTCGCGCTCGAGGCGGGCGGCGTGCGCTGCGGCAGCTGCGGCGGGGGCCGCCCCGTCTCCGACGACGCGTTGAACGTCGGCCGCGCGGTGCTCGGCGGGGGCCTCAACGCGGTGCTCGCCCTGCCCGAGGGGGCGGTCACCCACGAGGTCGAGTCGATCGCGACCCGTGCGCTCGAACAGCACGTCGAGCGCCGGCTCCGGTCGCTGCGCCTGCTGCACGACGTGTGACCGTCCCAGCGGCGCGCACCGATCGAGCGACCGGAGCCGCAGCCGGCGTCAGGCGACGACGGTCTCGCCGCTGATCGCCCGGTAGCTGTGGGCGATCATGACGAGCGCCACCGGGATCGACACCAGGAGCCCGACGTAGCAGGCGAGTGAGCCGATGTAGTACACGGCGTAGGAGAGCAGCAGCACGAGCAGCACCGGCCCGAGGTTGTTCTTGACCATGTCGACGCTCTGACGGATCGCGTCGACGGGGCCGACGCCCTTGTCGAGTGCGATGAAGGGCGCGTACGCGGCGAACACGACGACCGCGATGCCGGGCAGGATGCACAGGATGAAGCCGACGAACGCGGCGAGCGAGATGAGCAGCGTGGTGCCGATGTAGGTGCCCATGTTGGTCATGTCGGTCAGCATCGACAGCCGCGGCGCCTCACCCTTGGTGACACCAAGCCCGGCTCGCAGCACGCCGGCCTGCACGATGAAGTTGATCGCCATGTAGGCCACGAGGAGGGCGACGGACAGCACCAGGCCGACGGCGGCCGCGGTGCTGTTGCCCGACATCGCGGGCAGCAGCGCGAGGAACACGATCAGGCCGCTCACCAGGCTGATGAGTCCGACCACGAGCACCATGACGACGAAGGCCTGCCAGTGCTCCTGGAACTTCTTCCAGCCGTACGAGAACGCCTCGCCGGCGTCGAGCCGTGGCACACCGGTGACGCCACCGGCCTGGTAGGGCTGGGCGACCGGGACGTCGCCGGCGGCGGCACCCCACGCGTTGCCGTCCCACCAGCGGGTGGTGCCGTTCGGGTCGGAGTACCAGCCGGGAGGAGTCGAGTCGCTCATGTCCGAGACGATAGGTGCGCACCTCGTCGGAGGGGTGCACCGCCGACGTACCGGCGCCGGACGCGACAGGAGGGGCCCCTCGGGGCCCCTCCTGGATCGCATGGTCGGTCCTGATCAGGTCAGGGGGTGACCGTCTCGTTGTTGAGTGCGCGGTAGCTGTAGATGATGGCGACCAGCGCGACCGGCGCGGTCACGAGGAGCCCCACGCCGCACAGGCAGACGCCGATGACGTACACGATGTGGGCGACGAGCAGGATCAGGAACACCTGCCCGAAGTTCTCCTTCACGTACGAGAAGCTCTGCTTGATCGATTCGATCGGGTCGAGCCCCTTGTCGATGGCGATGATCGGGGCGTACGCAGCGAAGATGAAGAAGATGATGCCGGGCACGATGCACAGGACCAGCCCGACGAACGTGCCCAGGCCGACCAGGATCGACGTGAGGATGTAGGTCGCGATGTTCTCGGTCTCGGTCAGCTGGCTCACCGAGGGTGTCACTCCCTTGGTGACGCCCAGACCGGCTCGGTACACGCCCGCCTGCACGATCATCGTGATGATGTAGATGACGATCGACAGGAACAGTCCGAGGATGAACATCCCGAGACCCGTCTCGTCGGTCGGGACGATGATGTTGCGGACGATGCTCAGCACGAAGCCGATCACCAGCACGGCGAGCATCAGGATGATGAACGGCCCGACGTTCTCGGTGAACTTCTTCCAGCCGTAGCCGATCGCGCTGCCGACATCGAGCTGTGCCCGCTCACCGCCACCGCCGTAGGGCTGGGCGGGGGGAGGGGTGAACCCGCCGGGAGGGCCGCCGAAGCCGCCGCCGGGAGGCGCGGGAGGCTGGGGCGGACCGCCGTAACCACCGCCGCCGGGAGGTCCGGGTGGAGGCGGCGGGGTGCCACCACCGGGCGGTGGTGGAGGCGGCGGTGTTCCGCCCCCGGGGGGCGGCGGTGGTGGCGGCGGGGTCCCGCCACCCGGAGGCGGTGGGATGTTGGGGTCACTCATCTGTTGCCCTCCCAGGGTCTGAGTGGTGAGTTGGAAGCGACGGGCCGGGTCGACCGTGGATCGGTCACCGGCTCGAGATCACGTACGTCGAGGCGACCCGGTCGAAGACGTCCTTGCGACGGTCGTCGACGAGCACGAGCACGAGGTTGGCCACCAGCAGTCCCAGCCTGGCGAACGACGTCAGGATGCTCACGATCGGGACCATGCCCAGCACGGCGAGCGCCAGGACGGGCGAGTACCGCACGAACGCCCCGCGGAAGTCGATGCGTCGGCCGTCCTGGTAGATCACCTTGATGCCGACCATGAGCTTGCCGGGCGTGCCGCCGAAGCGGGCGGTGCAGCCGACGTTGTAGAGCAGGTCGATCGCGAGCAGCACCAGACCCGCGGCGATCGAGAAGAGCAGGCTGGACCCCGTGGTCATGAACATGTTCGAGCCCGTCGTGACCGAGTCGTCGGAGGCGATCCAGACCGCGGTGATGGCGACGCCCGCGGCGATCTGGATGACGAGGTACAGCCCGATGTCGATCGCCTTGGCGCCGATGCGCGTGCCCGCTGGTGCGATCCGAACGCCGAGCTCCGGGACCCAGCCCTCGACGTATCCCCACTGCGAGTACGCCTGCGCGGGTGTCTGCAGGGGCGTCTGGGGCGAGTGGGGGAACTGGCCCGGTGCAGGCGGCCCGGGTGGTGGGGCCGCGGGCGGCTGGAAGCCCGGCGTGCCCGCTGCATCGCCCGGAGCTCCCCGGTACGGCGGCGGCGTCGTGTTCGGATCGCTCATCCGTTCCTCGTCGTCGGTGGGAGTGCTCGAGCTGCAGTTCGTACGGTATCGGCGTTCACGTCCGGTTCCGCGGACGGTCCCCAGCTGCGCGGGAACCCGGTTCGGGCAACGGCGACAACGCCGGTAGCCTGCCGCCCTATGACAGGGTCATCAGCACAGGACGGGGAGCCGCAGTCGTCGCCGGAGCTCTTCGACAAGATCGTGAACCTCACGAAGCGTCGTGGCTTCGTGTACCCGTCCGCCGAGATCTACGGCGGCTTCCGTTCGACGTACGACTACGGGCCCATCGGTGTGCTGCTGCTCCGCAACGTCAAGGACGCGTGGTGGCGCTCGATGGTCCAGCTGCGCGACGACGTCGTGGGCCTGGACGCCTCGATCCTGTCGCCGCCGCAGGTGTGGGAGGCCTCGGGGCACCTGGCGAACTTCACCGATCCGCTCGTCGACTGCACCGAGTGCAACACCCGTTGGCGCCTCGACAAGCTCGAGGATCCCGACGTCTGCCCCAACTGCGGCGCTCGTGGCTCGTTCACCGAGCCGCGTGAGTTCAACCTGATGTTCAAGACCCACGCCGGTCCCGTGCAGGACGCCGGCGCGGTCGCGTTCCTGCGCCCCGAGACGGCCCAGGGCATGTTCATCAACTTCAAGAACGTGGTCGACACGACCCGGGTGCGCCCGCCGTTCGGCATCGCGCAGGTCGGCAAGTCGTTCCGCAACGAGATCACGCCCGGGCAGTTCGTGTTCCGGACCCGTGAGTTCGAGCAGATGGAGATGGAGTACTTCGTCCATCCCGACGAGTCCCAGCAGTGGTACGAGTACTGGTGCGCCGAGCGGTACCAGTGGTACCTCGACCACGGCATGCCGGCAGATCTGCTGCGCCTGCGTCCGCACGACGACGACGAGCTGTCGCACTACTCGTCGGGCACCTCCGACGTCGAGTTCCTGTTCCCGTGGGGCTGGGACGAGCTCGAGGGCATCGCGAACCGCGGCAACTACGACCTCACCCAGCACGCCACCCACTCGGGCGAGAAGCTCGAGTGGTACGACCAGGCCGCGAACGAGCGCTGGGTGCCCCACGTGATCGAGCCTGCGGCCGGCGCGACGCGCACGGCCATGGCGTTCCTCATGGCGGCCTACGACGAGGAAGAGGTCAAGGGCGAGACGCGTGTGGTGCTGCGACTGCATCACCGGATCGCGCCGTACAAGGTCGCGGTGCTGCCGCTGTCGAAGAAGCCGGAGCTGTCCGGGCCGTCGCGCGAGCTCGCACAGGAGCTGCGCGGCTCGTTCATGACCGACTACGACGAGACCCAGTCGATCGGCCGGCGCTACCGCCGCCAGGACGAGCTCGGCACGCCGTACTGCGTGACGATGGACTTCGACAGCCTCGAGGACCACGCCGTCACCGTGCGCGAGCGCGACTCGATGGAGCAGGAGCGCGTGTCGATCGCCGAGGTCGGCGCCTACCTGCGCGAGCGCCTGGCCTGAGCGGCCGGACTCGCCGTCGGGGCGGGTCGGTAGCATCAGTTCGCTGTGGGCATCGTCGACGAGGACATCGGAAGGGTTCGTGAGGCCACCGACATCGTCGCGGTCATCTCGCAGTACACCCAGCTGCAACGCTCCGGGACCCAGTGGCGGGGGCTCTGCCCGTTCCACACCGAGAAGACCGGCAGCTTCTACGTCAACGCGGAGAAGGGCGTCTACCGCTGCCACGGTTGCCAGGTGGGCGGCGACATCATCACGTTCGTCCGTGAGAAGGAGCAGCTCGACTTCGCGGGGGCCGTCGAGTTCCTCGCCAACCGGGCGGGTGTCACCCTGCGCTACACCGAGCGGGACGAGGGTGAGGGGCGCAAGCGCCAGGCCCGACTGCTCGACGTCGCCGAGCGCGCTGCGGAGTGGTACCACCAGCGACTCCGCACTTCGCCCGATGCGGCGGCGGCGCGCAGCTACCTGCGGAGCCGTGGGTTCGACGCCGGCGAGGTCGCGCACTTCCGCATCGGGTGGGCACCCGACGGCTGGGACCTCATGGCGAAGTCGCTCAGCATCTCGAAGGCCGATCTCGAGGGCAGCGGTCTGGGCTTCCAGAACCGTGCCGGCCGGCTGCAGGACTTCTTCCGGGCCCGCATCCTCTTCCCGATCATGGACGAGCGGGGCAGGGTCATCGGCTTCGGTGGTCGCAAGCTGCCCGATGCCGAGGGGGCGAAGTACCAGAACTCGCGGGACAACGAGCTGTACCACAAGTCCAAGGCGCTCTACGGGCTGAACTGGGCCAAGGCCGACGCCGTCAGGGCCAACGAGATGGTCATCTGCGAGGGCTACACCGACGTCATCGGCTTCGCCCGAGCGGGGATCCCGCGGGCGATCGCGACGTGCGGCACTGCGCTGACCGAGGACCACGTGAAGATGATCCGCCGCTTCACCCGCCGCCTGGTGCTCGCCTACGACGCCGACACCGCGGGTCAGAACGCGGCCGATCGTGTCTACGCCTGGGAGCAGGCGCACGATCTCGAGGTCGCCGTCGTCGAGCTGCCCGAGGGGTCCGACCCGGACGAGCTGGCACGGACCTCACCGGAGACGCTGCGACAGGCGGTCGAAGCCGCGCGTCCGTTCCTCGCGTTCCGGGTGGACCGCGTGCTCGCCGCGGCGGACCTCCGCACCCCCGAGGGGCGGGCCCGCACCGCGGACGCAGCGCTCGAGGTCGTCGCCGAGCACCCCAACGACATGGTCCGCGACCAGTACGTCATGCAGCTCGCCGACACCTGTCGCATCGATGCGGTCCGGCTGCGTGAGCGGCTCGAGCAGGTGCGGCGTCAGCCTCGGCGCGACGCTGCTCCGGCGACGGCGTCACGTCAGCGGCGCCCGACCGAACGCGAGCACGTCGGGGGCTGGGACGACGACGAGCCGCTGCCCGAGGAACGCCCCGGCGAGGACGACCACGGTGCGCACCGGCCGGCATCCAGGTCGGTGCCGGAGCTGCGCGACGGCGTCGAGACCGAGGCGCTGCGGCTGGTGATCAACGACCCGTCCGTCGCTGTGACCTACCTGGACGAGCACCTCTTCACGCACCCGACCGCACGCGCCGCGTTCTGCGCGATCACGACGGCGCCGACGCTGGTCGAAGCGATCGAATCGGCGCCGGGACCGGTGGCCGACCTGCTCACACGCCTCGCGGTCGAGACGAGCGAGGCCACCACGAACGACGTGTTGTCGCGCCTCGCGACCGAGGTCGGGCGCCAGGTGCTCGCCGACCTCGAGGCCGAGGCAAGGGCGTCGGACGACCCGCTCGCGTACGCCGCGTCGGTCGCCTGGCTGAAGGTCTCGCTCGATGAACTGAGGAGTTCAAGAGCCGAGGTGGAAACGCTGACCCAGTTGCTAGCCTGGCTCCGTGATCGGCGACGAGCTACTGATCAGGGGTGAGTCTGGGTGACTGTCTGGCAAGAGGTTCCCGAGGACGAGCTGCGGAACCTGAAGGCTCGGGCCGAGGAGCACGGTGGTGTGCTCCTGCTCGACGACGCTCTGAGCGCGCTCCGTCTGGAGATGACGTCAGAGGTCGTCGACGAGACCCGTGCCTTCTGGGAGGAGCGGGGGGTCACCCTGCAGATCGACGTCGTGCCAGAGGTCGACCCGACCGACGGTCTGACCGAGGACGTCCTGGCCGGAGCGGGCACCGAGGGTGAGTCGTCGGGCAGCGTGCTCGGCGACGCCGTGATCGTGAACGACCTCGTGGTCCAGGTCGGCGAGTCGGTCGAGGAGACCGTCGAGGTCGACGGCGAGATCATCGCGGCGGTCGAGGTCGAGGCAGTCGATCCCGTCGACGGCCCCGCCGGTGACCTGATCCGCCGTCGTGCGGTGCGCACGTCGCGCAAGAAGGCACGCCCGGTGTCGCTGCCGGGCGGCACCGCCGGCGCGGGGACCGCTGACCCGGTTCGCATGTACCTGCGTGAGATCGGCCAGGTGCCCCTGCTCGTCGCGCAGGAAGAGGTCGACCTGGCCAAGCGGATCGAAGCCGGCGTGTTCGCAGAGGAGCACATCGCCGACCTGAACGCCTCGGGTGAGATCGCACAGCTCGACCCCGCCGAGAAGGCCCGCCTGCGTCGCACCGTGCGCGACGGCGAGCGGGCGAAGGCCGAGCTGACCCAGGCCAACCTTCGCCTGGTCGTGTCGATCGCCAAGCGCTACCTCGGTCGCGGCATGCAGATCCTCGATCTGATCCAGGAGGGCAACCTGGGCCTCATGCGTGCGGTCGAGAAGTTCGACTACACGAAGGGCTTCAAGTTCTCGACGTACGCCACGTGGTGGATCCGCCAGGCGATCACCCGTGCGATCGCGGACCAGGCCCGCACCATCCGCATCCCGGTGCACATGGTCGAGTCGATCAACAAGGTGCACCGCCACCAGCGGCTGCTCATCCAGGAGCTCGAGCGCGAGCCCACGATCGAGGAGCTCGCGACCAAGACCGACCTCACCCCGCAGCGGGTGAGAGAGATCCTGCGCATCTCGCAGGATCCGCTCTCGCTCGACTCGCCGGTGGGCGACGAGGACGACAGCCACCTGGCCGACTTCATCGAGGACCAGCACGCGGTCATGCCGGCCGACGTCGCCACGGCGAACTCGCTGTCGGAGCAGATCATGTCGGCGCTCGACGAGCTGTCGGACCGCGAGAAAGAGGTCGTGCGTCTGCGCTTCGGTCTCGACGGCGACCAGCCGCAGACCCTCGAAGAGGTGGGGCGCCAGTTCGGCGTGACCCGCGAGCGCATCCGTCAGATCGAGTCCAAGACGCTGGCCAAGCTGCGCCACCCGCAGCGCCGCCAGAAGCTCGAGGACTACCTGCGGGCCGACTGACTCAGCCGACCGGTCGTCGGGCGAACCCAATTCCAGTGCGGACCGCGACGCTGCTATCGTGACCGCCTGCTGCACGTGGCACCGCCGCTTGCACCACTCCTTCCGGGGTAGCTCAGTTGGCAGAGCAGCTGACTGTTAATCAGCGGGTCGTGAGTTCGAGCCTCACCCCCGGAGCAGACGAATCCCCTGCCACGGCAGGGGATTCTCCGCGTCCGGGTCCGGGGTGACGGCCTCGATCCGTCGCAGCTCCCTGCCGCTGTGTCGACGCCGTGCGAGCCCACGACGGCTGTACGTGGGCAGCCGTTCTCACTGGGTGATCCACCCATGGTGATCGACACGGCTGCCGCTACTCTGAGTGGCATGGCGGATCGACGGAGAGTGACGGGCCGGGACGAGTGCGCGTCGACGAGGACGGACGCTCGAACCACCTCGGGGCGACGGCACATCGCTGTCGTCGCCGCGCTGACGCTGAGCCTCGGCGTCCTGGCGGCATGCACCACGACGCCGCCCGGTCCGGAGACCTCGGTCCCCGTGACCCCGGAGCCCACCACGGTGGTGCAGTCTCCGACCACGGTCGCACCCACGTCGAGCACCTCGACATCGACGTCGACCACCACGACGGAGTCGACGACGACCTCGACCACCGAGGCGCCGACCACCACGACGACGTCGACGACCACGACCGAGGCGCCCGCCAGCACGACAACGACCACGACCACCGTGGCGGGGACGCCGGTCTACGACACCTTCGAGACGACCGACGCCGTGTACACCAACGTCATCCAGTACTGGGTGAACCGTGCGAAGTTCGGCCTCGCGTTCACCGCCAACGAAGACGTCGAGATCCACGGTGCGATCTGGTACCGCATCGAGGACGTCGAGGGCACCCACGACGAGCCGGTGCTCCACCTCTCTGCCGACATGACCGAGGCGCCCGCCGTGGCGTCGAAGGCCGCGACGGTCGGCTGGCACCAGCGCGGCTGGGAGACCATCACCTTCGACGAGCCCATCCGCATGGAGGCCGGCGAGCAACGGGTGATCTGGATCACGAGCACCGACTCACGTGACCTGGCCCGGCAGGGCGACTACTTCGTCGAGCCGAACAACGTGTCGCCGGGTGGGTTGATCACGGCGCAGTACCCCTCGTCCCACTACGACGCGAACGGTTGGGCGGACGGGACCGAGAACATCCCGCCGACCGGGCTGTCGCCGACGACGTCGTACTGGCTCTTCCCGCTCGTCACCGCCGCGACGGACTGACGAGCCAGCCGAACTGACGAGGCAGGACTGCGTCAGCCCGGGGGAGCGGTGACCGGGACCTGAGTGGTCGTGGTGCCGCCGCCGATCATCGAGCCGACGGCGCCGGCGACGAGCCCTGCGAGCACCAGCACGATGAGCACGATCGCCAGGATCTTGGGTCGTGCGCTCTGCCGGGGTGCCGCCGAGGTGGTGCCGGTGCCCGTCGGCGTGACGCGCCCGCCGCTCGACTTCTTCGCCATCTCAGCCCTCGCCCTTGCGTCGATCGAGCCCGGGGTCGTCGACGCTGGTGCGTCGGGTCGTGCCGTCGGACGCGGAGCGGGCGAAGGCGAAGACGCCGATCGCCACGACACCGACCAGGCACAGGATGATCAGAGCGACGAGGAGGGGAAGGTCCACCTCGTCCACCGTACTCCGGCGGTCACGAGGTCCTTGGGTAGCCTGCGGCGCCGGGGCCGGTAGCTCAGTGGTCAGAGCAGGCGACTCATAATCGCTCGGTCGCGGGTTCGATCCCCGCCCGGCCCACCTCGTCGGCCCGTCGTGTCGGTGACGATCGTTCGGCCAACACATGACTCGGTGACTCCGAGTCGGTAGGGTTCCCCACGCTGTGTCACTCTCGGATCTGCGGTGTCGATCGAACCGTCGTCCGACAAACCATGGGGGAACTCACATGTCTCGGACCCGGACGCTCGTCGCGCTCGCCATCGCAAGCCTCGCGCTGCCGCTCGCTGCTTGTGCAGCGCCACCCACGACCACGCCCGGCACGGGCACCATCGCTGCGGGCTGCTACGACTCGATCGACGAGGGTGCGCCCGACCTGCGCTTCAGCGGCATCGTCAACGTGCTCGACAACCTCGACATCTCGTGGAACTGGTCGACGCTGGCCCCCTCGACCGACGGCACCTGCACCGGCGCTCCCGCCGGTGCTCCGTATGCCTTCACGCTGGTGACCGGCGACAACCAGGCGAGCGCGGACGCAGCGTGTGCAGGGCTGGGGCTGACCACCGCCTCGCAGCTCAACACCTCGTACACGACGTTCCCGGCCAACGCCTGGGTCTGCAACCCGCCGGTCGACGCCTGATCGACCGACCCCGGCCCACCGGACCGGGACGACGCAACGAGACAGGGCCGGCACCCGCAGGTGCCGGCCCTGTCCGCGTTCGTGGCGACGGTGCTCGTCGCGGGGCCGTGCAGGCCCCGCTCAGACGCCGTGTTCGTCGAGCCAGGCCGGCGAGGAGTCGAGCAGGAAGCGACTCACGTCGAGGCAGCGCTCGAGGATGTCGCAGAGCATCTCCTCGCCGAGGTAGATCTGCGTGACGCTCACCAGCACCCGGGCGACGACGGTGAGGGTGCGCTCCGAGGGGTCGGTCACGTTGGCGAACGAGTCGACCGCCGAGACCTCGACGGGCAGGTCGGGTCCGCCGATGCCGGCGATCTCGGTCGCGAGCAGCAACAGGTCCGGGCACCGCGGCAGCGGCGGCAGCGACCAGGTGAAGGTCAGGGGCAGCACGTGCTGCTCGTCGGGCTCCTCGCCCTCGGGCAACGCCATCACCTGGTCCTCGAAGGCCATGACGGTGCGCGGGTCGATCTCGAGAGCGAAGTGGAACTCGAGGGGACCGCCGCACGCCTCTTCGGGGTGCAGGTCGACCTCCCATGCCTGGCGCATGGAGTACGTCTCGACGAAATGCCGCTCGTCGTGGATGTGGAAACCGTGATCGGCGGCGTGGTTCTTCAGATCGGCGACGAAGCCGGCGACATCGAGCAGTGACACCCCACCAGAGTGCCAGCACGCTGCGCCCGAGGCGAGCCAGCAGGACGGTGACGGGTCCCCGCCTACGATCCCCATGTGCCCGACCACGACGCCCTCACCACGCTGCTCGACCGGACCGCCGAAGCGGTCGCCGCAGCGTTGGGCAGCCACCTCGAGGAACATCCCCAGTCCTGGCGCGACCGCGGCGAGCGGCCCGGCCAGTACCGGTTGGACCTGGTCGCCGACGCCGCGGCGCTCGACGTGCTGCGCCGTGGGGGCGTCGGCATCCTCTCCGAGGAGTCGGGACTCGAGTCCGGCGACGCAGAGGTCGTCGTGGTCGTCGACCCCGTCGACGGCTCGACCAACGCCAGTCGGGGCCTGCCCTGGTACGCAACCAGCCTGTGCGCCGTCGACGAGCACGGTCCGCTCGCCGCACTGGTCGTGAACCTGGCCACCGGCACTCGCTACCGCGCGGTGCGCGGCCAGGGCGCCTTCTGCGACGACCGCCCGATCGCCACCTCGACGGTCACCGAAACGGGCAAGGCGATGCTCGTGCTCAACGGCTACTCGCCGGAGTACCTGCGCTGGAAGCAGTACCGCTCCCTCGGGGCGACCGCACTCGACCTGTGCAGCGTGGCCGACGGCCGCGTCGACGGCACCATCGACTGCGCCGACAGCGCACTCGGACCGTGGGACTACCTGGGCGCCATGCTCGTGCTGTCCGAAGCCGGCGCGTCGATCGGGGACGCCCAGGGCCGTGAGCTCGTCGTGCTCGACCACGCGGCTCGCCGGACCCCGGTGTCCGCAGGGACCCCCGAGCTCTTCGAGCAGTTGCTCGACGCCCGCCGCCGCCAGCCTTCCTGGTGACGCCGGGGTCAGGGCCGCCGCGACGGAACTGCGGAGGAACTTTCGGGGTCCGCCTCTAGGGTGGTCCGGTGCTCGCCCGTGTCCACCTGCTGCTGCTCCGTGTCTTCGGCATCCTGCCGCGGCGCGTGCGACGCATCCTCGTGCGACTCGGCTCACCGAAGTACACCGTGGGCGCGATCGCCATCGTGCAGCGCGACGACGGAGCGATCATGCTCGTCCGCCACAGCTACTGGAAGCGGTGGGGGACACCCGGGGGGCTCGCGAAGCGGCACGAACGTCCCGAGGTCGCCGTGGTCCGTGAGACCCGCGAAGAGGTCAACCTCGACATCGAGCTGATCGGCGAACCGGCGATGGTCGTCGAGCCGATCCCGCACCGAGTCGACGTCGTCTACTTCGCCCGACCCGCCGCCGGCGCGTCGGTCGACGACGCCCGGCCGTCCTCACCCGAGATCGAGCGCATCGAGTGGTTCCCGCTCGACGGGCTCCCGGTGCTGCAGCCCGAGACCGTCACCGCGCTGCGAGCACTCGCCGCGCTCGGCCACCTCGACCTGAGCCGCACCCGCCTCGCCGGCTGAGGCCGGCCTCCACTCGGTCCCGCGGCCTCCACTCGGTATCATCGCCTGCCCGGGCGCGTAGCTCAGCTGGTCAGAGCACCTGGTTTACATCCAGGGAGTCGGGGGTTCGAGTCCCTCCGCGCCCACCTCATCAGATCCCAGCAACGGCAAGGGTTTTGCCCTCCTGGCACTCTCTCCGGCTTGTGCCTGCATCGGCCGTCGTGCCTAAAACGTGCCTAGCAAAACGTAGAACCCGTCCGTACCCTCGACCTCATGGCAGGTACAGGAACGTTCCGAAAGCTCCCGTCTGGCAGGTGGCAGGGGCGCTACACGGATCCCGCGACGGGCAAGCAGGTCTCGCTAGACCGCACGTACAGGACGAAGCGCGAGGCTCAGGACGCGATGACGCGCCTACTCGCCACGATGCACACCTCGTCATGGGTGGACCCGCAGCGCAGTCGGACGACGCTCCGCGAGTGGTCTGAACTCTGGCTCGCATCGAAGTCGATCCGACGCAAGACCTACGAGGCGTACGAGTCCCACCTCAGGGTGCACATCCTCCCGGTCCTGGGTGACCTCCAGCTCTCCAAGATCACCCCGGAGCATGTCAGGCGTTGGTACGCGGACCTCCTGAAGACCGGCAAGACGCACGTCCCGTCGAAGGCGTACGGCACTCTGAACTCCTGCCTCCGTGCCGCGGTGGATGACGGTCGGATCGCCAAGTCGCCGTGCGTCATCAAGGGAGCCTCGACGCCGCCGCAGTCGAAGCGCGTGCGAGCGCTGACGGTCGATGAGATCCGTCTCGTCCGCGAGCGTCTGCCGGAGCGCTACCGGGCATGGCTGTCCGCCGCAGCGTTCGGTGGTCCCCGGTGGTCCGAGTGTCTCGGTCTAACCGTCGGTGACGTCGACTTCGAGCGTGGTCGCCTGAGCGTCGACAAGACCCGAGTTCAGCTCAAGGGAGGGGAGTGGGTGACGGAGCCGACGAAGACCCGCAACGGTGTCCGCTCGGTCTCCCTACCGATGACGGTGATGGACGAGCTGAGGTCGCACATCGAGGCGTACACCGACGGCACACCGGACGCGCTCCTCTTCACTGACAGGACCGGCAAGTCTCCGCAGAGGGGCAACTTCCGCACCCGTGTGTGGCTACCCGCTGTGGAGCCGCTGACGTGGTCCCCGACGGTGCACGACCTCCGGCACACGGCCGCGTCACAAGCGATCCATTCCGGGGCGAACGCGAAGACGGTGCAGAACATGCTGGGTCATGCGCGAGCGTCGATGACGCTGGATACGTACTCGCACTGGGTCGACTCCGGGGGCGATGAGGTCGCCGCCCGCATGGAGCAGTTCGCTGCCGCTGTCTAGTTCAGGGGCGAGTGGTGACGCTCTTCGAGCCATGCCTCTAGGCGGCTGACGCGGAACCTGACGAGGCGACCAAGGCGGATGTAGGGGATGTGATCATCCGCTACCCAACGCTCGACGGTGCGCGGGGAGACGGCGAGTAGTTCCGCTACTGCCTTCGTGTCGATCACCGGTTCCATGGGACCATCAAGCAGACGAATCTACGAATTGCTGATAGTCAACGCGAGACCGAGAAATCCCAAACTCGAAGAGAACCGCGTATCGCGACGAGCGCAGCGAGGAGCGATACATCGCCATGAGTCTGAGTCCGAAGAGTGGGAAGGGCTCCGCGGGGGGACCGGGGGGCGGCTAGCCCCCCTAGAGCCAGTCGAGGGGTCGGGTTGCGCCTGCTGGAACCCGCACCCGCAACTGCTGAGCAGCCCGTGACTTTCTCTCCGGTAATTACTGGCCCCATCCACCGCTCGGAAAACGGAGTTTGCTCAGCGAGCACCACCTCTCTGGCTCGACCGTGAAGCCTTTCATTTTTGAATGCGGCAAAGCGTTCGGATCTGTCTTACAAGCTTGCCCAAAAAGTGTAAGACACGGAGCGCCTGCAAGAGGCACGGAACCCAAGGATTGGGACTCTGCTTGGCGTTGACGGTCGTCAGTGAGGGTATTCACTACGCTTGTATGTACAAACGCGGAATCTCGTCATCCCCCTTCACCAAATTGTATGTGCAGAACCGTCGTCGCCGGGTCAGGAGCCGCAGCCACTTGGCAGTCGCCCGGTTCGAGGTCGGCGCAGGTCATGATCGATCACAGGCCGAGGTCATTGACTGCGTTGTCCGTGAAGGCGCTCGCATGGCGAATGTAGTGGCGGAGCACGGCAGACCCAGCGGCATGACCCGTCTGTCGCGCAATGGCCCTTTCTGTAGCTCCGTTGGCGGCAGCAGTGGTGACGAACCCGGCGCGCAGGGAGTGACCCGCATATGCCGTGGGGTCGAGGCCTACACGCTCGGCTGCTCGCTTCACGACCAAGGCGACGGCCTTGCCGCTCAAGCGCGACGGGGAGACGTTGCCATGGCGATCGACGGGCCGGAGCAAGGGGCCATCGGTGGTGGCAGCGGTCGAGATCCACGCCTGCACCGCACGCACAGGGCAAGTCTCGGCATCAGTTCCGAACGGAATGGCCTTCGTGTCGCCCTCGCCTGTCTGGTCCGTCTTGGAGCGCCTGAGAGTAACGAGGATGCCGTCGGGGCGTTCTTCGATGTCGCACACGTCGAGCGAGACCAGCTCGCTGCGTCGGAACGCACCAGCGAATCCCAGCAGCAGGATCGCCCGATCGCGGATCTCGATCGTGCTGTCACCCTTCCGAGCCGTCATCTTCCGAATCTCCCCGATCGTGGTCGGGGCCACCTGATTCGGTGCGGTGCCGACCGTGCGCCGGATACCGGAGAGCACAGAGCGCACCAGCGCGTCGGTCGTCGGGCTGGGGAACCCCGCATGCTGGTGAGCGACCGAGATCCCAGCGACCCGACGGGCGAGGGTCGACGGCTTGAAGGACTCGGCCATCGAGGTCAGGTAGAGGGCGACTGTGTCGGGGGCGGCGGGCAGTGCCGCGAGGTTGTTGGCGGCGGCCCAGGCAGAGAAGTGGCGCGGATCGGAGGCGTACGCTCCGAGGGTTGCCTCCGAGCGGGAGGCCGTGGCGAAGTCCCGTGCGCGGGCTCGGAGTTCGGCAGCTCGGTCAACCGTGGTACACGCCAGCCCGACCTCGGCCGAGGAGGTCGGATCGGTCAGCTGTGACGTCGTCTGGGTTCCCATAACTGGGCACTATGGGACCCTGGTGTGACAACGAAGGTGCTACCGCTACCTACTCGGACGTATCTGAGCGGCTCAGATTGCAGCGCCGGACACCGTCGGGTGGGTGCCTATGGGGGGCAGGTATCCTTGCTGCTCAGGCAAGGGGTACGGAGAGGTGCTAGATGGCAAGGGTTCTGCTGATCACAGGCGCGGGTGCATCGACTGCCTTGGGAGCGGGCAAGCGGGTGCCGTTAATGGCCGAGTTCTCGGATGCCTTGGTGGCGGCACTCAACGATGTCGACCAGCGACTTGCACCGGATGCGAAGTTGGCTGTGGGGCTGGACGGAGAGATCTTCGAACGTCGCCTAGGGGACTACCTCCGTGCTGTGGACATGCTGCCGCTCCTCTCGCGCTACCCGGATATCGGTCTTAATCCAGTGGTCACCGATAAGCCGAGCCGCACGCAGCTCCACAACTACGTCAGCAACTGGTTCGGCGTCGCCCGTAACCGTTCCGACGCGTTCGGCCGCGTGCTCAATAGCGTGCTCTACCGAGAGTTCGGCGATAAGCGGCGGAACGCCGAGCTTGCGAGATCTGTTTACGGCGAGCTTCTGAAGTTGATCGGTTGGGGGCAGGCCAACGTCAGTCTCACGGTGGCCACGACCAACTATGACCTCTTCTGCGAAGTGACCCTCAAGGATCTTGGCGTGGGAGTAGACGACGGTGTCGTCGAGACAAGCCATCGAACGTTCGAGCTTGCACCGTGGGAGATCGTGCCGTTCAGCCCCGGCCGAGTCTCTGTGCTCCATCTGCATGGGGCGGTGGGGTGGTACCGAACTGACAGTTCCGTTGTGGAGGTTGATCCGGGCGGTCGAGACTTTGACGACCGTCGCCAACCGGCCCTCCTGTACCCCGACATTGAAAAGAACCCGTGGGACGAGAGTGGGTGGGGTGCGAACGTGATCTGGGAGAAGTTCGAGAAGGCTGCCTCGGAGGCGACTCACATCGTCTTCCTCGGTCACTCATTGCACGACGAGCCGATTCTTCGGGTTGTCAGGGGTGCACTCGAAAACGGTCCAACAGTTCTCATTGGGGTGTACGAGCATGCATCATCCGAGGAGACGGAAGAGGTCAAGCGCAAGTCCGAGAGCATCGACCCTCCGTATGGAGGAGCAGAACTCATTCCGGTCGAGTACGGGGTAGAGGGCGGGCTCGACTTGCTGGGGGACTACATCAACTCGTCGGCGTAGAGCGCGGCAGTCCCCCAACCTCGGTGGAGAACTGACCTCGCTCAAGGGCGAGGTCGAGTCGCACCGTGACTACGAAGGAAAGCACCTCAGGTTTGAGGGGACCCCGAGGCCTAGATCAGGGTGTCGTACACGTCTTCTCTGATCCGGCTGAGCGGTTCTAGCCGCTGTAGATCGCAGCAGCCACAACGTTGCCCGCGACCCCCAATGTGAAGGTTGCGATGTAACAGATTGCTCGAATTGCTTTCGACCGGTCTGGAGGCTCCACGATATCGATCACGGGGATCAGCAGCCTCGGCAACCAGCAGAATGCTAGGTAGATCACGGCAACTAGAACGCTGGCTACAGCTGCGAGGACGATTTCGCCTCCACCTCCCTCAATGGTCCAAGCCTCCGCGGAGAAGAATCTGCCGGTGGCGATGGAGATCACTGCGGGCGCCAAGCAGCAGATCAGAATGAATCCGGGTGAGCGCAGGTAGACCCACCACGGGACACAACGACGAATCTCGCCGCTGATCACGGCGCTGGAGCTGGTGATCCATCGCGGACGCCCCTTGATCACCAGTCGTACCGAGCCGAACTTGAAGAAGAGGTAGATCCGTTCCTCGGAGTGGTGGCTCCCAATTCTCACGGTGGCGTGACGGACCTTACCGAACTCAACGTCAGAGTCTTCGTCAAACAGTTCCATGCCGCCCGTGTGAGTCAACTTGGGACGCACTTGCAGCAACTCGATCTCAGGTTCGAAGGACTCTCGTATCCTCCGTTCGGTGACAGGGGGCGGGCTGTCCGCATCTTCTACGGCACGATCGGCGATTGGCGCAGACTGCTCGACCACCAGCTCAATTAGCTTGCGTAGATCGTCCCGACTTCCGCTCCAGCCTGGGAACGACGCGGACTTCTCAGCTGTGGTGATCGCCACTGCACCCCTCTCAACCCGTAAGCAGTGTAGCGGCAGACCCTCCGGGACAGCTGCTACCCAAATCTGACGAACGGCCTGTAGAGGGGTGGGGGATGTCTCCTGGCCCCTCACTGCGAACACCGGGTGCGCCGGGGAGTTGAGGCCGCTCGCCTGATCTCCCCTCCCCGGTCCAGTGCCCCGCAGGTCCCCGGCACCAAGGCCCCGTCATGCTCACCCCTGCATCTCATGCGGCACGACCACCGACAAGGCCACGAGATGCGGAGCCTGCCGAGCCACAGCAATTGAGCTGAGGAACCAGTACCGCCCGCAGTACCGAGGCGACAGGAACTCAGTACGCAGAGCCGCCCTCGCCTCATCCCCTTAGTGCGTCAAGTGCGGAAGCATCGACGACCTAGAGGTAGACCACATCAAGTCGAGGTCACTCGACCAAGGTGTCCAAGTCCTGTGTGCTCGATGTCATCGCATCGAGACAGCCGAAGAGCAGGGGCACAGGCCCCCAAGCACCACGACCTGAACGGCAACCCCGATGCCGCGGTTCGCGACCGAGTGGTCGTCTCCCGCGAAGTACCCGCCCCACGGTTCCGGTTTCTGACAGCAGAACCGGTCGACCGCGACCCCCGATGCCGACCGCATCGGGGCGACCCTGGAGCGCATCGACCGACGTCACAGTCCTGACCTAGTCTCGGAAGCGGTTCGGCTGGATCTAGCGGCGCGGTAGCGGTTGCCAGCCCATGCGGGTGTTGATCGTGGTCCCTCGCGCTCCACCAACCGACCAGAGCTTGCGGTACTTCATCCGAGCGCCGCATGAGTCGCAAACCCAGATATCGCCATCGAGAAGCCCGTCACCGTGCGGCGGTAGGCAACTGTGAAGGTGGAGGTCGTCTCCACTGAGTCTTGCGGAGCGCGGTCCGACATAGCCGGGGTTCCGTCGCTCCCAAGCGTCGCCAGCGCCAGAGATGCGAGTACGTCGTTCGTACCGACCGCCTTGCGTGCGTCGCCCGCTGTAGTCGACGGCCTTCGGATCGCCCGACTTGTCGCGGGTGACTTCGTAGATGATCCAGACCGACCCGAAGAGCAGAATGCAGACGAGTAGTTGCATGAATCCCCCCTCCCGCTAGGGAGCCTAGGCGAGTCGACAGTTCCGCCCAACCTACGATCTCCGTGACCACTCCCCTGGTTACGGCTGGGGGGAGTTTCGTCGTTCCGTGCCTAATACGTGCCTATTCGGTTGCGGAAGTGGTCGGGGAGCCGCGTAGTTCTGCGTAGTCATCGGACCCCGAGACCGCTGCAACGACGGGGATCTGAGCACCTGGGCGGAGTTCTGCGTAGACCCGCGTAGGACGGCGTGACACATTTACATCCAGGGAGTCGGGGGTTCGAGTCCCTCCGCGCCCACCACGTCAGATCCCGCTCGCGGTAGAGGTGCTCGCCCAGCCGAAGCTGGGTACGACATGAATGCGTCGAGACGCCGACGCGATCGGCGCGAGGCGTCCGGTGCGGATCGAGGTGTCGACATGACTGGGACGGTGTGACGTGGCTGGTGTCGCGGTGATCACTGAGGCGTGCATCGATGTGAAGGATCGGGCGTGCGTCGACGTGTGCCCGGTGCAGTGCATCTACGAGTACGACCCGACGAGTGGTCTCCTCCGCTCCGAGGACGAAGCGGGCAGCGGCGTGATCGAGAACACCCACACCCCGGATGCCGAGACGATCGGGGTGTTCGGGGACGGGATCCTCTACGTCAACCTGGAGGAGTGCACGTCCTGTACCGCCTGCTACCAGCCGGACGTGTGCCCCGTGGGTGCGATCTACTCCGAGGATCACCTCCCCGACGGCGTCACCGTCACGAAGTACAACGCGGATGACCCCAACGTTGGTCATGACCACACGTTCTTCCTGCAGCACAGCAGAGACGTCTTCGCTGACTGAGAGGACTCCTGCAGCTCGGCCGGACGAGTCGACGGGGTCGTAGGCTCGGGGAGCGGATCGCGGAGAGCGAGGCGCCCGTGCAGACCCATGAGTCGGACAGCGCTCACAACGATGACGGCGGCACGCTGCTGATCGCCAGAGGGGTCGCGTCCGCAGTCGCTCCCGACGGTGGGCTGACCGAGATCCAGGCGGGTCTCCTGGGCGCGGTCCACTCCGCCATGACCGGTGTCGATGTGGACTTCTCTGCGCTCGAACCGACGAGCCCAGAGGCCCTCGCCGCGGCGCTCGACACGATGCCGGCGTCGTCGCGGCACCGGGTCGTGCAGGACATGGTGCTGGGCGAGCTGGTGCTGCGGCCGATCCCACCTGAGGTCGCCCGCAGGGTCGAGGCCTACGCCACGGCGCTCGGGATCGAGGACCGGTTCGTCCGGGTCGCCCGGCGTTACGCCCAGGGAGCGTTCGGTCTGGCGTGGTTGGACCTGCAACGGAGCGGCTTCGCCGAGCACTGGGAACGGGCACGCATGGATCAGCTCCGCACGACGGTCAGGCTCGAGCACCAACTCGCCGCCGGCGTCGAGGACGCGACGCTCGCAGACACCTGGATGGGCTTCGCCGAGCTCGCACCCGGCACGCTGGGCCGATCCGTGTGGGACATGTACCACACACGGGGGTTCGGGCTGCCGGGATCGATCGGCGGGGCCTCGGCGTACCTGGCGCAACACGACTTCGTGCACGTCATCGCCGACTACGGGACCAACCTCGACGGTGAGCTCGAGGTGTTCGCCCTGATCGGACGGGCCGACCCCGATCCCAAGGGGTTCGCGTGGCTGGCGACGCTCATCGGACTGTTCGGAACCGGCTACGTCGCCGATGCCGGGTTCTTCTCGGCCGATCTGGAAGAGCGCCGGCTCGACAGTCCCGCCATGCACGTCCGCATCGCCGATGCGTTGCGGCGAGGTCGGAACCTCTCTGATCGGTTGGGCGTCGACCTGCTCGAGCTCGACTACCACGAGCGTGCGGCCCTGCCGGTCGCCGAGGTGCGTGCCGAGCTGGGCGTGGACCCGAAGGGGAGCCCCGCCGTTTCGGTGGGCTCGCCGGGTGCCTTCGACACTGCGGGCATGTCCCGCACCCAGCAGGTGTACGCCCGTTCACTCGACGAAGGAGCCGTCCGATGATGAGGTTCGCCCAGGGCATCCGGGTCACCTGCGCCGATCCCGACGGCCTGGTGCAACTCCTCGCGGAATGGGACTCGACCCAGGCGACGAGCGAGGTCATGGGCTACATCGGCACTCGGCTGCTCGCGGACCGCGATGAGCCCGGCTGCTACCTGATCCTCGCCGAGTTCGCAGAGGTCGACGGCGACCTGACACCGGCCGAGGAGGCCGAGCGGAACAACCAGCGCGACGAGACCGAGCGATGGGCGCAGAAGCTGCGGGAGATGGTCGACGGCGAGCCGGTGTGGACCCACTACGACGAGCTCTACCGCACGGGGATCACGGGCAACCTGCGAACCGGCTGAGGGAGCATCAGATGGGTCAGGACTACCACGACGGGCAGCGGGAGCTGCAGGACCGCTTCGACACGCGACGACTCGCGGACCGCCTCGACGAGGCGACCACGGACTCCATCGGCGAGCACCACCGGGCGTTCATCGAGTCGAGGGACATGTTCTTCCTCGCCACCGTCGACGAGCACGGCGCGCCGCAGTGCTCCTACAAGGGCGGCGAGCCCGGCTTCGTGCGGGTCGTCGACGACCGCACGATCGCCTTTCCGCTCTACGACGGCAACGGCATGTTCCTGTCCGCCGGCAACGTCGGCGTGAACCCCCGGGTCGGTCTGCTCTTCATCGACTTCGAGGGCGGGTCACGCCTGCGCGTCAACGGCCGCGCGACCATCGACGGCGACGACCCCCTGCTGGACCGCTTCCCAGGCGCGCTGCTCGTCGTCCGGGTCACTGCCGACGCGGTGTTCCCCAACTGCCGGCGGTACGTGCACCGCTACGAGCTGGTCGAACGCTCGACGTTCGTGCCGTCGGCATCGGGCGACGCGCCCGTCCCGGACTGGAAGCTCGACCCGTGGTTCGACGGCACGCTGCCCGCACACGACCCCGCGCGTGATCCGAGCCGTCCGTCGGCGCCGGCCATGCCCGAGTTCTGATCGGTCGCCGGAGCTCAGGCAGTCGGATTCCAGCCCGGCCGGCCGCTGGACGTCAGCGGTCGAAGACCTGCTGGAGGAACTTCTTGGTGCGCTCGTGCTGCGGGTCGCCGATGACCTGGTCCGGGGGACCCTGCTCGACGATCACACCGCCGTCCATGAACACGACGCGGTCGGCCACGCGGCGGGCGAAGCCCATCTCGTGGGTCACGACGAGCATCGTCATGCCGTCCTCGCTCAGCGACTTCATGACGTCGAGCACCTCGCCGACGAGCTCCGGGTCGAGCGCCGAGGTCGGCTCGTCGAAGAGCATCATCTCGGGGTCCGATGCCAGTGCTCGTGCGATCGCGACCCGCTGCTGCTGACCGCCGGAGAGCTGCGACGGCTGGGCGTGCAGCTTGTCGGACAACCCGACGCGTGCGAGCACGCGCTCCGCGGTGTCCATCGCGTCGTCCTTCGAGCGCTTCAGCACCCGACGCTGGGCGATGGTGAGGTTGCCGGCGACGTCCAGGTGCGGGAACAGGTTGAACTGCTGGAACACCATGCCGATGCGGGTGCGGATCGAGTCGATGTCGCAGTCCGGGTCGGTGATGTCGATGCCGTCGATGAGCACGGCGCCGCCGGTGGGCTCCTCGAGGCGGTTCACGCAGCGCAGCACGGTCGACTTGCCCGAGCCGGAAGGGCCGATGATGCACACGACCTCTCCGGTCGCGATGCGCAGGTCGATGTCGCGCAGCACCTCGAGGTCGCCGAAGGACTTGGCGAGGTTGCGCAGCTCGATCGCGGGCAGCTCGGCCGTCGGGTGCACGTCGGTCACGGTCATCCGTCCCACACCTGGTCGTTCGCGGCGCCGGGCCCGGTGGCGACCGCAGCTCCGCCGGGGGAGGTGACCCCGGGGCTGACCACACCGACGGTGCCCGGTGTGCGACGACGGCTCGAGGTGGCGCCCCGCCGTTCCAGGTGCCGGGACAGGGCCGTGAGCGGCAGCGTGATGATCAGGTACATGAGCGCTGCAGCGAGGAACGGCGTGCCGTTGAACGTCTCCTGCACGGCCGACTTCGAGAAGAACGCCAGGTCCTGGTCGGCCGCGGCGACGCCGAGCACGAACACCAGCGACGTGTCCTTGATCAGCAGCACGAACTCGTTGGTCAGCGGCGGGATCATCACCCGGAACGCCTGGGGGATGACGATGCTGCGCATGGCCTGGGTGTGGCCCATGCCGAGCGAGCGCGCCGCTTCGATCTGGCCCTTCGGCACCGCCTCGATGCCGCCGCGGATGGTCTCGGCCAGGTAGGCGCCCGCGACGACGGCGAGTCCGACCGCAGGCGTGGCGTAGTTGCCCAGGAACGGCAGCAGCTCCTTCACGCGGAACCCCAGGGCGATCGGCAGCACGAAGCCGAACAGCGTGAGGGTCAGCAGCGCGGGGATGCCTCGGAAGAACTCGATGTAGCCCAGCGCCGCCCAGCGGTACGGGCGGATCGACGACAGGCGCATCAGCGCAAGGACAAGCCCGAGCACGATGCCGCCGATGAAGGCCAGCGCGGCCAGGATGACCGTGTTCTTGGCGGCGACGGTGACGATCTCGGGGAACAGGTCCGCGAAGATCTCCGGGTCGAAGAAGGTCTCCTGGAGCTTGGCCCAATCGGCGTTCAGCACGATGAGCGCCAGGACCACCGCTGTCAGGGCGTAGACCGCCCAGCGCCGCAGCTCGGCGGCCCGACGCGGCGTCATCCGACGTCTCGGCGCCGGACGCGCAGAAGGCCGGGGCACTCCGGCCCCGGCCCCTGCATCGTTCGAGGTCAGCCCTTCAGGTCGCCGAACCACTCGGTGTACACGGTGTCGTAGGTGCCGTCCTCACGGATCTTCGCGAGGGCTGCGTCGAGCGGGCCGAGCAGTTCGCTGCCCTTCGCGACGGCGAACCCGTACTGCTCACCGGTCGGGAACGTCTCGGTGACCACGAACTGGTCGGGAGCCGTCGCCGCCCGGTAGGCGTTCACGGGCAGGTCCTGCAGGGCAGCCTTGATGTCGCCCGAGATCAGCGCCGGGAACATCTCGTCGCCGGTCGAGAACTCCTTGATCGTGGAGCCTTCGGGCTGGTTCTCCTCGGCGTAGGTCGCACCGGTGGTCTCGACCTGCACGCCGAAGTCCTCGCCGGCCAGGTCCTCGAGCGTCGCGTACGTCTCCTCGTTCTCCTTGAGCACCAGCAGCGACTGGTCGGCGTCGAAGTACGGCTCGGTGAAGTCGACGCGCTCCTTGCGCTCGTCGGTGATCGTCATCGCCGACGCGATCATGTCGCAGTCACCCGCGGCGAGCGCCGGGATGATGTTGTCGAACGGGGTGGTGACGAACTCGACGGTCACACCGAGCTGCTCGCCCATGGCCGAGACGATGTCGTAGTCGAAACCGGTGGTCTCGCCGTCCTCTTCGAACTCGAAGGGCTTGTAGGGCATGTCGGAGCAGACGGTGAGCTTGCCGTCGGACACGAGGTCGACGCCGTCGAGGCTGAGCTCGCTGCTGCCGCTGCCGGAGTCAGCGGTGGTGGTGGTCTCGTCAGCGGAGTCGCTGCCGCATGCGCCGAGGAGCAGTGCGGCGGCCACGACGAGCGGGACGAAGGCGAATGGGCGTGTGCGCATGGGGGAGGACCTCCGGGAAGGGATGGAGCAACACGTGGCCGAGAGGCTACCCGTCGGCCCCCGACGGGAACCTTTTCCGTCACCTGTCAGACATGTCACCCCTCGCAAGGGTCAGCTGTGCCCCAACAGGGTGGTGACGGAGTCGCCGAGCGCCGGCCGTCCCCGTTGCAGCGAGGCGGCGTTCTCGGCGCGGTCCTCGGGCTCATAGCGGTAGTTCGCCATGATGCCGAAGGATCGATCCATGCCGCGCTCCGATCGGTCGGCGTCGCCGACGACGTCGAGCAGTCGGGCGCCGTTGCCCATGTGGAAGCGTGCGACCGGATCGATCGGCCGACCGTCCTCCCCGAGCGTGGTGAGGTAGCGGGCGCAGGCCCGGAGCAGCTCGTCGGGCTGCTCCACCAGCTCGTCGAGCCGTGCCGCCGGCTCGCTGTCCTGGAGCCACCGGCGGAACCCGGGCACGGGGGAGAGGGTGACGAAGGTGTGCAGCCCGGGCAGCTCCTCACGCAGCTGCTCGACCACGCCGCCGAGCAGCGCCCGGCCACCCGGCAGGCCGACCAGGCCGGGTTCGACGTTCCAGATCGAATAGAACGCGGCGGTGTCCGCCACGGTGGGATCGGCGGTCGGGGCGGCGGGGTCAAGCACCGCGGCCAGGTTGCCGGGCACCCCGTGCCACAGCGCCACCCACACGACGTTCAGCGGTCGCCCCGGCAACAAGGGGTGTTCCAGCACGAAGCAGCGCCGGTCGTCGTCCAATCGGTCCGCCAGGTCGTCGGGGCCCTGGATCGGGTGCACCGGCTCGCCCGCAGCGAGTCGCTCCACCAGGTCGCCGGGCTCGTCCGCGGTGACCCGCCGCACCCGCGGCGACCGGCCGTCGAGGGCCTCTCGCAGCTCCGCGGTCACGGCGTCGAGGTCGGCCCGCGCGTCGGGGGCCCGATCCGCGAGCAGCGCCGCCCGTCGGTCGACCAGAGCGGAGACATCGGAGGTCGGCATCCCGTCATTGCATTCCGTGGCGCCACCGGCGGGCAACTCGGAGGGTCGGCCTGAGCGACTTCACACCCGCCGCGACGGGGTTCCGGGAGCAGCGGTGCGTCTCGGCGGTACCCTCGACGACGAATGCGCACGCACCTCCGTCTCGGACGACTGCTCGGGGTTCCCATCGGCCTCAACTGGGGCGTGCTCGTCGTGTGCGCGCTGTTGACGTTCAGCCTCGCCGAGATCTCGCTGCCGACGATCGCACCCGACCATCCGACCAGTGCCTACTGGTTCGCCGCCGTCATCGGCGTGATCGGGTTCCTGGTGTCGTTGACCGGTCACGAGCTCGGGCACAGCTACGTCGCCGACCGCAACGACGTGAAGGTCATCGAGATCACGCTCTGGCTCTTCGGCGGAGTGGCGAAGCTCGAGGGTGACGCCGACAACGCCGGCGCCGAGTTCCGCATCGCCGCGGCGGGCCCGGCGATGTCGCTCGTCATGGCTGGCATCTTCGGGCTCGGCTTCTGGGGCGTCGACCGTCTCGACGGCTCCGCGGTGCTCGCCGGACTGCTCGTCTGGCTCGCTGCGATCAACGTGGTGCTCGCCGTGTCGAACCTGTTGCCCGCCTTCCCCCTCGACGGCGGACGGATGCTGCGGGCGATCCTGTGGCGGCGCTCCGGGCGCAAGGGCTCGGCGACCAGGACCGCCGCGCTGTGGGGGCAGATCCTCGCGGTCGTGCTCATCGTCGCCTCGCTCGCCGCGATGAGGTGGTGGACGTTCTGGTCCGGGCTCTGGACGATGCTGCTCGCCCTCTTCCTGCTGCTGGCCGCCCGCACCGAGTGGACGGCATCGGCGCCGAAGCCCGAGCTGCTCGTCGCCGCGGTGTCGGGGCTGGGACGTCGGCTGCCTCGACCGCTGGCACGCAACGCGACGGTCGCCGATCTGGAGCGCACCCTGCGGGCCAACCCGGGTGCGCCGATCGTGACGGTGTACGACGAGCACGGACACATCTCGTCGCTGGTGTTCCCGGACGCCGTGATGCGGGTGCCACCGGCGCAGCGTGCCGTGGTGCCCATCACGTCGTTGACCGAGCCGATCTGGAGCCTGCCGCGCGTGCATCCGTCGGAGTCGGTCGAAGAGGTGCTCGCCCGGCTCGGCAGGGGCACGTACTGGCGTGCGGTGGTGACCGACGGCAACGCCGTCGAAGGCGTCCTGTGCTCCGAGGACGTCGACCGGGTCCTCGAGCTGGCGACGGTCTGACCGCGCCTCGGAGCCGGTCGCTACCCTCCTCGCCGTGGATCTCTACCGACAGTTCGAACGCCTCCGGATCGACCGCCCCGAGGACGGCCTGCTGCGGCTGGTCCTGGACAGCCCCGGACGGCTCAACGCCGTCGATCGTGACCTGCACCGCGAGCTCTGCGACGTCTGGCCGGTGATCGACCGCGACCCCGAGACACGGGCCGTGCTCGTGCACGGCGCCGGCGGCGCGTTCTCCGCCGGTGGCGACCTCGAGATGGTCAAGGCCATGTCGGACGACTTCGACTACCGCAACGGTGTGTTCCGCGAAGCCCGCCAGCTCGTGCACCACATGATCAACATCTCGGTGCCGGTGGTCTCCGCGATCGAGGGGCCGGCCGTCGGCGCCGGGCTCGCCGTCGCGCTGCTCGCCGACGTCTCGGTCGCCGGGCGCACCGCCCGGCTGATCGACGGCCACACCAAGCTCGGTGTCGCCGCGGGCGACCACGCCGCGGTCATCTGGCCGCTGCTGTGCGGCATGGCCAAGGCGAAGTACTACCTGCTGACGTGTGAGACGCTGCGCGGCGAAGAGGCCGAGCGCATCGGGCTGGTGAGCCTCTGCGTCGACGACGACGAGGTGCTCGACACGGCCACCGGGGTCGCGCGTCGGCTGGCGGCCGGCTCGGTCACCGCGGCCCGCTGGACCAAGTACTCGCTCAACGGCTGGCTGCGCGACGCCGGACCGATCTTCGACGCCTCCGCAGCGATGGAGATGCTGGGCTTCACCGGTCCCGACGTGCGCGAAGGAGTCGCCGCGATCGAGCAGAAGCGCCGCGCCGAGTTCCGCTCCGGTCCGTCGGACTGCTGAGTGCCCACGGGTAACGTCGGTTGATGGCTTCCGTCTCGGGCAGGCGGCCCGGGGTCGGGCTCTGGCGCATGGTCGCCGCGCTCGTCCGCCAGCGTCGCCGGCTCGCGCTCGCGACGCTCGCCGTGGCTCTCGGAGTGGGCTACCTGGCGGGTGCGCTGACGCTGCTGAACCGCGTCTCCGACGGACTCGACAACCTGGCGGCAGCGGGCGCCGAGCGTGCCGACCTGATCGTCGAGGGCGAGGTCGCCTACTCCTCGTCGCTCGAGGAGACCCGCCGGCTGGTGCCGGCGTCGATCGCCGAGAACCTGCAGGGCCAGCCCGGCATCGCCGCCGCGATCCCGCGGCTCGAAGAGGTCGCGGTCATACTCGACTCCGACAACCTGCCGGTCGTGCAGCCCGGACTGTCGGAGCAACCGGTCGGCACGAACTGGCCCGAGGACGAGGCGATGTCGCCGTACCGGTTCGTCGGCGAGGGCCGCCCGCCCGAGGCCGACGACGAGGTCGTGATCGACGAGCGCTCCGCGGAGATCGCCGGAGTGGGGGTCGGCGACTCCGTCCCGATCATCACCACGAAGATCGCCGGCGGCGCGCCGTTCACGGTCACCGGCATCATCACAACCGCCGAGGGCGAGCTGCCCGAGGGCGCGTCGCTCGCGCTGTTCACGACCGCCCGCGCCCGCACGCTCTTCGACATGCCGGGCAACGACAACCGAGTCGCGATCCGCGTCGAGGAGGGCGCCGACGTCGATCAGGTCGCGGCGCAGATCCGCCAGCAGCTGCCCGGCGGCGCCGAGCTCGTCGACGGCGCGACCGGTGCCCGGCACCGTCAGGAGTCGGTCACCCGCAGCTTCACCCTGATCCGGGTGCTGATCATGGGCTTCGCCGGACTCGCGCTCGTCGTCGGTATGGTCACGGTCGCGAACTCCCTCACGCTGCTCTACTCCGAGCGGCGCCGGACCTTCGCCGCGTTCCGTCTGGTCGGCGCGAAGCAACGCCAGTTGCTCGCCGCCGCGCTGATCGAGGCGGCGCTGCTCGCCAGCGTCGCATCGTTGCTGGGCGCGCCCCTTGGGCTGATCCTCGGCCGGCTCATCGAGGGCGTCATCGGGTCGCTGGGGACGTCGGTGCCCGTCGCGGGGTCGACCGTGTCGATCTCGGCGCTCGTCTGGGCGGTCCTGATCGGTGTGGTGGCCACGGTGCTCGCCGCGATCGTGCCCGCCCGCCGGGCGTGCGCGGTGCCGGCGATCGAAGCGGTCGCCGAATCACCCGGTGCCGACGTGTCGAACGGGTGGTCGCGCCTGGCCAGCTCGATCTCGGTCGTGCTGGCGCTCGCCGTGCTCGTCGGAGGACTGCTGCTGCTCGCCGATGTCGCGGTCGGCGTCGTCGGCTCGGTCGTCCTCGGGATCGTGCTCGTCGGCGTGGTCATCGTGTTGGCCCCGACGGCGTTGAGCTACGCGGTCGCGGGCGGCATCCGCCTGGTACCGACCCGGCCCGCGGCGCTTCGTCGCATCGGTTCCCGGGACGCCGTGCGGAACCGGTCACGCACCGCGGCGACGACCGGTGCGCTCATGCTCGCGACGGCGGTCGTCGCGGCGCTGTCGGTCTTCCTGTCCTCGTTCACCGCGTCGATCGACGCCGATGTCTCCGATCTGGTCGACGCCGACGTCGTGATCGACTCCCGGACGTTCACCAGGGGCGGCCTGCCCGCGGAGCTCCTGCAGAAGGTCGCGGAGCTCCCAGAGGTCCGCGCGGTGAGCGGCTGGCAGCTGGGACGCGTGAGCATCGGTGACCGTCCTGCGCGCATCACCGCGATCAACGGCGCGGCACTCGACCAGGTCCTGTCGCCCGAGTGGGTCGGGCCTCGGCCGGGCGAGCTCTCGGAGCTGGGCATCGCGGTCGAACGTCGAGCTGCGGAATCCCTCGGCCTGATCATCGGATCGATGGTGCCGGTCCGCTTCAACAGCGGCGGCGAGGAGTTGATGACGGTCGAGGGCACTTACGACTCGGGCTCGGTGCTGCTCGGCGAAGCGGTGATCAACCGATCCGTGCTGACCCGGCAGATCCCCGCCACCTCGGACCTCTTCGGGCTCGTCCGGCTGAAGCAGGACACGCCGGCGGCTCGCGAAGCGGTCGCGGACCTCGCGGCGAGCTACGGCATCACCTCGGTGCTCGAACCCTCGGAGTTCGTCGCCAGCCGCTCCGAGCTGCTCAACGGCTTCGAACGGGTGATCCAGTGGATGCTGCTGTTCACCCTGATCCAGGCGCTCGTCGGCGTGGTCAACACGCTGCTGCTGTCCGTCGGTGAGCGCCGTCGTGAGTTCGGGTTGCTCCGCGCCGCGGGTGCCACCCGATCGCAGGTGCAGCGCCTGGTGCTGATCGAGGGCGCCTCGTTCGCCGTCATCGGCACCGGCCTGGGGCTCGCTGCCGGCATCGGGCTCGGTGTCGCCGGAATTCGTGCGATCAAGCAGTTCGGCATCGAGGGCCTGGCGATCCCGGTACCAGTGCTGCTCGTGACCGCACTCGCCGCAGTCGCACTCGGCGTGCTCGCCGCGGTCGTGCCGGCACGGTGGGCCGCTGCCATCCCCGCGCTCGACGCCGTCGCCGATGCCGGCGATGCCGCACGGAGCACCGTCGGGCTGCGTGCCGGCCTCGCCCGCTGGAGCGACGAGCGCCGCCGTGCCCGCGCCGAGCGTGCTGCGGCCGCGCCGGCAGCTCCGGCGCCACCACCGTTCCACGGGGTCAGCC
>JAEWED010000205.1 GCA_023389745.1 Actinomycetes bacterium
GCGCGCTAGTGCTGGGTGTGGATCGTGGCGCTGCTCGGACTGCAGTGGGCCGGCGCGGTGCTCGTCCCGCTCAACACCCGCTACAAGGGGATCGAGGCCGCCGACATCATCCGCCGCAGCGGCGCCCGACTGCTGTTCACCGTCGAGGGCTTCCTCGGCAACGACTACGTGTCGATGCTGCGCGACGAGACGTCGGGCGATCTGCCCGAGCTCGAGCAGATCATCCTGCTGCGCGACACCGGTGCCCGCCCCGAGGGGACCCTCTCGCTCGACGAGTTCGTCGCGACCGGCGCCGAGGTGTCGGCCGACGAGGTCACCGCACGCATCGACGAGCTCACCGGCGACGACCTCTCCGACCTGCTCTTCACCTCGGGCACCACCGGCGCTCCCAAGGGCGTCAAACTCAGCCACGCCCAGACGCTGCGTGCGTTCGGCGACTGGGCCGACATCGGCGGCCTGCGAGTCGACGACCGCTACCTGTGCATCAATCCGTTCTTCCACGCCTTCGGCTACAAGGCGGGCATCGTCGCGTCGTTCATGACCGGCGCGACCTTGGTGCCGATGGCGACCTTCGACCTGGACGCGGTCGCGGATCTGATCGAGGCCGAGCGCATCAGCGTGATCCCCGGCCCGCCGACGATCTACCAGACGCTACTGAACCACCCGAGCTTCGACCCGGCACGGACCGGCACGCTCCGCTTGGCCGTGACCGGCGCGGCACCGGTGCCCGTCGAGCTCGTCGAACGCATGCGCAACGAGCTCGGCTTCGACACCGTCGTCACCGCCTACGGCATGACCGAGGCGTCCGGCTGCGCCACGATCTGCCGCCGCGAGGACTCCGCCGAGACGATCTCGACGACGTCGGGTCGGGCGTTCCCGGGCATGGAGGTGCAGGTCGTCGACGAGGACGGCGCCCCGGTCCCCGCGGGCGAGGACGGCGAGGTCTGGGTGCGCGGCTACAACGTCATGTCGGGCTACTTCAACGCCCCCGAGCAGACCGCCGAGACGCTGACACCCGATGGCTGGCTGCGCACCGGCGACGTCGGCGTGATGACCGAGGACGGCTACCTCACCATCACCGACCGCAAGAAGGACATGTTCATCGTCGGTGGCTTCAACGCCTACCCGGCCGAGATCGAGCGCCTGCTGCTGGGCCACCCCGACGTGGCGCAGGCCGCGGTGGTCGGCGTGCCCGACGAGCGCATGGGTGAGGTCGGTTACGCCTTCGTGCTGCCCACGCACGGCACCTCGCCGGACCCCGCCGAGATCGTCGCGTGGTCCAAGGAGCACATGGCGAACTTCAAGGCGCCCCGCTACGTCGAGGTCGTCGACGCCCTGCCGCTGAACGCCAGCGGCAAGGTGCTCAAGTTCGAGTTGCGCGAACGCGCGGAAGGATCACTGCGATGAAGTTCTGCCACGGTCTGATCGGTGCACGCCCGGAGCACTGGAACCGGTTGGCCAAGGTCTGCGAAGAGGTCGGCTTCGACTCGGTCGCGGTGTCGGACCACGCGGTGTTCCCGCAGGACCTCGAGTCCAAGTACCCCTACACCCCCGACGGCACGCCGCTGTTCGACGCGGACGAGTCGTGGCCCGACGCGTGGGTCGCGATCGGTGCCATGGCGGCGGTGACCACGCGGCTCAAGTTCGTGACCAACGTCTACGTGCTGCCGGCCCGCAACCCGTTCGTCGTCGCGAAGGCTGTCGGCACCGCGGCGTTCCTGTCGAACGATCGTGTCGGCCTGGGGATCGGTGCGGGTTGGATGCGCGAGGAGTTCGAGCTGCTCGAACAGCCCTTCGCGAAGCGCGGCGCCCGCATGGACGAGATGGTCGAGGTCATGCGGAAGCTCTGGTCCGGTGGCTGGGTCGAGCACCACGGCGAGTTCTACGACTTCGGTCCCGTCGAGATGCGCCCGGCGCCCGCGCAGCAGGTGCCGATCTACGTGGGCGGTCACTCCGACGTGGCGTTCCGGCGCGCCGCCCGCCTCAGCGACGGTTGGTTGGGCATGCACTACGACCTCGACGTGCTCTTCGCGCACTGCGAGACGCTGCGCCGGGCCCGTGAGGACGCCGGCACCGCGGACCGACCCTTCGAGATCATCTGCTCGCCGATGGTCGCCCCCAAGCCCGACGTGCTCGAGGAGCTCGAAGCCGCCGGCGTGACCACCATCTTGACGTCGTCGTGGTTCAACGGCGGCATCGCCGCCCCCGACATCGACCGTGCAGAGGAGATGGTGCGCGCCTACGGGGAGCGCTTCATCGGGTAGCCGACGGAGCATCTCCTAGGTGATCCTCGTCGGAGGTCGATCCGGTGGAGACTGTTCGGCGTGAGCGCCGAGCCACGTGACGTGGGCCCCATCGAGGGCCGTGAGGTCTACCGGGACGGGCCGCCACCGCCACCTCCCGCGCCGCCACCACACCCCGCTGCGCCGCCACACCCCTCTGCGCCGCCACACCCCTCTGCGCCGCCACCTCCTCCCGCTCCGTCGGCGGGCGGGCCGTCGGGCGCAGTGGTCCCGCGCGCCCAAGGTCTGGGTCCTGCGGCGTCGCAGGCGTGGCGTGACGTGCGGTCGAGCCGAGGGAAGCACGTGCCGAACTCGCGGCCGGTTCCGGAGTGGATGCGGAAGTTCGCCTGGTTCCTCGACGACTCGATCCCGATCCCGGGCACCAACGGTCGGCGCCACACCGGTGTCGACGGCATCATCGCGATCGTGCCCGTGGCAGGCGACGTCGCCGGCCTGGTCATGTCGCTGTCGATCGTGCTCGCCGGCGTGGCCGCGGGTGTGACCATCCCGACCACGCTTCGGATGCTGCTCAACGTCGGCTACGAGACCCTGGCTGGACTGATCCCCTTCGGTGGGGTCGTGTTCGACATGGTCTTCAAGTCGAACATGCGCAACGTGCGCTTGATCGAGAAGGACCTGGCGGACCGCCGCGCGACCAGGCGATCCAGCCTGGGGGTGCTGCTGCTCACCGCCGCGGTCGTCGTGGCCGGGCTGGTGATGATGGTCGCCACCACGATCCTCGCGACCTTCGTCATCGTGTGGCTGGTGTCCCGCATCTTCTGACGCTCATCGTCTGACCGCATCAGCCCGGCTCGCTAGCGTCGGGGCCGTGACCAGCTCCGACCCCTCCTTGCCGGCCGACCCGGCCGCGACCACCAACGACCCGGACCTGCGGGCCGTCGACGGGCGGGTTCCCGGGCGCCGCGGCATGGCGACCCGCCAACGTCTGCTCGAGCAGACGAGCGCCCTGCTCGAGTCCACGTCGTACCGCGACCTGAAGGTCGTCGACATCGCCCGGGAGGCGGGCACCTCGCCGGCGACCTTCTACCAGTACTTCCCCGACGCCGAGTCCGCGTTGCTCGCGCTGGCCGACGGACTGGTGGGCGAGGGGGTCGAGCGTCTGACCCGACCGATCCGCGAGGCCGTCTGGGAGGGGCGCGCTGCGTACGAGGCGTGCGAGGCGATCTCGGCGTCGTTCCTGGACTTCTGGGCGGATCACTCGGCGCTGATGGCCGTCATCGACCTGGCCGCGCTCGAAGGGGACCAGCGCTTCCGCGGATGTCGCACCCAGCTGTTGAACCGGTTCACCGTCGCAGCGATGGAGGTCATCTCCGAGCAGCAGGCGCTCGGCACCGCGCCGCGAGACCTCGATCCCGAAGCCACCGCGGCGGTGCTCGTCTCGATGTTGGCGCACGTCGCGGCGCACCAGTTCGGCATGGAGGCGGCGGGCATCTCGACTGACGCGATCAGGAGCACCATGGCCCGCCTGATCTACACGGGTGTCACCGGACGGACTCCGCCGACGGACTGACCCGCTGCGCCCGCCGCATCGAGAGGGCGGTGTCGATCAGGTCCCAGACGGTGACCACGACCACGCCGACGGCGATCAGCCCCGTCAGGATCGTGCCGGGGTCGCCGACGTCATCCCAGTCGAGCTGCGCGACGAACGCCGGGTTCAGGAAGCGGTCCTGGGACAGCAGCCAGAGGATCGAGGCTGCGAACACGAGCTGGACGGCCGCGTACTGACCGAACAGCGTGGGCGTCCACCGTCGCCGACGGAAGGCGAGGACCGCGAGCACGGCCTCGACGACGAGCAGCACGATCAGGAACGGCCACCAGTTGGACCAGTTGTCGGGGTCGAGGATCGCGACCGGTGCGCCGTCGTCGGTCACCAGGGTGGAGCCGCGCTGCCACAGCATCGCGGCGATCGTGAGCGCCGTGACGACGACGGTCATCGCAGTGTCGCCCAGCGAGACCGACCCGGTGGTGACCTCGGGCAGGTCGTCGGGGGTCCACTCGTGCTCCGGGGCCGGGTCCGGCTCGACCCGCTCGATGACGGCGAACACGGCCGTCGTCCAGAACGACACCTGCACCGCCACCATGAGCGCCGTGACGATGGTCGAGCTCACGACCTCGCCCACGTCACCGCCGTCGACGGCCTCGCCGATCCCGGCGACCAGAGCGACGATCGGTACGACGATCGACAGGAGCAGCCGGAGCAGGCCCCACCACACGTGGAAGTACGCCGGTCCGATCAGGTGCGTGAGCCTGCCGCGGTAGCGCTCGGCGAGGCGCGCCGGATCGCCGAGCTCGGTCAGCGCCGCGACCTCGGCCGTCGGGCGATCGACCTCGCCCGACTCGAGTCGTGCCTCGATCGAGTCGTCGATGAGACCGCGCAGCTCCAGCTCCAGGTCTGCCCTGGCGTCCGGCGCGGTGCCGCGCATCGCCACCTCGACGTAGCGGTCGGTCAACGTGGGTGCGGACGGCCTCGTCGCGGTCATGTCCGGTCTCCCTTCCCGAGTGCCTCGATGGCCTCGTCCAGTCGTGTCCAGTCCCTCAGCAGCGCAGCGGCCACCGCATCCCCGGCAGCGGTCGTCCGGTAGAACTTCCGCGGACGGGACTCGTCGGTGTTCCAGTCGCTCTCGAGCAGCCCTTGGGACTCGAGTCGCCGCAGCAGCGGATAGAGCGTGTTGCCCTGCACCTCGAACCCGGCGGTCTCGAGCTGCTCGAGCAGGCCGTAGCCGTAGCCCGGCTCGCGCAGCACCTCGAGGCAGGCGAGCACGACGGTGCCGCGTCGCAGCTCCTGCAGGTGTGTGTCGAGTGCGCCGGAACCTGGTGGATCGTCGGGCGAGTCGCCGTCGGCGCCAGCAGGGGGTCGTGCCATGGGTTACATCATAGTGTGTGTTACACACCATTGTGCAAGAGGAATTGCAGTGCGGCGCTGCTGGCTCAGGCGAACGGCGTCGGCTCGGTGCTCGCCGCGCACCCCGGAACCGGCGCGCTCGGCTCCGCGAGGAACGAGCGCAGCACCTCACGGGTGCACGGTGTCGCGAGCATCGGGGCGTGCCCGCCGCGAGGCACCTCGACGTAGATCGCCCCCCATCGCTGTGCCAGGCGTCGAGCGGTCGAGGCGGGCGTGATCGGATCGAGCTCGCCGGCGACGACCAGCACGGGCACCTCCGGATCCACGTCGGCCGCGGCGGACGCGGTGCGCTCGACCGGCCAGCGATCGCAGTACGGGTCACCGCTGGTGAGTGCGACGGTGCCGGCACCGTCGGGGATGTCGACCTCGGACCACGGCGGGGGCTCGGCGACGCGATCCGCACAGATCCCGCTCATCAGGGCGCCGGTCGCGGTGCTCGACAACGCCGGCGCGATGCGCGGCCCGACCGAGCCGAGCAGTGCGTCGTCGCCGTGGGCCACCGCCTCGATCGCCATCGGCAGCAGCGGCACGAGCTCGCTGTCGTACATCGCCGCGAACAGCCCGGCGCGCAGGTCGTCGCCGGTCAGGACGAGTCGGCCGGGTTCGCCGCTCGTCGGGTCGGTCACCGGGATCGTCAGCGGTGCGCCGTCTGCCCGGGCCAGCGCGGTGTCGAGCGACCCGCCGAGGTCGGGGTGTGCGGTCGCGCATGCCGGGTCGGTGTCGCAGGCGTCGAGCAATCGGGTGATCGCGGGATCGACCTGCTCGGCGTCGCTGCCCGGGTGACCGGAGCCCGGCGGGTCGATCGAGTCGAGCGCGAGCGCTGCGACCCGGTCGGGATGCGCGGCGGTGTACTCGAGCGCCAGGCGGGTGCCGTACGAGCTGGCCACCAGACGCAGGCGCTCGACGCCGAGCGCCCGCCGCAGGTCCTCGAGGTCCGCGACGGCGGTCGTCACGTCGTAGTGGTCCAGGTCGACCCCGTCGTCGCGGAGGCGGTCGTGGCAGCGTTCGATCGCGTCGGCGACCACGGCCTGCTCCTGGGCCGGGTCGCCGTCGTCCGCGAGTGCGTCGAGCACCGCACGCTGGTGTTCGGGGCACTCCAGGGCGGGCAGCGCGTCACCGCCGCCGCGTTGGTCGTGCACGATGACGTCGGTGCCCAGCGCATCGGCGTCGGTCGACCACGTCGCCCACTGCTCGACCGCCCCACCGCCCGGGCCGCCGTGCAGGTGGACCACCGGTGCGTCGGCCATCTCGGCGCTGGTGGCAACACGTTCGAAGGGCTCGAAGGTCAGCACCGGCAACTCCACCTGGCGGTCGTCGGGGTGGGCGCGGTCCTCGGGCAGCACGAGCACCTGGCAGGTGATGCGGTCGCCGGGCCCCGCCGGGATGCCCGGCTCCGGGCACGCCGAGTCGGTGAGCCGCGGCGGCGGCCCCTGCGCCGCGGTCGTCGCGGTCCCGTCCCGCTCGGCAGGGTCGACCCGACGTTGTGCGTCGTCGCGCTCCGGCGTGCAGCCGACCCCGAGCGCCACGGCGACCACGGCCGCTGCCACCAGCATCCAGGCGTTCGGCGCCGTCGTGCGGCCACCTGCGTCGGGAGCGGAGCGGGTGGATCGCACGGCGACATCGTTACTCACGGTGGCTCGCCGTGCCCGTTCAGACCTAGATTCTGACGGGTCGTCAGATAACGAGGTCGGAGCAACGATGGATTTCGAGTTCTCAGAAGAGCAGCAGGCGTTCGCGAAGGAAGTCATCGCGTTCTGCGACGAGCACGACGACATCGACATCTTCGACGTCACCCGCGAGAACATGGCCCAGATCGTCGACACGCCGAAGCGTCGTGCGTTCATGAAGGAGGTCGGCCACAAGGGCTGGCTCGGCATGACCTGGCCGAAGGAGTACGGCGGTTCCGAGGGTGAGGGTGTCTACGAGTACATCCTCAACGAGGAGCTCGCCGGTCGTGGCGGCCCGCAGATCGGCAAGGGCGTCGGCATCATCGGCAAGACCCTGATCGCTCACGGCTCGGACTTCCTCAAGGACAAGTTCCTGCCGATGATCCTCGAGAACGACGTCGAGTTCGCAGTGGGCTACTCCGAGCCCAACGCCGGCTCCGACGCAGCGTCGATGCGCCTCAAGGGCGTGAAGCACACGACCGAGGACGGCCGCGAGGGCTGGCTGCTGAACGGCCAGAAGACCTGGACCACCTCGGCCCACTTCGCAGAGTGGTACTGGTGCGGCGTCCGCACCGATCCCGACAACAAGCACATGGGCATCACGCTCATGCTCATCCCGATGGACGACCCCGGGATCACCATCAACGGGATCTGGACCATGGGCGACGAGCGCACCAACGAGGTGTGGCTCGACAACGTCTTCGTGCCCGACGAGTACGTCGTCGGCGAGGTCAACCACGGCTTCCGCTACATCTCCCAGGCGCTCGACCTGGAGCGCTTCACGATGTTCACGTACGCGCCGATCAAGCAGCGACTCGACCTGCTGACCGACTACGTGAAGAACACCGTGCGCGACGGCGTGCCGCTGAAGGACGACCCGGTCGTCCGAGCCCGCATGGCGAAGCTGCACACCGACGCCGAGGTCGCCCGCGTCATGGGCCTCAAGTTCGTCGCCGAGGCCGTCAAGGTCGAGAAGCTGGTGCACGCGGGCAAGCCGTACCAGCCGCCGACGCTGCAGGCCTCGGAGTACAAGCTGTTCGCGACCGAGCTGTCGAAGCGGCTCGCGGACGCCTCGATGGACATCGGCGGCCCGGGCACCCAGCTGCGGGTCCGCACCGAGGATGCCCCGATGGCGGGACGTGCCGAGTCGACCTACCGCTACACCGTGATCGACACGATCGGTGGCGGCGCCTCGGAGATCCAGAAGAACATCATCGCCCGCCGCGGCCTCGGTCTCCCGAAGAACTTCTGAACCGATGGCTCTTCGCGCCCCCTTCGCTGAAATCCGTCGCGGATTCGGTGGTATGACGCCGAATCCGCGACGGAATTCGGGTGCTCGTCCGGACGGTCGTCCGTGACGACCCCGGCGCTCGACGGCATCCGCGTGCTCGACCTGGCCTCGGTCGGGCCGGGCGCGCGCGCCTCGCGCACCCTCGCCGACTACGGCGCCGAGGTGATCAAGGTCGGCGCGGTGCCCCGCGCCGGCGGCGTGCAGATCGTGCCGCCCTACTACGCGTACTCGGGCAACCGCGGCGTGGGCCGGGCGCTGTTCGACCTCAAGGCCGACGCCGGTCGAGAGGCGTTCCTGCAGCTGGCGTCGACCGCGGACGTGATCATCGAGTCGTTCCGCCCGGGCGTCGTCGACCGCCTCGGCATCGGCTTCGAGGCGGTGCGTGCCCTCAACCCGGGCATCGTCTACTGCTCGACCTCGGGCTTCGGTCAGACCGGCCCGCGCAGCACCTGGGCCAGCCACGACATCAACTACCTGGGTGTCGCCGGCTTCCTCGACTGCACCGGCCGTCAGGGCGACGGCCGACCCGCGCTGCCGGGGGCGACGGTCGCCGACATCGCCGCGGGCGGCATGCAGGCCGCCATGTCGATCATGGCGGCGCTGCTGCGCCGGGCGAACACCGGCGAGGGCGAGCTGCTCGACGTCTCGATCGCGGACGGCTCGTTCGCGCTCATGTCGCTCTACGTCGACGAGTACCTCGCCACCGGTGTCGAGCCGGGCCCGGGGCACTACATCCTCACCGGCCGCTACGCCTGCTACGACGTCTACACCTGCTCGGACGGCAAGTTCGTCGCGGTGGGTGCGATCGAGCCGCAGTTCTGGCGCAACCTGGTCGGCCTGCTCGGGCTCGACCAGTTCGCGGATCAGCAGATGGACGACGCAGCGCAGGACGAGATCCGCGCCGCGATGGCCGCGGTGTTCGCGACCCGCACCCGCGACGAGTGGGTGGCCGAGCTGGGTCCGGCGAACACCTGCGTGACCGAGGTGAACACCGTCGCCGAGGCGGTGCTCGACGAGCAGTACGTCGCCCGCGGGGTGGTCGCGGACGCGGCACACGTGACCGAGGGCCCGTTCCGTCAGTCCGCGCCGATCCTCGCCGGCACCGTCGAGCCCGACGGTCCCTACGAGATCCGCGAGGGCACCGTCACCGACACCGCCGACCTGCTCGCCGCGGTCGGCATGGACGCAGGGGAGATCGAGAAGTTGCTCGAGACAGGAGTCATCGCATGAGTGTCGACGAGGTCGTCGATGACTTGCCCGAAGAGGTGACGTCGAAGATCGGGGTGTCGCAGTACCCGGAGACCGCGACCTTCGACGTCGAGTACAGCTACGCGTACAACACGCTCGCCGCCACGCAGAACGGCAACCCGCTGTACTGGGACGACGACGTCGCCGCCGAGCTCACCGACGGTCGGATCCTGCCGCCCACCACGCTGTCGCTGTGGATGCGCCCGCACTTCTGGGAACCCGGCGCCGAGGGCGAGCAGGTCGCGCTGAAGGTGCACTTCGACCTCAAGGCGCTCTTCGACCTGCCCGAGGCCGTGATGACCGACAACACGATCATCTTCCACGAGCCGGTGCGCTCGGGCGACCGGATCTCGAACAGCCAGATCCTCCGATCCGTCTCGGGTCCCAAGACCACCAAGCTGGGCACCGGTCGCTTCTGGGTCATCGACGTCGAGTTCCGCAACCAGCGCGACGAGGTCGTCGGGGTCGAGTCGTACACCGGCTTCGGCTACCGCCGTGCAGGAGGGGACCGATGACCGCCGCAGCACCGATCCTGTCGGGCGACGTCGCCGTCGGCGACACCCTGCCCGAGCTGGCCGTCGAGGTCACGCCGACCACCGTCGTGCTGGGCGCGCTCGCCAGTCGCGACTGGCGGCCGATGCACCACGACTACAAGTTCGCGACCGAGCGCAACGGCGTGCAGGACATCTTCCTCAACACGCCCAACCAGGCCGCCTGGTTCGAGCGCTACGTGACCGACTGGGCCGGTCCCCGTGCCCGGCTCGGCCGCATGAAGTTCCGCATGAAGACCTCGGTCTTCCCGGGTGACCGCATGGTGTTCGGCGCGACCGTCACCGACACCTCGGTCGACGACGCCGGCTGCGCCTGGGTCTCCCTCGACGTGACGCTGACCGTGACCTCACCCGACGCGGGCGCCACGTCCGACCGGGTCGCCTCGACCTGCGAGGTGCGCGTGGCCGTGCCGACCACAGCGACCGACAACCCGTGGTCCCGCCGTGGCGACCGCTGGGTGCCCTGACCCGACCTGCCCCGACCTGCCCTGCCTGACCTGCCCTGATCTGAGGAGCGACCACCGATGACCCTGAACCTGGACTTCACCGAAGAGCAGGACATGCTGCGCGACATGGTGCGCGGCCTGCTCGCCCAGTACGCCGACGACGAGGCCATCCGCGCGCTCGAGGACGACCCGGTCGGCTACTCGCCCGAGCTGTGGAACCAGCTCGCCGAGCTGGACCTGCTGGGCCTGCTGCTGCCGGCGCAGTACGGCGGCTCGGAGATGTCGATGCTCGAGGGCGTCATCGTCTACGAGGAGCTCGGCCGCTCGCTCGCACCGACGCCGCACCTGGTGAGCTGCGTGGTGTCCGCCGGGGCCATCGTGCGGTCGGGCAGCGAGGCCCAGAAGGACGAGTGGTTGCCGCGCATCGCGAAGGGCGAGGCCATCCTCACCCCGGCATGGCTCGAGCCCGAGAACGGCTTCGGTCCCGCGGGCGTGCAGGTTCGCGCCGAGGCGGCGGGCGACGGGTTCACCATCTCCGGCACGAAGCGCCACGTGCTGTTCGCCTCGTCCGCGGACCGCCTGGTCGTGCTCGCCCGCACCGGCGACGAGCTCACCGACGTCGACCTGTTCCTCGTCGACCCGAAGGCCGAGGGCGTCACGCTCACCCAGCAGATGTCGATCAGCTCCGACACCCAGTACGACGTGGTGCTCGACGGCGTGTCGGTGACCGCCGCGGATCGCATCGGCGACGCCGGCTCGGGCTGGGCCACGTGGGAGTCGGTGATGGAGGACGCCATGATCCTCACCGCGGCGCTCGCCACCGGCGGCACCGAGCACGCGCTCGACATCACCGTGCAGTACTCCAAGGACCGCGAGCAGTTCGACAAGCCGCTGGGCGCGTTCCAGGCGCTCGCGCACAACATGGCCGACGCGAAGACCGAGCTCGACGGCGGCAAGATGCTCGTCTACGAGGCCGCCTGGGCGCACTCGAAGGGCCAGTCGCTCGCCAGCCTTGCCCCGATGGCGAAGTCCTTCACCACGAAGGCCTACCGCGACACGACCGCCATGGCGCAGCAGATCTTCGGCGGTGTGGGCTTCACCCTCGAGTACGAGATCCAGCTCTACTTCCGTCGTGCCAAGCAGCTGCAGATCACCTGGAACGACACCCGACGTTGCGAAGAGCTGGTTGCGGCAGCAATCCTGGACGCCGCTTGATCTGAGTTCGTCAGGGAACCCGCCGGTTCGGCTGGGAACCCGCAGTTCGGCTGGGAACCCGAAATGTGCCGTGAGCCCGCTGCTCGTGCAGCGAGCACACGGCACATTTCGTCTTTTGGCGACGGTCGGTGGCGCTGACTCGCTTGGTGACGGCTCGGTTGGTGACGGCTCAGTTGATGACGCCGGAGTCGCGCAGCGCGGCCAGCTCGTCGTCGGAGAGCGAGAGCTCGGCGCGCAGCACGTCCTCGGTGTGCTCGCCGACCCACGGCACCCGGGTCTCGGGCCCCTCGGCCATGCCCGACAGCTTCACCGGGTTGCCCGGGATGAGCACCGGCTCGTCGACGCCGTCGACGCGGTCCATCTCGACGAGCATGTGGCGGCGGGCGACGTGCTCGTCGGTGATGACCTCGCCGGGGGTGTGGACCGGCCCTGCAGGGATGCCGGCGGTGCCGAGTGCGTCGCAGACCTCGAGGCGTGTCATCGTGGCTGCCCATGCCTCGACGGGGGGACGGATGAGCGACTCGAGCTCGTCGGCCCAGCCACGTCGGGTCGAGAGGCGCTCGTCGGTCAACCAGTCGGGGCGGTCGACGAGCTCGGCGAGCTTCTCGAACTGGTGCTCGCGCACGACCTGCACGGCGAACCAGCCGTCCTTGGCCATGAAGCCGGTCATGATGCCCTCGAGGGTGTTGTCGCGCACGCCGAGCGACCAGAAGTTCGTGATCACGTCGGTCATCGCGATCATCGAGTCGAGCATCGCGACGTCGACCTGCTGTCCCTTGCCGGTCCGCTCGCGGTGGCGCAGCGCCGCCTGGATGCCGATGACGGTGAACAGCGCAGAGCTGATGTCGCCGAGCGCCCCGGCCGGGATCACGCGCGGCGGTTCGTCGCCGCGGCGTGCGTACTCGTAGAGCCCGGACATCGCCTCGGGCACCATCGCGTACGCGGGCCAGGCGCGGTACGGCGAGTCGCCCAGGTTGCCGAAGCCCGACACCGACACGTAGATCAGCGAGGGGTGGCGTGCGGCGAGGGTCTCGTAACCCAGGCCGAGGCGGTCCATCGTGCCGGCCTTGAAGTTCTCGGCGACGACGTCGAAGTTGCCGGCCAGCTCGAGGAACAGCTCGCGCCCCTTCGGCGACTTGAGGTCGAGGCCCACGGAGCGCTTGTTGAGGTTGTTGCGCAGGAACGTCGCGCCGACGCGGCGCCCCTCGGGATCCTCCATCGCCGGGAGCGCGCCACGCCCCGACTCACCGGTCACGGGGTGCTCGACCTTGACCACCTCGGCGCCGAGCCGCGCCAGCAGCTGGGTGGCGAAGGGCAGGGCCTGCATCTGCTCCGCGGCGAGGATGCGCACTCCCTCGAGCGGCTTGCCGTCGGGCAGCGCGCCCTCGTTGACGATGTCTCCGAGCTTCACATCTGACAGGTTGTCAGATGCAGACCGACACCCCGAAGTCGACGGGCCTCAGTGGGTGTGATGCGTCCAGGCCGATCCGTCCCACCAGCGCAGCACGGGTGCGCCAGCCGGGTCCGGGAACCAACCCGGAGCGGTCGCCGTTGCTCGGGCGGCCTGCTGCTGGGCCCAGAGCGCTGCGCTGATGGCCGGGAGCGCTCGTCGGTCGAGCAGCGCGCTCCAGTAGACAGCGGCGTCGCCCTTCGCGACGACGGTGACGTGGCGCAGCCCGTCAGGTGTCGCGATCACGATGTTCCGTCCGCTCCACACGCTCGGAGGCCGCGCGAGCTGCACGGCGTCGGCCGGCCAGGTCTGCATCGGCCGTGTCGAGGTTGCGGAGAGCGCAACCCGACCGTCGGCGATCGAGAGCACGCACGGCTGACCGGATCCGACGAACTTGAACATCGAGCCGGAGTGCTCGCTCACCCGGACCAGCACGGTGCCGTCGACGAACGCGGTGTCGAGACGGTGGAGGCCCTTCGTCAGTCGGATCGCTCGCCATCGTTGGTAGGCGAACACCGTGCCGAGACCGACGGGGACCGGACCGAAGAACGCGCTGACGCCGACCGCCCACACGGTCATGGCGACGAAGGCCAGCACCGCGCCGACGGCCCAGTCGGTCGCGGAGCTCCAGGTCGAGTCGGCGAGGTCGACCGGCTCATGTCGCCGCGGTGAGTCGGTCTGCATCGCAAGGATCGTAACGGGCGAGGACGAGTTTCAGCGCGTGGGCAGGACCGCCTCGACGCGGCCCGAGGCGATGGCGTCGAGCAGGCGTTGGTGGTCCTCGGCGTTCGTCGCCGCATAGGCCTCGGCGAAGTCGGTGACCGCTCGGTCGACCTTGTCGGCGCTGCCCAGGTAGCCGGTGAGCTGTGCGGCGTCTCCGGTGCGGGCGTGCGCGCGGGCGAGCGCCCAACCGCACAGCGCGCCGTAGTACTCGAGGTTCGCGGCGTCCATCACCATCACGTCGCTCTGCCCCTTTACGTCCCAGAGCTGGCGTACGTAGTAGTGCCGGCCGGTGCGCGGCCCGGTGCACCATCCCAGGAACATGTCGCTCGCGGCCTGGGTCAGCCGCTGGCCGACGACGACCCGTTCGCCCGCGTGGGCGTACGTGGACGCGCCGGCGTACGGCTCGAGCACCGACGCCTGGGCCTGCTTGATCTGCAGGACGATGAAGTCGCCGTCGGGTCGGTCGGGACCCTGGAACAACGCGACCCAGCAGCGTGTCCCGACGCTGCCGACCCCCACCACCCGACGTGCGACGTCGACCAGGCGGAAGCGGTCGAAGAGCAGCCGTCGTTCTTCGGACAGCGTGGCGCGGTACTCGGCGATCATCGGGATGACGTCGTCCATCGTGGCGTCGGTGTCGTCGAGGTGGACCTGCAGCGGCGGATCCTCGCGGAACCGTCGACCCGAGGGCGTCTCGACGGTCAATCGGGCGACCGCCCGGTCGTGGCCCTTGCGCATCGCCTTGCGGACGTCGCGTTCGATGCCGGCCCGGTAGCGATCCGGGAAGTGCGCGACGACGTCGTCGACGCGGATGTGGTGGTACCAGCGCTCGAGGGTGCCCAGCGGCGCCTTCGCAGCCATGCGCTCGCGGTAGGTCCGCACCGTCGTCCGGGTGATGCGGCGGCTCCGACCACGCGACAGGCCGTTCTGTCGGGCGACGACGAACATCGACGCAGCGAGGCGCTTCAGGTCCCACTCCCACGGACCCGGCAAGGTCTCGTCGAAGTCGTTGATGTCGAACGCCACGTTGCGCTCGGGGGTCGCGAACTTGCCGAAGTTGTTCACGTGGGCATCGCCGCACGCCTGGACGTCCATGCCGGTGGTCGGTGTCGTCGCGAGGTCCATCGCCATGATCGCCGCGCCGCCCCGGAAGAAGGCGAAGGGCGACTCCGCCATGCGTCCGTAGCGGATCGGGATCAGCTCGCTCGCCCGCGAGTCCGCCTGGGTCTCGAGCACGTCGATGGGATCCTGGCGACCGTGCCACGGTGACCACTGGGCGTGTGCCGACCGAGGGGTGACCTGGCGAGCACGGCGTCCCGCGTCGAGGCGCTCGTCGTAGTCGAGCAGCGTCCACTCGGGCGGCTCGGTGGCGGGGACGGGATCAGGGATCAGGGTCGAACTCACTCGGAGAGCATGCTCCACCGTCACGCCGTGGTCGTGGTTCGGGCGGCGGCGACCAGTAGCGGCCGGGTCAACGCGGCGCCGGCCAGCCCCACCGCCGCCGCGGCGACGACCACGAGGACGAGCTGCACGAGGTCCGGTCCGACGAGGTCCTCGGTGTCCGCACCGAAGCCGAGCATCAGCAGGACCGCGCTCACCAGGCCGACGGCGACGGCACCGGCGGTCGCTCCCACGAGTGGGAGCACGGACTGCCACCGGCGAGCGCGCTGGAGCTCGGCGACGGGCATGCCCCCGAGGGCCAGTCGAGCGATGGTGCGACGCTGGTCGATCACCGACGCCGCAGCGGCGACCGCGGACGACGCTGCCGCGAGCAGCACGCCGGCGATCAACACCACCAGCGAGGCGCGTTGCACGTCGGCGACGAACATCTGGTCGCCGAACACGTCGTCGGTCCCCGCCAACAGCGGCAGCCCGCCGCGCAGGTCGTCGGTGGCGGTGCGCAGCGCGTCGATCGAGCCCGACGGCCCGAGCACCCCGTACACCGCGAGCTGGGTCCCGGGCTCGAGCTGGGAGTTGGCGATGCCGTCGGTCGACCCGCCGAGGGCGCCGGTTACGTCGAGCTGCAGACCCGGGAACCGGGCCCTCAGCTCGTCCTGCGCAGCGACCAGCGCCGGCGCGTCGGCGACCGTGATCGCCAGCACGAACTCGTCGGACGGGTCACGTTCGACGATCTTGGCCTCGGCGCTGGGCAGCACTCCGGCGAGGAACCCGGCGATCAACCCGGCGAGCACGACCGAGCTGACGATGCGGTAGGCGCTGCGAGGATCCTCGACGATGCGTCGACCTGCGATCAGCAGCGGGGTCCGCCGCGCGAGGCCGACCATGGCCCGTCCGATCAGCGAGGTGATCCACGGGCCGACGAGGGCGAGCGACCCGATGACCACCCCCAGCGCGGCGATCATCGACAGCGTGGAGCCGCCACTCGCAGCGACCATCGTCGTCGCACCGAGCACCACGATCGCTCCCAGGGTGCCGAGCACGCGGGGCCAGCGTGCTCGTTGCGCCTCGACCGAACGGCTCACGCCGAGCGGGCTGGTCGACACCCGCCGCAGCGACAGCAGCGCGGCGACGACGCAGATCGCGATGGCGCCGGCGGTGAGCCCGACGGCGAGCCCGGGTGAGAGGCGCAGGTCGTCGGGGAACCATCGGCCGCCGGCGATCTCGACGCCGTCGAGCATCGGTGTCACGAGCACGGAGATCCCGACACCGATCACGGCACCGATCGCCGCGCCGATGGAGGTCTCCGCCGCGGCGAGCGCACGGACCGAGCCGGGGGTCGCACCGGCGAGACGGATCGCCGCCATGCGCTGCTCGCGGCGCGCTGCGGTCAGCCGGGCGGAGGAGCCGACGAGCATGAGCGCCGGCACCGACACCAGGACCACCGCCACCAGCGCGAGGTCGCGGTAGAGCTGCAGGTCGCGGTCGGTCGCGCCGGTGTCGAACCCGGTGATGCCGACCGCCGACGACGGGGAGCCCGGCACGCGTTGCCCGATCGGGGTGATGTCGTCGAGCGCCGCTGGCTCGCCGAGTGCTCCGACGGGTGCGCCGCTCACGGCGAGCAGCTCGTCGGGCCGGGTCAGCCCGGCTGGCCCGATCGTGCCGACGATGGCGCCGAAGCGCGCACCGAGCTCGGTCGAGGGGTGCGCGTCGATGAGCGCGGCGAGGGCGGGGGACACCCACGACGTGCCCGGCGCAGGTGCGGCCCGCATGCCCGGGGGCACCGGCACGGCCGTCTCGGCAGCGATGGGTGCAAGTTCGACGCGCTCGATGCGCGCCCCCTCGAAGAAGTCGACCGAGCGTCGTTGCAGCGCCGTCGGGGAGGTGCCCTCGGCGGCGGGTGAGGGCTCACGCCAGACCAGGCGGGCCTCGCGTGCACCGAGCCCGGACCACGCCGCGATCACCGTGCCGGCGATGAGGGTCGCGACGGCCACGCCGACGGCGCAGAGGGCGATGGCGCTCATGGCCTGCCGCGGCGCACGGCGGATGAGGACCGGCAGCAGGCGCAGCGTGGCGATCACGACGTCACCTCGCCCGCGAGCTCGGCCCCTGACCGGACCTCGGTGTGGAGCACCCGGCCGTCGCGCATGTGCACGATGCGATCGGCGGTGGCGGCGACCTCGGGGTCGTGGGTGACCACCAGCAGCGCGGCGCCGGCGTCGCGGCACGCGCCGGTGAGCACCGTCATCGTCGCGGCGCCGGTCGCCCGGTCGAGCGCCGCGGTCGGCTCGTCCGCGAACACGACCGACGGTCGCACGACCAACGCCCGGGCGATCGCAACCCGCTGCAGCTGACCGCCGGAGAGCTGACCCGGGCGCCGGTCCTCCATGCCGTCGAGACCGAGCGGGGCGAACCACTCGGCGGCGGCGGCGGTCGCCCGCCGCCGGGACGTCCCACCGAGCATCAGCGGCAGCGCCACGTTCTCGACCGCCGGCAGTTCCGGGAGCAGCTGGTCGGACTGGAACACGAAGCCGAAGCGCTCTCGTCGCAGCCTCGACGAGGCCCGCTCCCCGAGCCGCGAGATCGGGTGCCCGTCGAGGGACACGTCGCCCTCGTCGGGACGGGTGAACCCCGCGATGCAGTGCAGCAACGTGGACTTCCCCGATCCGCTCGGACCCATGACGGCGGTCGAGGTGCGTGGGTGCAGCTCGATGCTCACTCCGCCGAGGGCGGTCGTGGCGCCGTACCGCTTGACCAGCCCGGCCGCGGCGAGCACGGGGCCCGCGTGGGTCGGTTCGCCGGGTCGGTCGGGGGCGTGGAGGAGGCTCGTTCGGCTCATGGCGTCGATCATCCGTGCCGGCGGGCGTGTGCACATCGGCCCGGAGGACATCCCTCCTCGGCCGAACGGACGAGCTGTCGACCGGCCGATCAGCCGAGGTGCGCCCGACGGAGGCGCCGTACGATCGTCCGATGACCGGCGACGCGCCCCCCGCATCTCCCCCGTCGGACACCGGTCGGCGGCCGCATTCGAGCGCTTCGTTCGCACCCACGTCGGTCGACCGCCTCGTCGAACGGCTCCAACCTTCCTCGCCCCTGCTGGCCCGCGTGTCGGACGGAGCGTTCGTGTTGTTCGCGTTGCTGCTGGCCGCGTTCGACGCGATGGTCGCCTTCTCGCAGGCGGGCAGCTGGACCCGAGTGGACAGGGTGATGCCGCTCGCGGTGCTCGGCGTCAGCCTGATCGCGGTCGTGGCGGTGGCCGTACGCCGTCGGCACTGCATCCTGGCGCTCGTCGTGGTCAGCGGCGCGACGTTGGGACTGACCGCCGTCGCGATCTTGACCTCCACCTCCCTCCAGCCGTCGCTCACCGCGCTGTTCGCCCTGGCGCTGCTCTCGGCGCACGCCCTTCACGTCGAACCAGGTGGCCCGGCGGTCGCGGCGTCCGTGCTCGCAGCGGTCGCGATCCTCGGTGAGCCCGCACGCATGCAGACCTCTCTCACGATGGTCGTGCAGTTCCTGTGCCTGAGCTGCTTCGGTGCGGCCGTCGCCATCGGCATCTACCTCCGCTGGTCCGCCTGGCGGCGGTTCGCCGGGGAGGAGGCGGCACGCAACGACGAGCGACTCGAGATCGCACGCGAGCTGCACGACCTGGTCGGTCACTACGTGACGGGCATGGTCGTGCAGGCCCAGGCCGCACGACACGTCGCCACGACCAATCCGGCGGCAGCGACCGAGGCGCTGGAGCGCATCGAGACTGCCGGCGGCGAGGCGATGACGGCGATGCGTCGCATGATCGGCGGACTGCGCGACGACGCCGCGACGACGCCGGGTGTCGGCTGGGACGAGGTCGAGGCCCTGGGTGCCGCGGCGGTCGGTGACGGCGTACCGCTCCGTCTCACCATCGACCCGTCGGTGCGCAGCATCCCGGTCGAGCTGACGCCGTCGGTGCACCGCATCCTCGCGGAGTCCCTCACGAACGTGCGTCGCCACGCCCGCGAGGTCACCGTGGTCGATGCGACCGTCGACATCGAGGGCGACGGCGCCGGCACCTCGGTCGTGGTCCGAGTGCACGACGACGGGCTCGGCTCGGTCGCTCCCCTGCACGACACCTACGGGCTCGTCGGCATGCGGGAGCGTGCCGAAGCGCTGGGGGGCACCCTCTACGCCGGACCTGCTCCCTCGGGCGGGTGGCTCGTGCGCGCCACCTTCCCGGTCACGACCGGTCCGCTCGGGCCTGTCGCCGTCGGGCCTGTCGCTGTCAGGACGGGGTCTGCGGCCGGCGGCGCTCGATGATCCGCGTGCTCGTCGCGGACGACCAGGAGATGGTGCGTGCGGGCTTCCGGATGATCCTCGACAGCGATCCCGAGATCGAGGTCGTCGCCGAGGCCCCCGACGGTCGAGCCGCGGTGGAGCTCGCCCGCGAGCTGCGCCCCGACGTGAGCCTGGTCGACATCCGGATGCCGCACCTCGACGGGCTCGAGGTGACCCGGCTGCTCGCAGGGCCCGACGTCGACGATCCGATGAAGGTGGTCGTCGTGACCACGTTCGACCTCGACGAGTACGTGCACCGGGCGATCCTGCACGGCGCCGCGGGTTTCCTGCTCAAGGACGCCGGGCCGACGCTGCTGCTCGAGGCGGTGCGTGCCGCCCACCGCGGCGACGTGCTGATCTCGCCCTCGATCACGCTGCGGCTGCTGCAGCACTTCGCCGCGCCAGCCGACTCGCCGACACCGGCACCTGCGTCGCCCGCCGTGCCGCTCACCGAGCGGGAGGGCGAGGTGCTCGCAGCGGTCGCGACCGGGCGTACGAACGCCGAGATCGCCGACGAGCTCTACATCTCGCTCAGCACCGTCAAGACGCATTTGGCGAGCCTGCAGGACAAGATCGGCGCCCGGAACCGCGTCGAGCTCGCCGCGTGGGCATGGCGTTCGGGACGCATGGGCTGACGCTCGCTGAGAAATGTTCAATGTCGTCGGCTGCGAGGTCGACATCATTGGCATGTCAGGGAGAGGGAACGGCCAGTCAGGCTTCACGCTGCTCGAGTTGCTGGTCGTCATGGTGATCATGGCCGTCGTGTCGGGCGGGGCCATCGTCGGTGTCGCGGCCGTGCGACGCTCCGCGCAGGACGCCGCGTGCACCGCGGACGCCGACACGCTCGAAACCGCAGAGCAGGCGTCGTTCGCGACGACCGGGTCGTACCTCGACGAGCAGCGCTTGGTGGACGCGGGCTACCTCATGGGCCCCTCGGACCACTTCGACGTGACGGCGACGCAGCTCGGCTACGAGCTGGTGCCCGTCGGCGACTGCACGCTTGCCGGACCGGAGGTGGCCGCCGGGGAGCCCTCGGACGACGATGCGGCTGGGGCCGCTGACGCTGCACACCCCGAGGAGACGGTCCCGGAGGCGGCACCCCCGGAGGCGGCACCAATGCCGGGAGCCGACCCGCCCGTCCCGGTCGAGGGGGCAGCGGCGGACGCGAAGCCGGCCGAGCCGAGCCCGACGACGACTGGGCCGACGACGACTGGGCCGGCCGCGACCGGTTGCGCGAAGGGGCAGGTCGACCTCAACTCGGCCGACAAGAAGCAGCTCCGGACGATCAGCGGGGTCGGTGGGGACGAAGCCACCCGCATCGTCAAGCAGCGGCCGTTCCGCAGCCTGGATCAGCTCGCCGAGGTGAAGGGCCTGTCCGACGCCCAGGTGGAGAAGATCATCGACGAAGGCGTGGCCTGCATCGCCTGACCGGAATGCGCGTCAGGCCGGCGCGCGCGTCAGACCGGAGCGCGCGTCAGACCGCGGCGGTCTCGGTGAGCGACACGGGCGGCTCGGCCCGCACCAGAAGCCGGTTGCGCAGGGCCAGGCCGGCGACGACGTCGGTCGCCTCTCGCAGCTGGTCGGCGCCGGCGCCCCAGCCGCGCAGCAAGTCGTTCGACAGCTGCAGCGCGAGCGAGCGACCGTCGAGCAGGAGGCGTTCGTCGGGATGTGCGTTCGACACCAGCAGGGCGCCGTTGAGGCCACCCGCCCAGCGCAGCGTGCGCGCCATCGACACCTCGAGCGGCTCGTTGCCGTCGGCGCCGCCGGTCCCGCACTCCAGCACCCCGAGCTCGACCGCACGGTCGATCAGCAGGCGGAACTCGTTGATGAGCGTCAGCGCGTGGGGGAGCACATCGGGACCCTCCTCGCCGATCTCGCGGTTCGGCGTCGAGATGAGCGCCTGCAGCAACTCGAACTCGCGCGGGTGCAGATCCGGGCCGGCGGTGAAGAGGTGTCCGAAGGCGACCAGCCGCACCAGCGCCGCGAGGTCGTCGTCGACCGAGAGGCTGGCGAGCTCGTCGTCCCAGGTGGACAGGCTGGCGTCGAAGGTGGCCTGGAGGGTCTGGATCGCCGCGATCTGCAGCTCGCTCAGCAGCGCCGTCTTCGAAGGGAAGTAGGTGTAGATCGTGCCGACGGCGCAGTCGACGATCTCGGCGACCGCCTGCATCGTCAGCCCCGAGAGACCCTTCGTCGCGATGATCTCAGTCGCTGCGTTCATGAGCTGCGCGTGTCGCGTGGCCCGGTTCTGTGCGCGGCGTCCGACGGGGGGTGTGGTCATGGGCTCATGCTCTCCGGTCTCGGGCTGATCCGCACGTCGACATGCACCCGGCTGCAGGCAGCGGTGGCACGGCCCCTTTTCTGACAGATCGTCAGATCATCGTAGACTCGTCGGGTCCCGAGAGGTTGCACCAGCACTGTCTCCTCGGGTGGGTGAGCCCGATCGTCGGTCCGTCCCAGGTGGGGGTGGGGTCCGAGGGTTCGACCCGGTGGAACAGAGCTGGGTCGAGGAGACGTCCATGCGAGGCATCATCAGCGCCGCCGGCTACCTGCCGCACTGGAGGTTGCAGCGCTCGGCTGTGACCGAAGTCCTCGGCGTCAACGCCGGCAAGGGCACCCGGACCGTGGCCTCCTACGACGAGGACGCGCTGACCATGGCCGTCGACGCCGGCCGGCGTGTCCTGGCCGACGCGCCCGCCGCACGCCCGAGCGCACTGTGGTTCGCGACCACGTCGCCGACCTATGCCGAGAAGACGAACGCGACCATCGCCCACGCGGCGCTGCGACTCGACCCCGAGGTGCTGGCCGCCGACGCGGGTGCGGGTCTGCGCGGCACCAACGCCGCGCTGCGCTCGGCGCTGCGGTCGACCGAGCCGGCGGTGCTGGTGCTCGCCGGCGACGTCCGAACGGGCATGGCCGGCTCGACCGACGAGAAGGACGGCGGCGACGCCGGCGCAGCCATCCTCGTCGGGGACAGCGCTGAGAGCGGCGCCGAGGTGATCGCCGAGTACCTCGGTGGTGCATCCGCGACCCGCGAGTTCCTCGACCGCTGGCGTGAGCCGGGCGAGCTTCGCACCCGTTCGTGGGAGGACCGCTTCGGTGAGCAGCGTTACGCCGACCTCGCCGGTGCGGCGTGGACCGCCGGTCTGAAGGACGCCGGCCTCGAGCTCGACCAGGTCGCCCGTGTCGCGATCGCCGGCCCCCGGGCCCGGGCGGGAGCGGGACTGTCGAAGCAGCTCGGTGCCGCCGACGTCGAGGTCGTCGACGCGCTCGCCGGCAGCGTCGGGTACACCGGCGCTGCGCACCCCGCGCTGCTGCTCGCCTCGCTGCTCGAGCAGTCCGAGCCCGGTCAGGTCGTCGCACTGGTGTCGATGGCCGACGGCGCCGACACCTTCTTCTTCCGGGTCACCGACGCCGCCGCGACTCGTCGCTCGTCGACGTCGATCGTCCCGGTCGGCGAGCAGGCCGCCGGCGGTGACGACACGCTCGCCTACGCGAAGTACCTGTCGTGGCGAGGTGTCATGCCACTCCAGCCGCCGAACCGCCCCGAGCCGGCTCGCATGTCCGCCTCGGCCGCCGAACGGCGCCTGGACTGGAAGTACGGCTTCGTGGGTTCCAAGGACCGTGCCTCCGATGCGCTCCACCTGCCGCCCGCCCGGGTCTCGTTTGTCGGGGGCAACGTCGACGACATGGACCCGGCGCCCATGGCCGACGTCCCGGCGACGGTCGCGACCTTCACCGTCGACCGCCTCGCCTACTCGCCGTCGCCGCCGGTCGTGTTCGCCGTCGCCGACTTCGAGGGTGGCGGCCGGCTGCCGGTCGAGCTCACCGACGTCCGCCCGGCCGACGTCTCGATCGGCATGACCGTCGAGATGACCTTCCGCCGTCTGAACACCTCGGACGGCATCGCGAACTACTTCTGGAAGGCGCGCCCCGTCCGGGGCGCCGCCACGACCGGCACCGACGCAGCGGGGGAGAACTGACATGGCGAGCCACGGCATCAAGGACCAGGTCGCGATCATCGGGATGGGGTGCACCCCGTTCAAGGAGCACTGGGACCGCAGCGCGGACGACCTGATGGTCGAAGCCGTACAGGACACGCTCGCCTCGGCGGGTGTCGCCAAGGACGACATCGACGCCTGGTGGCTCGGCACCGCCCAGTCGGGCATGTCCGGCGTGACGCTCGCGGCGCCGCTGAAGCTCAAGAACAAGCCGGTCACCCGCGTCGAGAACTACTGCGCGACGGGCTCCGAGGCACTGCGACAGGCCTGCTACGCGGTGGCCTCGGGTGCCTACGACATGGCCGCCGCGGTCGGCGTCGAGAAGGTCAAGGACGCGGGTTACCAGGGCCTCAACGCGTTCCCGATCCCGAACGACGGCACGCAGCGCTCCGTCACCGCCGCCGCGATGTTCTCGCTCGTCGCACCGGCCTATGCCGAGAAGTACGGCATCGAGCCGACCGAGCTGCGTCGCACCCTGGCCCGCATCGCATCGAAGAACCACGCGAACGGCGCCAAGAACCCCCGCGCTCAGTTCCGCCGCGAGATGTCGGTCGACGCCATCTGCGCGATGCCCGAGGTCGCCGGGATGCTCTCGGTGTTCGACTGCGCCGGTGTCGCCGACGGTGCCGCCGCGGCGATCGTCGTGCGCGCCGGCGACGCGTACAAATACACCGACAAGCCGATCTTCGTGAAGGCGCTCGCCATGGTCGCCGGCGACGGCGGCGGGCTCGCCGACCCGGACTACGACTACACCCACCTCGACGAGTGCGAGGCGGCCGGCAAGGACGCCTACGCGCAGGCCGGCATCACCGACCCGCGCACCGAGCTCGCCATGGCCGAGGTGCACGACTGCTTCACCCCGACCGAGCTCGTCCTGATGGAGGACCTGGGCTTCTCCGCACGCGGCGAGGGCTGGAAGGACATCGAGTCCGGAGCGTTCGACCTGCACGGTGACCTGCCGGTCAACACCGACGGCGGCCTCAAGTCGTTCGGCCACCCGGTCGGCGCGTCGGGCCTCCGCATGCTGTTCGAGTGCTGGCTGCAGCTGCGCAACGAAGCGCCCGAGGACCGTCAGATCGACACCGTCGACCGGGGTCTCGCCCTCACGCACAACCTGGGCGGCTACCCCGGCGAGATGGTCAGCTTCGTCGGCATCTGGGGCAACCAGCTCGGCTGAGCCCACGTCCGCCACACGGCCACGAAGCGCTCGTCGGGCCCCTGATCTGTAGTGGGCAGATCTGCCCACTACAGATCCGGGCGCAAAATGACGACAGACTCTGGGCGTGGAGCCAGAGCCAGGGATGTCGCTGCCGGATCGAAGAGTGGTCGTCGAACGGCTCGATCAGATGATCGAGTCGACGACCGCCGCGCTCCACGCGGCGCCCCACTGGCCGAGCCCTCCTGACGTCTCGCCCCGATATCCGGCGCTGTACCTGGTCGGGATCCAGGACCACGACGACCTGCGGTCGATCGACGCCGTCGGTTGCGACCAGGCGATGCGAGAGGTGTCGCGTCGCCTCGATCGGCTGGTACGTGGCAGCGACGTGCTCGGCTACACCGCAGCGGGCACGTTCGCCCTGGCAGCCGGCTCGGTCACCCCGGAATCCGCGGGGGCACTCGTCGAGCGCATCGAGGGCGCGGCGGCCCTGCCGGTCGAGATCGGCGACGACGTCGTCTCGTTGCACGCGGTCGTGGCGCTCGCGTTCGCCCGCAGCGGTGCGTCCGGCGAGCAGCTGATGCGGGACGCGGAACGCGACCTCGACCACCTCCAGCGCGACTGACGCACGCGCTCGGCGAAGTCCGATCCAGCGACTGACGGAACCGATCGCTGCGGCGGCGGCATCTACAGGGTGATGGAAGGACGTCGAGGGTGAACGCGGACGAGGTCGAGGACCTGTACCGGCGCCACGTCCCCGACGCGGTGCGGCTCGCCTTCCTGATCACCGGTGACCGCGCCGAGGCCCAGGACGTCGCGCAGGACGCCTTCCTCGCGGCGGCTGGGAGGTTCCGGCTGATGCGAGATCCGTCGAAGTTCGGTGCCTACCTGCGTCGGACGGTGGTCCGCTCGGTGCTCATGCGTCGGCGGTCGTCCGACCGCGAGGTCGCCCGGGTCGAACGCTCGGTGCGCGGTGCACCGGACCACGTTGCCGGCGCGCACCACGGTCTCGCGGACCGCCTGGTGCTCGAGGCAGCGCTCGGTCGTCTGACCGCCCGGCAACGTGCCGCGGTCGTGCTGCGGTACTGGCACGACCTGCCCGAGCGAGAGATCGCACGGATCCTCGGGTGTGCGCCGGGCACCGTGAAGTCGCTGCTCTCGCGAGCACTCGAGACGTTGAGGGAGGAGGTCCCTGCCGATGTCTGAGGTCGAGGATCGTCTGAAGCTCCTGCTCGACGACGTGGCCGCAGGAGTGGCCACCGATCCGGTCGCGCCTGCTGAGCTCGTCGAACGGGTCCGTCGTCGGCGCCGTCGACGCGCAGGGGTGGTCTCCGGTGCTGTCGTGGTCCTGCTCCTGGGGCTGACCGCTGGTCTGTTCGCCTCGACGTCGGATCGCCGGCCGAACCACGAGGTGATCGCCGGCCCCGTGGGTGTCGAGATGGTGCTCGGCGACCCGGGACCTGCCGAGTTGCTCGTCGATCAGCTGCCGCCCTCGCCGTTGTCGCCCCGCGAGGACACGACCGCGGTCTGGACCGGCCGCGAGATGATCGTCTGGGGCGGCACGTCGAACGGCACCGTCACAGCGGACGGCGCGGCGTACGACCCCGAGGCCGGCACCTGGCGCACCATCGCCGGGTCGCCACTGTCGCCGCGGACCCGTCACATGGCGGTGTGGACGGGCCGCGAGATGATCGTGTGGGGTGGCACGGTGATGACCAGCGGCGTCGGCGACCTGCTCGACGGTGCCGCCTACGACCCGGCGACCGACACGTGGCGCACGATCGCGGATGCGCCGGCGGGGAGCGAGCAGATCGCGGCGGCGACGGCGGAGGTTGCCGATCGGGTGGTGTTCGCAGGTGGGGGATCCCCGAGCGGCGACGGCGCAACTCCGATGTTGGTCTACGACCCGGTCACCGATGCGTGGACGTCGCACCGCCCGCCGGGGTCGGTCGAGTCCCTCGTCGCGCACCGGAGCGCCGCGGTGCTCGCTCACGTGGACCTGGCCGACCGGACCGAGCTCCGACTCACCACGATCGATCCGGTCACCGGAGCGATGCGTGCCCTGCCGACCTTTCCTCGCCGAGGTGAGGACGACATGGTCGATGTCGTCGGGATCGTCCCGGTCGACGGCGGCCTCGTCGGTGCCGTCACCTGGTCGAACGAGGGGCATCCCCGCACAGTGGTCGCGGCGCTCGCCGACGGCGCCGACGAGTGGGTGGTGATCGACGAGCTGAGCTCGGACGACTTCGCCCCCGGTTCACGCGTCGATCTGGTGTACGCGCCCGGACCGACCTACTGGACCGGCGAGTGGCTGTTCGGGTGGGAGTGGCTGCCGACGGCGTTTGCGCCGGGCAACGGACGGGTCGCCGAGCTGAACCGCAGCGTCGAGCTGCCCTGCGGCGCCGCCGGGGTCACCGTGTGGACGGGGGAGCAGGTGCTCCAGTGGGGCGGGCAGAACTGCCGACGCGAGGGACCGTCCGGCCAGGTCGACTCGGGTGTCTCGATCCGCATCCGCCCGACCGGCTGATCGCGCCGAACCAAGCGATCGCCGGGCTCAGCTCAGGCGCTCGGCCCAGACGAGGTGTGCCTGGGCCCAGGCGATCGGCCGGGCCTGCACGCCGCCGTCCACGAACTCGGTGACCGACAGCAGCGACGCGTGGCGGTGGTCGGCATCGGCGTCCTCCGGGATCGCCGGCGGCAGGAGCCACGGCAGCACGTGGCCCGCGTCGAGCGTGGACAGCGTGAGGCGCCCACCTCGTGAGCGAACCCGTTCGGCGGCCTCAGCGAGTGCGTCGACCAGCTCGATGCGACGCACCCGCTCGATATAGGTCAACGCCCACGACGCGAGCACCGCGACGTGCGCACCGTTGGGGGCACCCTCGACCAGTGCGGCGACGTCGTCGACCATGTCGCCGGAGACGACCCGAGGTGGAGCGGTCGCTGCGAGCCCGATGGCCGCCGTCAGTCGCTCGAACCGCTCGCGCTGCTCGGGCCACGTGCACGCGGCGAGCCACCGTGCGTCGTCGGGATCGGTGACGTCGAGCGGGTGCAGGTCGAGCCCGACCCGGTGCACCACCGGCGGGAGCGGGCGTGACACCTCGGCCCAGGCGCCGGTGCGGAGGTGGGTGCCCAGCCGGACCGCCGAGTCCGTCGGACCCACCTGTGCGACGGACTCGGCCGCATCGTCGGGGCTGCTCGCGGCGAGACGGATCGAGTAGTCGTCGAGTCGCAGGTTGAGACCCGCGGACGCACCGAGCTCGATCAACGCGAGCGGCCTGTCGTCCTCCGCGCACAGCTCGCCGAGCGAGAGCTGCCAGCCCACACAGCGGTTGACCTCGTTGGTCTGCACCCGTCGGGTGCGTAGCAGGCCCACGATCCGGTGGTGGTGCTCCTCGACGAGCGCGAGCAGGGCCTGCGTCGGATCGTCGTCGCTGGGTGGCTCGCCCGTGACCGACGGGTACCAGCAGGCGAGCGCTTCCGAGGGGTCGCGCAGCACGACGTCGTGGATGGCGGCGAGCAACAGGACCGGCAGTCGTTGCCCGGTGGGCGCCTCGAGCAACAGGCCGTGCAGCTCGGACCGTTCCGCGATGATGCGGCAGATGCGGGCGTACGTCGGGATGCGCGAACCCTCGGCATCGGCCAGGTTTCTGAACGCGTCGGCTGCAGCGGCGGCATCGGGAACTCGTTCGACCACGGGTCGGCCCTCCTCGTCGGCCCCCATCGTCGCGCCTGGTCGAACCGCACCCGAGCGCCAGCGGGTGCCTAGGCTGCGCGGCGATGCCGCGAACGGGTTCCACCCGGGCGGTCGGGAGGGTGGATCGTGAAGCGTGTCGCTCTGGTCGCACTGGCGATCGCGCAGTTCGTGATGGTGCTCGACCAGTCGGTCATGAACGTCTCGATCAGTCAGCTCGTCGCCGACTTCGACACGACCGTCACGACCATCCAGGCGATCATCACGCTCTACTGCCTGGTGATGGCGATGCTCATGCTCACCGGGGGCAAGATCGGCGACATCATCGGCCGTCGACGGGCGTTCGTGATCGGCCTCGTCATTTACTCCGCCGGCTCCGCGCTCACCGCCGTGTCGCAATCGGTGCTCATGCTCGCCCTCGGTTGGTCGGTGCTCGAGGGCATCGGCGCAGCGCTGGTGCTCCCGGCGCTGGCTGCGCTGATCGCCGGCAACTTCGAGGGCGCATCGCGGCGGACGGCCTACGCCGTCATCGGAGGGGTCGCCGGCGCGGGGATCGCGATCGGACCGATCCTGGGCGGCTGGGCGACGACGGAGCTGAGTTGGCGGGTGGTCTTCGCCGGCGAGGTGGTGCTCGTGGCACTGATCCTGGTGCTGTCACCGAAGATCGACGACGCCCCTCGGTCCGGTCCGGCCCCGAGGCTCGACCTGGTCGGGGCGGTGCTGTCGGCGGTCGGTCTCGGCGCGATGGTGCTCGGTGTCCTGCAGTCGACGTCGTGGGGGTTCATCCGACCGACCGGCGCTCCCTTCGAGGTGCTCGGCTTCTCGCCGGCGGTCTTCCTCACCGCCGGCGGAGCGCTGCTGATCTGGGGGTTCGTCGAGTGGGAGCGGTGGCGCGAGCAGCGAGGTCTCGACCCGCTCGTGCACGTCGGGCTGTTCGGCATCCGTCCCCTGCGCGCGGGTCTGGTCGGCTTGTTGACCCAGAACCTGATCCTCATGGGTGTCTTCTTCGTCGTGCCGCTCTACCTGCAGCTGGTGATCGGACTCGACGCGTTGCACACCGGTCTGAAGATGCTGCCCATCTCGATCACGATGTTCCTGTGCTCGGCGGCCGGCTCGAAGCTCTCGGCCCGCTTCTCGGTGCGGCGGATCATCCGAGTGGGTCTGCTCACCGCCGTGCTCGCGATCTTCCTGCTGCTCGGCACCATCGACCCACAGCTCGACGACGTCGGCTTCGCGGTCGCGATGGCGGTGCTCGGCATCGGGATGGGCCTGATCGTCTCGCAGCTCGGCAACGTCGTGCAGTCCTCGGTCGACGCCTCGGGTCGCGGCGAGGCCGGCGGCCTGCAGTACACCGGCCAGCAGCTCGGGTCGTCGTTCGGTGTCGCGCTGATCGGAGCGGTCGTGCTGGTCGGCCTCACCGGCGCGTTCCAGTCGCAGGTCGCTGCGGACGACCGCATCAGCGCCGAAGCCGCCCAGCAGGTGAGCGTCGCGACCGGGACCGGCATCGACTTCGTGGCCTCGGACGACGTCGGCGCCGCGGCGCGCGAGGCCGGTCTCGACGACGCGACGGTCGAGGCCATCGTCGACGACTACGAGCAGGCCCAGCTGAACGCCCTCGAGGTCGGCCTGCTCGTCGCTGCGCTGCTCGCGTTGGCGTCGCTCATCTCGACCCGGAACCTCCCGGGTGAGGTGCCCGCTCGAACGGACGACAGCGAGGAGCAGCCACCCGAGCCCACCGACACCCCGGTGTCGACGGTCAGCTGACCGCGAGCACGAGCTCTGGGCCTTTCGACCGACCACCGGACGCTCCACCGGGTGCATCGCCGACGGACGTGACAGCACTCGCTTGCACGATGAAGGGGCTCGCAGCCGCGACGGCTACCATCTGCCGACCCGAGGGGGAGAGGGGCGGGGATGGAACAACAAGTGTGGGGCGCTCCCGCGCCGCCGGTGGTGCCGCAGGTGCAGCCGCCGACGCGCTCGTACGGCGGCCTCGCCGATCGATTCGGCGGGCTGATCCTGGACTCGTTGATCCTGACCCTCGCGCAGATCCCGATCACCATCGTCTTCCTCGGCTTGTCCTGGTTGGTGGGGACCGTGGTCGAGACCAGCGAGCTCTGTCGTCAGTTCGACCCGAGTCGCTTCGATTCCGTCCGGAGCCAGTACGAGGCCTGCCTGGACAGCGCTGTCTGGTGGTTCGTCGGGCTGCTCGTCCTCTATGTCCTAACCAACCTGTGTGTCTGGTGGCGGCTGATCCCCGGGAGGATGGTCCGTCGCGGCGGGAGCGTCGGGATGGGCATCGCCGGACTGAAGATCGAGGAAGCCGAGTCCGACCTGTCGATCGGGTCGCTGCGATCACTGGCCAGAGCCGTGCTCGCAGGGATCCTTCCGCTGCTGCTCAGCCTCATCCCGTTGATCGTCGGCATCGTGATGCTCGGCGGCGTGTCGCGGGCGGACGGGGACGACATCTCGGCGTCGCTCTCGGTGGGCGTGATCGCGATGTTCGTGCTCGCCGCGGTCGCGTACGTCGCTCCGTGGGCCTGGGCGATCTTCGACCGGCGGAACCAGACCCTGTACGACAAGCTCGCCGACACCGTCGTCACCGGCCCCCCGGGCGCCATCAAGCCCTGGGCGGTGGCCTCGCTGGTCTGCGGGCTGCTGGCCACCGTGCTGTTGCCGCTCGGACTGCTCGCCATCGTCTTCGGTCACCTCGGGATCAAGGGGATGAACGGCACCTACGGGCAGTTCAAGGGGCGCGGCGCGGCTCGAGCAGGTCAGGCCCTGGGTTGGCTGGCGACGTTGTCCATGGTCGTCGTCCTGGGCGTCTCGTTGATCGCGTCGTTCGCCGAGGACGGTGCCAAGGACGCGGCCTGCAGGGTCGAGGTCACCACCCTGACGACGGCCGCGTCGACGTTCCACGAGCAGTACGGCCGGTACCCGGAGTCCGACGCCGCGGCGGTCTTCGCCGGTCACCTCTCCAGGGAGAGCGATCGCTACGAGCTGAGCACCCGCGACGGCCGGTTCCACCTCGTGCGTGAGGATCCTGACTGTCCGAGCTGGCCGCTCTGATCACACGGGCTCGGGTGTTCCCGTGCCCGAGCGCAACGGAGCGCGGTACGATCCGTGCGCGGGAAAGGGAGGGCGAGATGCGGCGGATCTCGGCGGCGTTGATGGTGTCGATCTGTGCGGTCACGGCTGCCTGCGGGCCACCCCCGGGCGACGGGGGCAGTGGCCCGCTCGCTTGCGCGGCGGCGCCGGTCGACCTCGGTCGAGGCGACCGGATCGTCGAGGTCTCCGACGACGGACTGACCATCGTGGTGGCGATCTTCCCCGGTGACGTCGGCGGTGTGACCTACGAGGTCATCGACCGTGCCGCGGGCACGAGACGCGCGCTGCTCACCTCGTCGCCGGACGGCGACGGCGCAGAGCTCTCGATGGACGGCGCCGGGCACCGGATCTACGGCTACCGCTATCCGCAGCTCGCAGAGGGCGAGACGCCGTGGTTCCTGCACGACCTCCGACTCGGCACCACCGAGGACCTGCCGGGCGGGATCGCGGGGTTCGACCGCGTGGTGCGGTTCTCCTCGGACCTCACCCGGGCGGTGGTCGACAGCCCGACTCCCGGCCTCTTGTGGAGCGTCGTCGACATCGATTCGGGCAGGGTCGACGATCTGCCGCTCGTCGCTCAGCCGGGGTGGACCTACGGTCCGATGAGCCCCGACCTGTCGCTGGTGCTGCAGTACTCGTCGACCCGGGGGTTCGTCCGCTCGGTCAGGGTGCTCTCGACCGCCACCGGGGCCGTGGTCCGCGACCTGGGCCCGGTCCGTTCCGAGACCGAGTGGATCGTGTACGCCTCGTTCGTGGACGACTCCACGGTGCTGGTCACCGATGCCGTGCCGAATGGATCGCCGTCGGACGGCATCGCGGATGACGGCGCGTTCCTGGTCGACGTCGGCACCGGCGCCGTGGTGCGGCTCGATCCCGGCGTCGCCGGCGCTCGCACCGAGCGCGCCACTCCCGACGGCCGGCGCTCCACCTACTCGGTGATCAGGAGCCAAGAGTCCTGGATCCGCATCGACGGGGTGAACCGTCGACTCGCGACCTCGTTCGATCTGAGCGGCGACGCCGATCTGTCGGCACTCGTCAGCATCGACGACGGACGTGTGTGGCTCCACTGCCCCTGACCTAATCTGACGGTTCGTCAGATCGTCAGGAGCAGTGCAGATGGGCGCCATCATTCCGCCGGGTCAGGTCGTCTGGGGCCTGCAGCTGCCGATCCAGTCGCAGAGCCTCAACTTCGTGCAGCCCTGGGAGGCCGACGCCGGCCCGGACGAGCTCGCGCTGATCTCGCAGGCCGCCGACCGCGCCGGTGCGCACTACGTCGGGGTGTGCGACCACATCGGCGTGCCCCGTCCGGCCGACGAGCAGATGTCGTCGACCTGGTACGACACGATCGCCACCCTCGGCTGGCTCGCCGCACTGACCGAGCGGGTGCACCTGCTCAGCCACGTGTACGTGTTGCCGTACCGGCATCCGCTCGCGACGGCGAAGGCGTTCGCCACCCTCGACCGGCTCTCGGGCGGCCGGGCGATCCTCGGCGCCGGTGCCGGTCACCTGGTGTCCGAGTTCGCCGTGCTCGGGGTCGACTTCGAGACCCGCGGCTCGCAGGTCGCCGAGGCGATCCCTGTGATCCGCGCCGCGTTCGCCGAGGAGTACCCGACCGTCGGCGGACCGGGAGCCGAGGTCGGCGTGGGCATAGGGCCCCGTCCTGTCCGTGACGGCGGTCCGCCGATCTGGCTGGGCGGCTCGTCGAAGGCGGCGATCCGCCGTGCCGCCACGCTGGCCGACGGGTGGCTGCCCCAGGGTCCGCCGCCGATGGGGCTGAGCGCGGCGCTCGAGCTGATCCGCACCGAGCGTGCCGCGGTCGGGTTGCCCGATGCCTTCGACATCGGCGCCACCGCGGGGCCCGTCTACCTGGGCACTCCCGACTTCGAGGTCGAGCCGTACACCGCGACGGGCAGCGCCGAGCAGATCGCCGAGCGGTACCGGAAGCTCACCGCGAAGGGTGTGAACCAGCTCCAGTTCGGCTTCCGCGGGCGCGACGCGAGCGAGGTCGCCGACCAGATCGAACGCTTCGGCGCCGAGGTGGCGCCGCTGCTTGCAGGGTGAGACTGCTTGCAGGGTGAGGCTGCTTGCAGGGTGAGGCTGCTCAACCCCTGAGCAGGTCCTCGACGGCATCGGCGACGTCGTCGAGGTCGACCGCAGGTTCGTCGAAGCGGCGGATGTCGCGATAGGTGCGGTCACGTCCGGCGTCGTCGACGAACCACTGCTCCAGGCGTGCTCCGACGGGTCCGGCCAGCAGGGTCGGCATCTCGGTGAGCGCGGCGCGGTCGTCGCCGGGCAGCAGCAGCAGACGGGCCAGGTCGTAGAGATCCGACGCCCGCTTCTCGGGCCGGGTCGACGCGCGCAGCGGGATGGCCGTGGCCTTCATCGCGACCAGCCCGGAGATCGACGCCACGAGCCGATCCGTCGCCTTGGCCAGCGGTGCGCCGTCGAGCTCGTCGACCGCGACGACGTCGAGCGGGGTCGACGTCGTCGTGGGCCCAGGTGAGCGAGACCACGTTGAGCTCCAGGTCGGTCAGCACCTCGCCCGCGTCGGTCAGCTCGGCGACCAGCTCACCGGTCGGCACGGGCGCCACGTCGATCACGTCCAGGTCCATGTCGCCGGCGAAGCGGTACTGGCCGCCGCCGGGTGACGTGACCGCCAGCCGGGCGATCGACTCGTGCAGGCCCTCGAGGTCGCGTGCCACGGCGTCCAGATCCACCGTGGTGCGGTGCGGCGATCCGACGCGGCACATCACCGCCAGCCCGCCGATGAGGCGCAGCTCCGAGGGCAGCGAGGCCAGCAGCTCGACCTCTCGGTGGGTGGTGCCGCCGCGGCGACCGGACAGCACGACGCTGGTCACGAGCGGTCCTGTTCGCCGGGCACGATGCCCCAGTCCTCGACGATCTCGCGGCCCCGCGCCGGGTCCGCGGCGAGTCGCACCGCGCAGAGCATCGGCGCGGCGACCGACCACGGGTGCTCGTCGTCGGGTGGGTGGTCGTCGTGCAGCGGGATCCAGTCGACGGGGGAGCGACGGACCCAACAGCGTGTCGGTGCGTCGCGGTCGACCAGTCCGCGCAGCCGCCGCAGCGCCGAAGCCGACCGCACATAGCAGCGGGCGGGGAGCTCTCCCGCCGCGGCGACCCGGGCGCCGCCGAGGGTCGCCGCTCGTTCGTCGACACGCACCAGATCGGCACCCCCGACCCTGTCACCGCCGACCTTGGCGCCCGCGTCGTGGATCGACACCGGCAGCGGGGTCCAGTCGTCGTCGGGCCAGTTCGCCGCGGTCTCCCAGAAGAGATCCGGCAAGAGCGGCAGCCGGGTGCGCCTGCCGATCAGGCCGGCGGCGGTGAACCTGGCCACGAGCTCGTGGGTGGCGCCGACGCTGCGCCCGATCTCGGGGGCGACCCGCCGCGCCGTGACCTCGTCGTTCGGGTGCACGAGCGTGTGCAGCGCGACCTCGAGGCCGACGGTGGTCCACAGGTTGCCGCTCGTCGGCCGTTCGCCGGCGATCGTCCGCAGCGGCGCTTCGACCCGCACGCCGGGTGCCCACAGGCGGAGGTGGCCGCGACGGTCCAACCACCCCCAGCCTTCGGCGCGCAGCACGTCGCGTCCGGCGTCGGAGATCCGATCGGCGACGACGACCGCCGGCCCACGGCCACGCGCCTCGCCCACGAGCGATCGCAGCTCTGCCGGGGTCGGGTGCGCCCGGGCGACCAGGAGCGGCACGGATCGCACGCCGTCGACCGAGACGGCGTCGCCGTCTCGTCGCGCGTCCACACCCAGGTCGTCCAACGCTTCGAGCAGCTCGCCGATCAGCTCCTCGTGCTCCTGCGTTCCTGCCGTCACGAACACCGAACAGCACCGTACCGCCACCGGCGTCAGGTGGCAACGTCTGGTGTCCGTGCCGTCACGAACGCCGAACGCAGCAACGGACGGGGCGACGAACGATGTTCGGCTCGACCGGCGAGGTCCGGAGTCTCCCTGGGTGCGTCCTTGGACCCCCAAGTAGCATGAGGCGCATGGCCGAGGACCGGGGCGAGCAGCTCTCACACCACATCTACGACCGCGACGGCGAGGTCACCACCGACCGTCCGTGGATCATCCGCACCTACTCCGGGCACTCGAGCCCCAAGGCGTCCAACGAGCTCTACCGCTCGAACCTGGCCAAGGGGCAGACCGGCCTGTCGATCGCCTTCGACCTCCCGACGCAGTGCGGGTACGACTCCGACGACCCGATCGCCCGACCCGAGATCGGCAAGGTCGGCGTGCCGATCAACTCCCTCGACGACATGCACGTGCTGTTCGACGAGATCCCCATCGAGCAGATGAACACCTCGATGACGATCAACGGCACGGCGATGTGGCTGCTGGCGCTGTACGTGGCGCTCGCCCGGGAGCGCGGCGTCGACATCGCCGAGCTGACCGGCACCACCCAGAACGACCTGATCAAGGAGTACCTGGCTCGGGGCACCTACATCTACCCGCCCGAGCAGAGCCTGCGGCTGATCGCCGAGATGTACGAGTTCTGCCTCGAGGAGATCCCCTCGTGGAACGCCTCGAACATCTGCTCGTACCACCTGCAGGAGGCCGCGGCGACGCCCACCCAGGAGCTCGCCTTCGCCCTCGCGAACGCCATCTCGCTGCTCGACCTGATCAAGGAGCGCGGCCACTTCACCGACGAGCAGTTCGAGCGGGCCGTCGGGCGCATCAGCTTCTTCGTGAACTCGGGCATCCGGTTCGTCGAGGAGATGTGCAAGATGCGCGCCTTCGGCGAGCTGTGGGACGAGTACACCCGTGACCGATTCGGCGTCACGAACGAGAAGTACCGCCGCTTCCGCTACGGCGTGCAGGTCAACTCCCTCGGCCTGACCGAGGCGCAGCCCGAGAACAACGCGTGGCGCATCCTGATCGAGACCCTCGGCGTCACCCTGAGCCGAGACGCCCGAGCCCGTGCGGTGCAGCTGCCGGCCTGGAACGAGGCGCTGTCGCTGCCCCGTCCGTGGGACCAGCAGTGGGCGCTGCGCCTGCAGCAGATCCTCGCCTACGAGACCGACCTGCTCGAGTACCCGGACCTCTTCGAGGGGTCCGTCGTCGTGCGCTCCAAGGTCGACGAGCTCAAGGCCGACGCCCGCGAGGAGATCGAGAAGATCCTCGGCATGGGTGGCGTGATCCCCGCCATCGAGTCCGGCTACATGAAGTCGGCGCTCGTGCGGTCCATGTCGGAGCGCATGAGCGCGATCAACACCGGCGAGCAGATCGTCGTGGGTCTCAACAAGTGGACCGAGGGGCTGCCGTCGCCGCTGCTCGGCGGCGAGGACGGCGGCATCTTCAAGGTCGACGAGTCCGCCGCGAACTCGGCGGTCGCCTCGCTCGAGAAGACCCGCGCCAACCGCGACGAGCCGCGGGCGATGGCTGCGCTCGAGGCGCTCAAGGCGGCGGCGCTCGACGGGTCGTCGATGATGGAGCCGTCGATCGAGTGCGCACTCGCCCGTGTCACCACCGGCGAGTGGGCCGGCGCGCTGCGAGAGGTCTTCGGCGAGTACCGCCCCTCGACCGGCGTCGACGGTCAGCGTCTCGGCCTCGAGGGCGATCGCGTCGACGCGCTGCGTGCGCGCCTCGACTCGCTGGCCGAGCGCATCGGACACCGTCCCCGTGTGGTCATCGGCAAGCCGGGTCTCGACGGCCACTCCAACGGCGCCGAGGTCATCGCGGTGTCGGCCCGTCACGTGGGCTTCGACGTCATCTACTCGGGCATCCGCCTCAGTCCCGACGAGATCGTGCAGTCCGCGGTCGAAGAGGGCGCCGACATCATCGGCGCCTCGGTGCTCAGCGGCTCCCACGTCGAGCTGACCGGCCAGATCTTCGACAAGCTCGACGAGTACGGCGCCCGTGACAACATCGCCGTCGTCGTCGGCGGCATCATCCCGCCGCCCGACGTGCCGGTGCTGCGCGAGCTCGGCGCCCAGCGCGTCTTCACCCCGTCGGACTACGAGCTGATCGACATCATGGAGTCGTTCGTCGACGTCATCGACGAGCGGTCGGCGTCCTGAGCGAGCTGCGCGACCTGGTCGAGCGCGCGCGGTCGCTCGAGAAGCACGCGGTCTCGCGGCTCATCACCGTCTTCGAGGACCGGCGCGCGTCGGCTGCGGACCAGCGTCACGAGGTGCTCGAACTGCTCGACGCCGCCCGTGGCACCAGCGCGACCTCACCGCTGGTCGGGCTGACCGGCACGCCCGGTTCGGGCAAGTCGACGCTGCTGTCTCGGATCACCGTCGACCTGCTCGACGCCGATCCTGATCTGTCGGTGGCGGTGATCGCGGTCGACCCGTCGAGCCACGTCTCGGGCGGCGCGCTGCTCGGCGACCGGACCCGCATGCGCTTCGCTCCCGACGAACGTCGGCTGTTCTTCCGCAGCCAGGCGTCGGCCACCGACCTGGGCGGTCTGGGCCCGATGAGCTTCCAGGTGAGCCGGCTGCTGACGCGCCTGTTCGACTGCGTGCTGATCGAGACCGTCGGCATCGGCCAGAGCGAGGCCGACATCCGCCACCTGGCCGATCGCGTCTACCTGGTCCTGCAGCCGCTCGGCGGCGACGAGGTGCAGTTCCTCAAGGCGGGCATCATCGAGGTGCCCCACGCCTTCGTCATCAACAAGTCCGACGAGTCGGGCGCCTCGACCAGCTTCCACCAGCTGCGCTCGAGCCTCTGGCTGTCACGCCCGTTCGACGAGGTCGAGCCGCCGGTCTTCCTCACGAGCGCACGCACGGGTGCCGGCCTCGACGAGCTCGAGGCCGACCTGCTCGCCGCGATCCGCCGGCACGGGGCCGACGGCAGCCACACCCTGTCGGACCGCGAGCCGTACTTCTTCTCACGCTGGGTCGAAGAGGAGTGGGGGCGTGTCGGTCTCGAGCACCTGTCACGCCACCTCGGTGGCGCCGAGGCGTACGTGCAGCGCTGCGGAGGGTTCGACCCCGCGCAGCTCGCGTTCGGCCCCGACGTGGTCGCCGCGCTGGGCTCCCACCTCGGCGGCTGATTCCGGCGTCAGACCTGGATCTCGAACTCCGGGATCTCGATGGTGATCGGGTCGAGGGGAGCAGGAGGGGTGCCGGCCGGCGCGCCCGCGAAGGTCGCCTCGGCACCGGTGATCGACACCGTCGGCTGGTCGAGCGTGACCACACGGGAGTCCAGGTCGAGGGTCCCGGATCGCACCGAGACGAGCGCGTCGAACTCGATCGAGACGCCGATGGTCCCGATCAGCTGGTCGTTGCAGGTCAGGCTGAACGAACCGGCCGACACCCTCGAGCGCGGCAGCTGCACCGACACCTCGGACAGCGACGCGGTCCGGGCGTCGAGGTCGTACTCGAAGGGCGGCACCTCGACCGTGGTCCCGGGGATGTGGACCTCGGGGGTCGTGATCGACGCCGTGCAGATCGCCAGGCCGAAGAACAGTTCGAAGTCGTTGCTGAAGTGCTGCGACGGCACCGACATCTCGACGACGTAGCTGCCGCCGTCGACCAGGTTCGTGCCCGGCGCCGGCGTGCAGCCCGCCGCGATCGCCAGCACGGCGACTGCCAGGAGGGCGGTTCGTCGGGGAGCGCTCGTCAGTTTCAACATGCTCCCTGCTTCGACACGGCTCGGCGCCGACCTTTGAGATTCTCCGAAGTCCACCCTCATGGGTGAGGCCTCATGGGTGGGGCGGGCGTCAGCCCTAACCTGCGGACATGACCGCCGTCACGGGATACTGCTGGCCCCAGAGCGTCCTGCCGGGCGACGACATCGCCGTGCATCTGTCGGCCGACGAGACGACGAGCGTGCCGATCCGGATCGTGCGCGACGGGCTCGCTCCCGAGGTCGTCTGGACCTGCGAGGTCGAGGTCGGACCGCAGGCGATGCCCGACGATGCTCCCGAGCAGGGCTGCGGCTGGTCGTCGACGCTCGGTGTCGTGGTGGGCGACGACTGGTGCAGCGGCCTCTACGTCGTGCAGCTCGGCGAGTCGACCCCGACTGCGTGGTTCGTGGTGCGCAGCGCGGTCCCGACGCCGGGTGCGCCGCTGTTGAAGCTCGCGACGAACACCTGGAACGCCTACAACGACGTCGGCGGGCGCAACCTGTACACGGGAGCCCTGCTCGTCTCGCCGCACCGACCGCTCGGCGCCGGGCTCCTGTCGAAGCCGTCGGGTGAGGGCAGCCGCGTCGTCGACGACACGGGCGACTTCCTCAACTTCGCGATCGATCACGAGCTGTCGCTGTGGCACGGCATGTCCGGCTGGGCGGGGCAGGAGCGCCGCTTCGTCGAGTGGGCCGAGGCCGCGGGGTTCGACCTGGACTACGCGATCGATGCCGATCTCGACGCACCGGGGGGCGCGGCACTGCTGGAGGGTCACGAGCTGCTGCTGAGCATCGGCCACGACGAGTACTGGACCTGGGGCATGCGCGACCGGGTCGAGGACTTCATCGCCGCGGGCGGCAACGTCGCGTTCCTCTCGGGCAACACCTCGTACTGGCAGGTCCGCCTGGAGCACGACGACCGCGTGATGGTCGCCTACAAGCACCACTACCGCGAAGACCCGGTCATGGGCACCGACCGCGAGCACCTGGTGACCTCGATGTGGGCGGACCCGTTGACCGGCCGGCCCGAGGCCGCGATGACCGGCGTCAGCTTCACCCGAGGCGGCTACCACCGCGTGCACCTGAGCGCGCCGCTCGGCTCGGCCGGCTACGAGGTCCAGCGTGAAGACCACTGGCTGCTCGAGGGCACGGAGCTGCGCCGCGGCGACCTGTTGGGCACCGAGGACCGCGTCGTCGGCTACGAGTGCGACGGCACCGAGCTGACCGTCGTCGACGGACTGCTCACCGCGACCGGGGCGGGCGGCACGCCCGAGGGGTTCACCGTCGTCGCCACCGCGCCCGCGACCGCGTTCGATCGGCACACGACGCCGCTGCCCGTCGAGGAGGGCAACGAGTACGAGCTCGAGTTCCACGCGCAGCGGCTGCTCGGTGACGACTCGCCCGAGCACATGGACCGGTTGCGCCACGGGTTCGCCGTGCTCGGCACCTGGACCGCTCCGGCCGGTGGCAAGGTTGTCACCGTCGGCTGCACCGACTGGGCCTACGGGCTCGGCGACCCGACCGTCGCCCGCATCACCCGCAACGTGCTGCGGCGACTCGGCGGGGTGCGCGGACGGGCGGCGACGCCGCTGATCGACCTGCTCGACGACGTGTGGGCCTCGCTCGACGAGCTGCTCGCCGACCTGGACGCGGGCGAGTGGACGGTGCTCACCGGCTGTCCCGGCTGGTCGGTGCAGGACAACGTGTCGCACCTGATCGACTACGAGGCCACGCAGCTCGGGTGGCCACGACCGCTGCACGACTTCGACATGCCCGAGCACGCCGTGAACGACCTCGGTCGGGCGAACGAGCTCGGCGTCGACGCCCGACGCTCGCTGTCGGGCGGCGAGGTCCTCGACGAGTTCCGTCGGACGGTCTCGGCCCGGTCGGACCAGCTGCGGGGGCTGTCGGCCTCGGACCTGGACCGAGAGGTCGCCACACCGGCGGGACCCGGCACCGTGACCGACATGCTGCGGCTGCGGGTGATGGACACGTGGTCCCACGAGCAGGACATCCGTCGCGCGCTGCAGCGGCCCGGCCACGTCGAGGGGCCGGTGGTCGAGGAGTCGATCGGCTACTTCGCGCAGTTCCTGCCGTTCGTCGTCGGCAAGCGAGCCGGCGCCCCCGACGGCACCAGCGTCGTGTTCGCCGTCGGTGACACCGCCCGTGTGACCGTCGAGGTCGTCGACGGCCGTGCACGTGTCACCGCCGAGGAACCGGCGGATCCGACCGTGCTGCTGGGCATGCCGGTCACCACGTTCGCCGCCCTGGTCGGCGGTCGGTCCGACGTGCCCGACGACGTGACCATCGACGGCGACGAGACCCTCGGCCGCGCCGTCGTCGCAGGGATGGCCTTCATGCCGTAGGCGGGTCGCCGGGGGAGCATGCCGTAGGCAGCTTCGGCACGACGTCGACGATCAGCGGTGCGATGGGGCTGAGCTGCAGCATGTCGGGCAGGGCGCGCACGACCGTCTGCTGACCGGACAGGCCGATGCGGCCGTTGCGGATCGCGGTGCGAAGGTCCTCCTGGCCGAACCACAGCTGGTACATCGTCGACAGGGGTGCGGTGACCGTCGCGTCGATCTCGAAGCCGGGGTCGAAGGTGCACACCGACGGTCCGCCGGCGTCGCGCACGATCCAGAAGCGGCGTCGCTGGTCGACGAAGTCGAACTCGAGCACGAGGCGACGGTCGGGGACCGCGGAGAGATCGAGCCGGTCGTGCACCCACCACATCAGCAGCTCGGGATCGAGCTCGTCCTCGCGAGGGTCGCCGAACTGCCACTTGGCGCCCCACACCCCGAGCTGCATGACGATGTTCTCGAGCTCTCGTCCGGCGTCGGTGAGCAGGTACTCGTCGCCGACGTGCTGCACGATGCCGCCCTGTTCGAGCTGGCGCAGCCGCTTCGACAGCAACGAGCGGGACAGCCCCGGGTTGCCCCTGGCCAGTTCGTTGAACCGGGTCGACCCGCAGATCAGGTCGCGCACGATCATCAGCGACCAACGTTCCCCGAGCACCTCGACGGCTCGCGTGATCGGGCAGTACTGGCCGTATCCCGTGGTGCTCCCGCCGGTCAGCTGCTTCGGCATCGGGCCACCTCCTTCGTCCCGCCCGGGAGCCTAGGACCGGCGCCTGCCCGCGGGCGGTCCAGATCTTGCACTGGGAGGCGACGGGACCGATCCGTACGTTCGACTCGAGGCCGACGTCGGACGTCGGCGGAGAGTGAGGAACGACGATGACCATCGTGCAGGACACCCAGTCGATCACCGCCGACGGGGGAGCGTCGCGCTGGAAGGATCTGGCCGTAGAGCTGGTGCCGCTGCTCGCCGAGCGCGCCGACGACGCGGACTCGACCGGTGAGTTCGTGGCGGCACAGATGCAGCTGCTGCGTGAGCGGCGCATGATGTCGATGCTGGTGCCGGCGGAGCTGGGCGGCGGCGGGGCGACCTACGCACAGGCGTGCACGGTGCTGCGCGAGCTCGCACACGGCTGTCCGGCGACCTCGTTGACGTTCGCGATGCACACCCACCTGGTCGCCGCACAGGTCTGGCGCCACCACCACGATCTGCCGGCTCCGGTCCTGCCGAAGGTGGCCGCATCGGAGCTGATGCTGGTGTCGACCGGTGCGAAGGACTGGATCGACTCCTCGGGGTCCGCGGTCGCCGTCGACGGCGGGTTCCGCGTCAGCGGCTCGAAGTCGCCCTCGAGCGGCGCGCCCGCCGGTGACGTGTTGATCACGAGCATCCGTTGGGAGCCCTCTCCCGGCCAGCACTCGACCGGCCACGACGTGCCGGAGGGCCCGCAGGTGCTGCACCTGTCGGTCCCGTTCTCGGCCGAAGGGGTCCGCATCGAACCCACCTGGGACTCGATCGGCATGCGCGCCACCGGGTCGGACACCGTCGTGCTCGACGACGTCTTCGTGCCCGAGGCGGCGGTGTCGTTGGTGCGACCCGCGGGTGTGTGGCATCCGGTGTGGAACGTGGTGCTCGGCGCCGCGATGCCGCTGATCATGTCGACCTACGTCGGCGTGGCCGAAGACGCGGTGCGTCGGGCGATGGCACTCACCCGTCCAGGCGACGAGCGGCCGGCCAGTGCGACGGCGGTGGCACGCATGCGGCGCAGCCTGCGCACGGCCCAGGACGCGGTCGATGCGATGGTCGCCGCGTCGGACGACCTGCGCTTCGACAACGACCTGGAGATCGCGACGTCGACCCTGGAGCGCAAGGTCGTCGCCGCCGAAGCATGCGTCGAGACGGTTCGGCTCGCACTCGAGGTCGGAGGTGCGGGTTACGCCAGCAGCAGTGGATTGGGACGCCTGTTCCGAGACGTGCTCGGCTCGGCGTACCACCCGTTGCCGGTGGCAGCCCAGGAGCAGTTCTGCGGCCGCGTGGCCCTCGGCCTGGAGCCGATCTGAACGGCCTCGGGCCGATCTGAACAGCCTCGGGTCGGTCTGAGAGAGGACTCGGCGCTCAGCCCAGCGGGCCGGGTGCCGGGTCCTTCACCACGCCGGGGCAGGTGTAGCCGGCGGCGGAGAGATCGCGACAGAACGTGCCGGCGGCGACCCGCCACCGGCCATCGATCAGGAGGACCCGTCCGATCTCCCACTGGTAGCTCGGGCCGACCCGGTAGAGGATGTGCGCCTCGGTGGGCGAGACGAACACGGCGGATCGGAACTGCGGGTCCAGGTTGGACATGTACGGGCCGACGACGTCGTTGGCGATCAGTGCGGTGCGGATCTTGTCGTAGGCGTCGGGGTCCTCGATGTGCTCCCGCTTCTCGGTGGAGTACACGTCGGTGATGTCATAGACCGCTCGGAGCGAGGCGAGCGCCTGGTCGGCGGCGGCGGTCGGGTCCGCCGGCTGCTCCCCGGGTGCGGGCAGCGTCGGTGCTTCGCCGACGGGTGAGCCGAGGATGTCGGTCTCGGCCGCTGCGGGGGTGTTCTCGATGTCGCCGCCGGGAACCCTGCACGACTCGTCGACCGCCGACAGGTCGAACCGCCACGCTTCGGTGAGCAGGTCGAGCCCTTCGCCGCCGAACGGGATGCGGAGCTGCTCGCTGGTCTCGCCGCCGTCCTCGCGGACCCGGCGCAGCGTGACGTCGACACCGTCGGCGGGGGCGGTCGCGGGGTCGAGCGCGACCTGGACCAGGTTCCACCCGTCGAGGGGCTGGGAGTCGAGGCCGCGGCCCTCGATCACCGACGGGTCGCTCGACGAGAGCTCGATGACCTGGTCGTGGCCGTACACGACGGCGACGGCCAGGACGGCGTCACGTTCGGTCCACATCTCGGTGGCCGGCTCTTCGACGTGTGGCTCTTCGGTCTGCGGCTCGTCGGTGGTCGGCCCGTCGAGGAAGGTCGTCGTGGTCGGGTCGGAGCGGGTGTCGTCGCCCGCTCCGCCGGCTGATCCAGGATCCGCATCGTCGGTGGGAGGGGTCGTGGCCTCGACCGTGGTGGTGGTGTCGGCCGTGGTGGTGGTCTCGGCCGTGGTGGTCGTCTTGGGCGGCAGCAGGTCGGGAGCCTGCGACGGCTGGTCCGCAGCGACCGGGATCGTCGTGCGCAGCGAGCCGACGAGCACGCCGTCGCCCGCCTCTCGGTCGGCATCCGAGGTGGGTCCGTCGAAGCCCTCGGACACGAGCGTGTCGTTCATCGACACCCGGGTCGAGAACCAGCAGTGGTCCGGGGCGACCCAGTCGCCCTTGCGCAGGGCCTCGAAGTACTCGACGTCGAGCCAGTCGCCGCCGTGCTGGGCGCCGAGCATCCGGCCGCCCGCGGCGCTGTAGGCGTTGTCGTTCGCGAGCGACTCGCGTTCGGCGTCGCCGTCGATCTCGCCGACCACGACCTCGATGCCGTCGCCGCCGTCGCCGGTGCAGGCGCCGCCGAGCAATGACAGTGCCGCGAGCGCCGCCGTCGCGCCGAGCCGTGCCGCCGCGCCGAACCTGACCGGTCGACCGTTCCGTGTGGATCCCATGGAGCTCCCCGTTCCCTCGTCCCAGTGCTTCGTCCGACGATCGATGACGTCGTCCGGTTCCCCGGCGCCAACCGGATTCCCCTGGCGCCGGCGACCGTCGCCGGTAACATTGTGCCCTCAATGACCGACCTGGGGCGCTGGGGAGGATCCATGACCGACCTGTCGAGCGTGGAGACCGCTGCGCCCGCTGCCCCCGTGGCGGCCGCCGACGTCACGCCGGCGTGGTTGGAGCACTCGATCGGCCGCCTGGACCAGCGACTCCTGAGCGTGTTGCTGACGCTGGGGTCGATGCTGCTCGCGTGGGTGTTCCGTTGGACCCAGGACGACGCGTTCATCTCGCTGCGCTACGCCCAGCAGCTCGCGGACGGCAACGGCCTCGTCTACAACGCGGGTGAGTACGTCGAGGGCTACTCGAACTTCATCTGGACCGTGCTGATGGCAGTGCCCATCCGACTCGGGTGGGACCCCGTCGAGTTCGGCCACGTCGTCGGAGTGCTGTGCCTGGGGGCGACCGTGCTGCTGACGCTGCGGGTGGCTCGTGCTGCGCTGGGCTCCCAGCTGCTCGCGAACGCCGCCGTCGTCGCGCTCATGGCGACGGTGACCTTCATCGCCTACGGGACAGGAGGGCTCGAGACGTCGCTGCAGACCGCGATGGTGATGGCGGTGGTGGTCCTCCTGCTCCCGACGTGGACGAGCGGGGAGCTGCCGACCGCCGCGAGGGCGGTCGGCGTGTCGCTGCTGTGCGCGGCAGCGCTGATGACCCGCATGGACTCAGCCGTGGTGCTCCTCGTGCCCGTCGGGGTGGTGGCGCTGCGCACGCTGCGTCGGCGGGCAGCGGACGGCGGAGTGCCGAGAAGTCTCGGAGTGCTGGCGGCGCTCGTGCTGCCGGCGCTCGTGGTGCTCGGCTCGTGGACGCTCTGGCGCCACTCGGTCTACGGCCAGTGGCTCCCCAACACTGCGACGGCGAAGCGCTCGGACCCGCTCTCGCTGGTCCGGGGCGTGCTGTACTTCGCCATGTTCGGGTTGCTGACCGGGACGGCCGCCTTCGTGCCCATCCTGTGTACCGCGGGGAGGTCCCTGGCCCGGGTCCGCCCGTTCGGCGTGCTGCTCGCCACGATCGGGGTCTGGTCGCTCTACGTGCTCGCGGTGGGTGCCGACTTCATGGAGTTCCGCTTCATGGTCGTGGTCCTGCCGCTCGTCGCGGTCGTCGAGGTGGCACTGCTGCTGCGGATCCGCAGCACGCGATGGCAGCTCGCCGTGGTGGCCGCACTCGCGTGCTCGATCCCGCTGCACACGATGGTGTTCCGGGGCGCGGCGAACGTCGACTCGGTCGGCCTCCTGCACGAGACGGTGGGTCCTGGCGACGAGTCGTGGCGGACCCTCGGGCGCCTGCTCGGCGAGCAACTCGGCTCGAACCCGGGATCGAACGACGTCGTCATCGGCGTGACGCCCGCGGGGGCGATCCCGTTCGAATCGCACCTGACGACCATCGACATGCTCGGGCTGACCGACCCCTGGACCGCACGCCACGGCGTCGAGCTTCCCTACGAGGTCCTGCCCAAGGCGGGGCACGAGCACCTCGCGACCATCGCCCACCTGCGCGACCGCGACGTCAGCCTGCTCATCGGCCACCCCCGGTTCGCGGCGCCGGCCGAGCCCGGCGAGGTCTACGGCGCCGGCGCGGTCGACGCCCTGTTCCTGCACGAGGCGCCGGACCCCGAGCACATCCCCGACGACGCGTCGATGGTCGAGGTCCCGGTGGACGACGAGCGGGTGCTCATGGTGCTGTACCTCGAGCCCGACGACGACGTGGAGCGCCTGCTCGCGGAGGGCACGTGGCGCGAGGTCGAGCTCGACATGGACCAGCCCTGAGCGGCGCGGGACCCGCTGTCATCTGGCCGCGCGCGCGGCGCCTTTGTAAGGTGCGCTGCGTCGGCCGACTCGGCCGACGAACAACTGAACACGCTCCTGCAGTGGGGGAAGCCGGTCGAATCCCGGCGCTGTCCCGCAACCGTAGGTGGCCAACGTCGATCCCGATCCGGGCGTCGAGGGCCACGAGTCGGATTACCCGCACAGGTGCGAACAGCTCAACAACATCCGTCGAGGACTGCGGACGTGAGCTCGGAATCGCTGCTCGGGTCCCCGTGCGCCGGTTGCGGGTCCTGTCGGGTCCTCGCAACGAAAGGCGAAGCGATGTCCCCTCGAAAGAGGCTGTTCACCCAGCAGAGGCGCCGGTCGAGCGCGCTGCTGTTCCTCCCGCTGGTCGTCGCGCTCGGTCTCGTGGCCGCAGCGTGCGCTCCCCCGGCTGAGTCGCCGGGGTCGACGACCACCACGACCACCTCGACGCTCCCCGAGCCGCAGGGACCCGAGGTCGTCGGTCAGGCCTGCCGACCCGGTTCCGGCGTCACCGTCGTGGTCGACTTCACCGCACTCGACGACACGGTGAAGATCGGCTGCGCCCCGGGCGAGCAGGCGAGTGGACTCGCGGCGCTCGGCGCCGCGGGCTTCACCGTCGGCTCCCAGTCCGGAGCCGGCACCGTGTGCACCGTCGATGGACTGCCCGGTGCAGGGTTCCCCTACTGCTGGACCACCGGTGGTTACTGGAGCTACTGGAAGGCTCCGGACCGCTCGGTGCCGTGGGCGTTCAGCCAGACCGGCGCGGGTGACGGCCCGATCGCCGAGGGTGCCGTCGAGGGCTGGTCATGGGCACCGGGCTTCGCTGACGCCGCCCCGCGCGTCAGCGTCGCCGGCCTGGCTGCGGTCACACCCGATCCGACGCCGGCGGAGTGCGACGTTCCCGACGCGCCCGTGCTGAGCATCATCGCCTCGAACGAGACGCTGCGCTTCACCATGTCCGGTGACGGACCGGTCGAGGTCGCCGTGATCGCTGCCGCGGCCGACCCGTCGACCGCCCAGTACGAGGTGGCCGATTCACTCGCCCTGTCGCCCTACGAGGGCCAGGTCATCCGCGTGCTGGCCCGTTCGGCGTCGTCGGGCTGCGTGGTCGGCGACGTGTTCGACGCGACCTACGACGTGCGCTCCTCGTACGCCGGGCGGGCGCCGATCAACGCCGACTCACCGGCCGTCCCGACGGCCAGCGCGTCGATCCTCGGCTGGGCGGACGGTCACAGCGAGTACACCCCGGGCGCCGATGTGACGCCGAGCTTCCAGAACCCCTCGGGTGGATACGGCTCCGCCGCCGGCGGACTGGTCGTGCTCGGCAACGGCGGCAGCATCACGATGACCTTCGCCGCACCGATCGCCGACGGCGCGGGTGACGACTTCGCGATCTTCGAGAACGGCTTCACCCAGAGCACCACGAGCCAGCTGTTCTTCGCCGAGCTCGCCTACGTCGAGGTCTCGTCGAACGGCAGCGACTTCGTGCGCTTCGACTCGGCGAGCCAGCAGCCGACCGCCGTGGCGGCCTTCGGCTTCCAGGACCCCCGACTGCTCGGCGGGCTCGCCGGCAAGGACCCGGCGGGCTACGGCACGCCGTTCGACCTGCAGGCACTGAGGAACAAGTCGGCGGTCCGCAACGGCTCGGTCGACCTGGCGAGCATCACACACGTCCGCATCGTCGACGTCGTGGGCGCGTCGGACTACCCGAACATCGGCGACACCTATCCCGACTCGTTCGGGCGTCAGATCCTCGACGCCCACAAGACGACCGGTTCGGGAGGGTTCGACCTCACCGGGGTCGCCGTGCTCAACCGCGCCGCCGCGCTCAACCGCGCCGGCTGACGTCGGCGTCGTCGTCGAGGTCCTGGGCTCCGTCGTCACGGCGGGACCAGGACCTCGAGGCGTCCTGCGCGACGATCCTGGCCGGCAGCCCCGTGCGTGCTGCCACCGCGATCACGTCGTCGTACTCGGGTTTCGCCCCGTGTGGACCGACCTTCATCCGGACGTCGTGGCCGTGCACCTCGACGACGTCGGTCCGTCGTGCCAGCTCGAACTTGTCGACGCGCCGCTCCCTGACACCGAGCGTGCCGGTCTCGGCGCTCAGCACCGCTCGGAGCGCTCCCGCGAGCGGTGGGCGACACAGGGCGGCGACCACGTGGCCGGGGCGACCCTTCTTCATGGTGATCGGCGTGATCCACGCGTCGTCGGCACCTGCGAGGAGCAGCTGCTCCACGACGTGACCGAGGATCTCGGGGGTCACGTCGTCGACGTTGGTCTCGATCACGACGGACTCGATCGGCGCCGGGTCGCCGGTCGCTGCAGCATCGCTGGTCGCAGCAGCATCGCTGGTCGCAGCAGCATCGCTGGTCGTCGGAGCATCGCTGCACACGACGGTGAGCACGTTGGCGTGCGACGGGGGGTCCCACGCCCCTGCGCCTCGTCCGCTGCCGCGGACCGTGCCGTCGGGCATCGGGCCCCAGCGGTCGACCATCGTCCGGAGCAGCGCGACCCCGGTGGGTGTGGCGGTCTCGCCCGCGACGTCGAGGGGTCGCGTCGGCAGGCCGACGAGCAGCTCGAGCGTCGCCGGTGACGGGACGGGCACGGCGCCGTGGGCCATGTCCACCACCGCCGTGCCGAGGCCCACGGGGGCGCTGACGACGTCGTGGACGTCGAGCGACTCGAGCGCGGCCCAGGCGCCGATGATGTCGACGATCGCGTCGACGGCACCGACCTCGTGGAAGTGCACGTCGTCGACGTCGATGTCGTGCACCGCCGCCTCGGCGACGGCCAGCTCGCGGAAGGTCCGCCGCGCGCCCGACGCCACGCCGGCCGACAGCGAGGCGGTGCGCGCCGCGGCGTCCAGCATGGCGTCGATCGTGGACCACGAGCGGTGGTGGTGGTGCTCGTCGTGGGTCACCGTCACCGCCGAGGCTCGGAGCGCGGCACGGGTGACGGTCTCGACCGAGAGCTGCCAGCCGGGCAGCTCGAGCGTTGCGAGCTGGGCCCGGACGTGGGCCTCGTCCGCCCCGACGTCGAGCAGCGCCGCGATCATCATGTCGCCCGCCACCCCCATCGCGGGGTTGATCCAGAGTTGCCGGGTCACTCGACCCCGCCGACGATCCGGGCGACCGCGGCGGCCGCGCCGTAGCCGTTGTCGATGCCGACGACGGCGACACCCGGGGCGCATGAGCTGAGCAGCGACAGCAGCGCGGTCAGACCCTCGAAGGTGGTCCCGTAGCCCACCGACGTCGGCACGGCGATGATCGGTGCGGCGACCAGGCCCGCGAGCACCGTGGGGAGTGCCGCCTCCATCCCTGCGACCGCCACGACCGCGGACACGTCGTCGAACTCCTCCAAGGAGTCGAGCAGTCGGTGCAGCCCGGCGACGCCGACGTCGCGGACCTCTCGGGTCGGGATGCCGAGCGCTCGCAGCGTGCCGCGGCACTCGTCGAGGACCGGCGCGTCCGAGGTTCCTCCCGACACCACCGCGACCGGTCGCACCGGGCGGAGCTCGGCGTGTCGCCACGTCAGGGTGCCGGACCAGTGGCCGGCGGGCGCGAGTGGCTCAAGCGCGACGAGCTGCTCCTCGGTGCACCGGGTGACGATCACGGGATCGTCGGAGCCGTCGGGTCCCAACAGGGTGCCGACGATCTCGACGCATTCGCGCACCGACTTCCCCTCGGCGTAGACGGCTTCGGGCTGGCCGGTCCGCCTCGAACGGCCCAGGTCCAAGCGGGTGTGGCCCTGCACCGACACCGAGTCCCGGTGGTTCTGCTCGTTCACGACAACGCGGCGTTGAGGTTGCCCGACCTCAGTCCCGCCAGGTCGAGGGTGACGTAGCGATAGCCCACGGCGGTGATCAGCTCCACGATCTCCGATGCCCGAGCCGCGACCAGGGTGATCTCGTCAGCGGGCACCTCGATCCGGGCGGTGTCGCCGTGGTGGCGCACCCGGAGATCGCCGAATCCCAGGTGGCGCAGCGCCGCCTCGGCACGGTCGACCCGGCCGAGCAGCTCCACGGTCACCGGGGTGCCGTACGGCAGCCGCGACGACAGGCACGGCATCGCCGGCCGGTCCCACACGGTCAGCCCTCGGTCGCGGGCGACCGCCCGGACCTGCGCCTTCGACATGCCGGCGTCGACCATCGGGAAGACCGCTCCCCGTTCGCGAGCGGCGTCCTGGCCCGGTCGGTGGTCGCTCAGGTCGTCGGTGTTGACCCCGAGCGCGATGGTCGCCCCCTGTGCTGCCGCGATGGGCTCGAGCGCGTCCATCAACGCCGTCTTGCACCAGCGGCAGCGATCGCCGTCGTTCGCGACGTAGCGGGCGTCGGCCAGCTCGGCGGTGTCGACCGTCGTCCACGGCAGACCCCAGTCCTCGGCGAGCGATCGGCAGTGGTCGAGCTCGCCCGAAGCCAGCGACGCCGAACGCGCCGTGACCGCGACGGTGCGTCCGGGGCCGAGCACCTCGTTCGCGACGTGGGCGAGCACCGCCGAGTCGACACCACCTGAGAACGCCACCACGACGGCGTCGAGGCGGGCGAGCTCCCGGCGGAGCGCATCGAGTGCGGGAGGAGCGGTGAACAGGTCGAGACCGGTGCTCATGTGGGCAGTCTGTCAGCCGCCGGCGCCTCGAACGCCACCGGGGCGTCGAACGCCGCCTTCCGGGTGGCACGGCGGAGGACCGCGAGCACGGTGGGTCCGAGCACCACGATGGCCACGACGTTGGTGATCGCCCGGCCGGTGTCCCACCCGAACGTCGAGCTGGCGAAGGTGTAGATCACGAAGCGGTGGAGGTTCTCGAGCACGGGGGCGCCCGGTACGAACGACAGCTGGGTGTCGGCGCCGACCGTGTACGGCCAGAACCACATGTTCAACAGGAACCCGAACGCGTACGCCGAGAACGCGCCGTATGCAGCGAGCATCAGGATCTCGCTCCGGCCGCGTGGTCGCCGGGGGAGGAGGCCGGCGCCGAGGCCGAACCACGCGGAGGCGAGCATCTGGAACGGCAGCCACGGACCCATGCCGCCGGTGAGCAGGGCCGAGGCGAACAGCGTGGTGTTGCCGAGCACGAACCCGAATCCGGGCCCGTAGACCCGCCCGGCGAGGATCAGCATGAAGAAGACGGTCTCGAGGCCGGCGACGCCGGCGCCCATGGGCCGCAGCGCGGCGCCGATCGCTGACAGGACACCCAACATGGCGATCGACTTGGTGTCCATGCCGCCGCTGTTCAACTCTGCGAGCACGACCGCGAGGATCGCCGGGAGGATCACGACGAAGACGAACGGCGCGTCGCTCGAGTGGGAGAACTCCTCGGGCGGCGAGAGCAGCAGCGGCCACAGGAACATGCAGAGGCCGGCGAGGCTGACGAACGCGAGGGCGATCGCGGAGCGGGGGCCGATCCGCACGGGCGAGCGTCGTGGACGGGCGGGCGACGGCGCGGTCACGTCGCCGCCGCCTCGAGCGCTCTGGCGACCTCGGCGACGGTGAGCCAGCGCTGCGGGCTCAGGATCTTCGCGACCTGCGGTGCGAACGCGGGGGACGCGACGGTGACGTCCGCAGTGGAACCGTCCGCGACGACCTGGCCGTCGGCGAGCACCACGACACGGTCCGCGGCGGCGGCGACGAACTCGACGTCGTGGGTGGAGACCACCACCGAGCGCCCCTCTGCCGCGAGCTCCCGGATCATCGCGCCGAAGCGCTCCTTTGCGTGGTAGTCGAGCCCACGGGTCGGCTCGTCGAGCAGGACGACGTCGGGCGCTGCGCTCAGCTGCACCGCGACGACGAGGGCGAGACGCTGCCCTTCGGACAGGTCCCGCGGGTGGGTGTCCGGGTCGATGCCCGGCACGATGCGCTCGAGCAGCGCCGCGGTGGTACCCGCCGGGCGGGCGCTGTCGGTGTCGGCCTGCGCACACTCGTCACCGACGCGGGACAGGTAGAGAAGGTCCGCCGGGGTCTGCGGGACCAGCCCGACGAGTCGTCGTGCCTCGGCGGGACCGAGGGTCGCCGGGTCGAGGCGCCGCGTGTCGTGGAGGACCTCGACGGTACCGCTGGCACGGGGTCCGGAGCCCTGCAGCGCCCAGAGCAGCGAGGACTTGCCGGAGCCGTTGCGTCCCATGAGCGCCACGACCTGGCCCGGCGCCAGGTCCAGGTCCACCTCTCGGACCGCGACGACCTGCCCTTAGCGGACGACGACGCGCCGCGCCCGCAGAGCCGCCTGGGCGGGGTCCGCCGGGCCGGGAGCGCCGCCCGCGCCAGCTGAGTCGGTCGGGGTCGCGTGCTCGAGCCGCGCCCGCAACGGGGCCGCCAGGCGCCGGGCGTCGCGCACCGACAGCGGCAGCGGCGACCAACCGGCGAGTCGGCCGAGCTGCACGACCGGCGGGGCCACGCTGCTGGTCGCGAGCACCTCGGCCGGGGTGCCGTCGGCGACGGTGCCGTCGCCGTGGAGGTACAGCACCCGGTCCGCGTACTGCACGACCCGTTCGAGGCGGTGCTCGGCGATCACGACCGTCACACCCAGGTCGTGGACCAGCCGGGTGACCGCAGCGAGCACCTCTTCGGCCGCGGTCGGGTCGAGCGCCGAGGTCGGTTCGTCGAGCACCAGCACCCGAGGGTGCGCGGTGAGGACCGAGCCGATCGCCACCCGTTGCTGCTGACCACCCGACAGGGTGCGCAGCGCCCGGCTGCGCAGCTCGGCGATGCCGAGCAGGTCGAGTGTCTCCTCGACGCGTTTGCGCATGACGTCGGGGGGCAGCGCGAGCTGCTCCATGCCGTAGGCCAGCTCCTCCTCGACGGTGTCGGTGACGAACCCGGCGAGCGGGTCCTGACCGACGACGCCGACCACATCTGCGAGCTCGCGTGGCGGATGGGCCGCGGTGTCGCGGCCGTCGACGGTGACGCGTCCGGCGAGCAGCCCGCCGGTGAAGTGCGGGACGAGCCCGTTCACCGCGCCGAGCAGCGTCGACTTGCCGACGCCGGTCCGCCCGACGACGAGGCAGAGCTCGCCCTCGTCGACGTGCAACGAGACGTCACGGAGGGTGGGTTCGGTCGCGTCCGGGTAGGTGACGCTCACGCGGTCGAAGTGGATCATCGGGCCGTGGTTCCTGCGGTGGTGATCGGCGGGGGAGGGGCGATCCAGGCCGGGAGGATGCCGACGA
>JAEWED010000095.1 GCA_023389745.1 Actinomycetes bacterium
GACGACGACGCCGTGGACGCTGCCGTCGAACCTCGCCCTCGCGGTGGGCCCCGACGTCGACTACGTCGTCGTGCAGCTCGACGAGGGCCCTCGGGCGGGGCGTCGTGTGGTGGTCGGCGCGAACGCCTTGTCCAAGTACGCAGCCGAGCTGGGCGACGAGCCGAACGTCGTCGCCCGTCTCAAGGGCTCCGAGCTCGCCGGACTGCGCTACGAGCCGCTGTTCCCCTACTTCGCGGACCACGCCGACAGCTTCCGGGTGCTCGTCGACGACTACGTCACCGACGACGACGGCACCGGCGTCGTGCACCAGGCGCCGGGCTTCGGCGAGGACGACCAGCGTGTCTGCGAGGCCAACGGCATCGTGCTGGTCTGCCCGGTCGACGACGCCGGCCGCTTCACCGACGAGGTCACCGACTACGTCGGCCAGAACGTCTTCGACGCCAACCCGGAGATCATCAAGGACCTCAAGGCCGCCGGCGTCGTGGTGCGCCACGACACCTACGACCACAACTATCCGCACTGCTGGCGGACCGACACGCCGATCATCTACAAGGCCGTGTCGTCGTGGTACGTCGAGGTCACCGCGATCCGCGACCGTCTCGTCGAGCTCAACCAGGAGATCAACTGGATCCCCGGCCACGTGCGCGACGGTCAGTTCGGCAAGTGGCTCGAGGGAGCTCGCGACTGGTCCATCTCGCGCAACCGGTTCTGGGGCTCGCCCATCCCGGTGTGGCGCAGCGACGACCCGGCGTACCCCCGTACCGACGTGTACGGATCGCTCGACGAGATCGAGCGCGACTTCGGCGTGCGTCCCACCGACCTGCACCGCCCCTACATCGACGACCTGACCCGACCGAACCCCGACGACCCGACGGGACGTTCGACCATGCGTCGCGTGCCCGAGGTGTTCGACTGCTGGTTCGAGTCCGGCTCGATGCCCTTCGCCCAGGTGCACTACCCCTTCGAGAACCAGCAGTGGTTCGAGGAGCACTCCCCTGCCGACTTCATCGTCGAGTACATCGCCCAGACGCGCGGCTGGTTCTACACGCTGCACGTGCTCTCGGGCGCGCTGTTCGACCGCCCCGCGTTCTCGAACGTGATCTGCCACGGCGTGGTGCTCGACCACGAGGGCAAGAAGCTGTCGAAGAAGCTGCGCAACTACCCGGACCCGGTCGAGGTGTTCGAGTCCCACGGCGCCGACGCACTGCGCTGGCATCTGATGTCGTCACCGATCCTGCGTGGCGGTGATCTGCGCATCTCGACCGACGCCTCGGACTTCACCGAGGTCATCCGACTGGTCCTCAACCCCATCTGGAACGCCTACTCGTTCTTCACGATGTACGCGAACGCCAGCGGCTACCGGGCGACGTTCCGCACCGACGCGGACGGGTTGCTCGACCGCTACGTGCTCGCCAAGACCAGCGCGCTGGTCGAGGCCATGACCGAGCGGCTCGACGACTACGACATCGCGGGGGCGTGCGCCGAGGTGCAGTCGTTCCTCGACGCGCTGAACAACTGGTACATCCGCCGCTCTCGGGAGCGCTTCTGGGCGCCGGGAGTCGACGGCGACGCCGCCGAGCTCGACGCCGACGGCCGCGACGCGTTCGACACGCTCTTCACGGTGCTCACGACGCTCACCAAGCTGGTCGCCCCGCTGCTGCCGTTCGTGGCCGAGGAGATCCACCTGGGTCTCTGCGGTGCCGGCGAGCACGGCGACGGGTCGGTGCACCTCGAGGACTGGCCCGGCACCGAGGAGCTCCCGCAGGACCCTGAGCTGGTCGTGTCGATGGACCGCGTGCGTGAGGTCTGCTCGGTCGCACTCGGTCTGCGTGAGGACCACCGGCTCCGTGCCCGCCTGCCGCTGGCTCGGCTCACCGTCGCCGGTCGTGACATCGCCGGCCTCGGCGAGCTCACACATCTGATCCGCGACGAGGTCAACGTGAAGGAGGTCGTGCTCACCGAGGACCTGTCGTCGGTCGGCGAGTTCCTGCTGCGCCCGAACGCCAAGGTGCTCGGACCGCGGCTCGGCAAGGCCGTCCAGGACGTCATCAGGGCGGCGAAGGCCGGCGAGTGGACCCAGCAGGACGACGGCACGGTGGCCGTCGCCGATCAGGTCCTGGCCGAGGGCGAGTTCGAGCTCGCCCTGCAGGCGAGCGAGGGTGCCGCCGCCGCTCCGCTGCGCGACAGCGACGCGGTGGTCGAGCTCGACGTCGAGGTGACGCCCGAGCTGGCCGCCGAGGGCACCGCGCGAGACCTGGTGCGCCTGGTCCAGCAGGCCCGCAAGGACGAAGACCTGCGCATCACCGACCGCATCGCGCTGCACCTGACCGCGCACCCGGAGCTGGCCGCGGCGATCGAGGGCCATCGCAGCTGGATCGCCGAGCAGGTGCTCGCGACCTCGTTCGACGTCGCGGTCGCCACCGAGGGTGCCGTCTCGGCGCACGGCCGCAGCGGCACCCACACCGGCACGATCGACGGGCTCGATGCCGTCGTCGCCATCACCGTCGCCTGACCCGTAGGCCGAGACAGAGGGCTCAGAAGAACTCGGGGCGCCGACGCCGGCGAGGTGAGGGCGTCGCCCGCAACGCGGCGGCGTCGGCACTGTCGCGGATGCCGGTGACCTCGAGCAGCCGTCGTCCGTCGACGACGGCGAGCGACACGCGGTCGGTGCCAGGGGGTCCGTAGAGCGAGATGCTGGTCGACTCCGGAGGCAGCGTCTCGACGAGCGGCTCCGGATGCCGGGCCACGACGATGACCAGGCGGCGATCGGTCGCCGCGACGACGCACACCGAGCCCTTCGCCCAGCCCTGGACCAGATGGCGGACCATCTCGTCGGGTTCGAGGATGCGTGCGAACGGCAACAGCACCGGCGCAGCGTCTCGCACCGACGCCGGATCGAGCCGGTCGAGCACGTCACCGAGGCGGAGCCTGACGACCGGGTCGAGATCGACGGGAGCCGCCTCGCGCTGCAGCCGTTCCGGACGGGTCGGCTCCGCGGTGAACGCGACGCTCGGACGACGCCGGGGCGGCGCGGTGGGTTCGCCGGGCGGTCGGACCCAGCGGTCGTCATGCAGCGACGCGCCGGTGTCGGACTGCTGCGAGCCGACGTCGACGGGCGGTGGGCCCGCAGCGTGCGCCGGCTCCGCCACCGGTTCGGCCGCGTGTGCCGAAACGGGCTCGGCCTCGGGGCTCGGCGCCTCTGTCGTCGACGGCGCTGTCGTCGCTGGCGATGTCGTCAGCGGCGGGGTCTCGGGCAGCTCCGGCTCGGGTGGCGGCGGCACGGATGGCGGCGGCACGGATGGCGCGGCGGGGGGAACCGGCGGAGCGGTGGTGCCGTTCGCCGTCGCAGGTTCGGGCGTCACCGGGGCGACCTGCGGCGCCGGAGTCACCGGCAGGGCCGGTGGAGCCGGAGCGACGGGCGGGACCGGCGCAGCAGGCGGAACCGGTGCTGCCGGCGGGGCCGGTGGCACCGGAGCGACGGGCGCTGCCGGTGCGGTGGGTGCCGC
>JAEWED010000136.1 GCA_023389745.1 Actinomycetes bacterium
TTGATCGGCAAGGGCCTGGTCGCTCGGGCGAACGGGAAGATGCCGGTCACCGACGTCACGCTGATCGTCCCGGCATCGGGGCCGTTGGAGGCCTGGACACCCGACGGTGTCCGGTTGCAGGACGGCACGATCCGACGGCTGTTGTGCAATGCAGTCTTCAGGCCGGTGGTGTTCGACAACCTCGGCGTGCCGTTGGACATGGGTCTGGCCAAACGCCTCTACGACCCGAACCAGAAGAAGGCGATCATGGCCCGCGACGGCGGATGCGGGAACCCGGGATGCGACCTTCCGTGGGAGTGGTGTGAGATCCACCACGTCGAGCACTGGGAACACGACGGGCCCACCGACCTGGCCAACGGGCTCCCAGCCTGCTCGTTCCATCACGACCTGTGGCACTCCAAGGGTTGGTCCGTGCTGCCGGACCCGGACACCCATCACCTGGACCAGGGGTTCATCATCATCAACCCCGAGGGCGACATCCTCCGCAGCCAGCGTCATGGCGTGGCCCGACCCATCACCCTCGGCCTCGACGACTGACCTCGACCCTCACCGAGCCCTCGGGCAGGTGCTCGAGAGGGTTCGCTACCGGTCCGCTCAGACCAGGGGCCAGGGGTAGCGGCGGCCTGTCTCGTCGTGGGGGAACACACCGTTCGACAGCAGCCGGCGCGTCCGGTTGAGCACTGCCTCGCGCTCGCCGGGCGTGAGCAGTCGATCGAGCGCGCTCGGGAGCCCGGCGTCGAGCAGGCGCATCAACGACTCGGCGACGACGAGCGGCAGCGGGTCACCCGACCAGTCCCAGATCACCGTGCGGACCTTGAACTCCTCGTGGAAGGTGAGTCCGTTGTCGATCGCCCAGATCCGATCCTCGGCATCGATCAGGCAGTGGCCCCCCTTGCGGTCCGCCGAGTTCGCCACCAGGTCGAACGCACACAACGTCTGCAGTCGCTCCCGCAGCTCGGGTCGCTCCCGCACGGTGAAGTAGTGCTCGGCGAACCGGGCCGGCACGAACGCCTGCAGCGAGCCGCGACCGATCGGGGCGTCGTCGTCGGAGCGCTCGACCGTCGGTGGCACGAGGGCGACACCCATGGCGTCGGACAGCACCGACGCGGCCACCTCGCGGCGCCACAGTCCCCCGGGGAAGTCCCACAACGGCCGCTCGCCACGCTCGGGCTTGTAGATCGCCGGCGCGTGGTCCTCGCCGTCGCGTACGTCGACCAGGTACGTGCCGTTGCTCGACCACGGCATCAGGCCCAGCACCTCGACGTCGCCGCGCCGCAGCAGCTCCGGCATCGCCGGGTCACCCGGCGCCACCGTCGCGTCGTACACGAAGGGCTCCGGCTCCACGCCAGGGTCCTCGTCCTCGTCGTCGAGGACGTCGACGTCGTCGGCCTCGAACTCCCAGCGCTCGTACTCGGCGGCGGGGCCGTCGACGATCTCGACGTCCACCCACTCGACATCGACCGACTCGACATCGACCGACTCGACATCGACCGAGTCCGGCTCGGCGGATCCGTCGCCGGACGCGGCGCTGTTCACCGGCGGCTGCTCAGTTCCAACGCGGGCAGTCGTGGCCCTCGGGCCCGATCGGGCGGCCGCACAGTCGGCACGGAGGTCGTCCTGCCGACATGAGCTCCTCGGCGGCCTCGGCGAACGCCGCCGCCTGACCGACCCGCAGCGTGAACTGCGCCCGGGCGCCCAGGGTCTCCTCCTCGTCGAGCAACCGCTCGATGTCGGCCTCGGTGAAGTCGTCGTCGACCTCGAACTCGACCTCTTCGGGGACGAGCTCCTCGGTGGTCACCGAGATCACACCGGTGGTCTCGTCGACGCCGACCGAGATGGTCCCGACCACCCACTCCGGCACCACCGGCTCGATGAGCCCGGCGATGTCACGCTCCGGGTCGGGTGCGCCCATCGCGCCGGCGAGCTGGCCCAGGTAGCGGCCGAGCATGCCGACCTGTTCCTTCTCGAGCCGGAACGACATCACCCGGTTGCCGTGGCGCGCCTGCAGGTAGAAGACGCGTGAGCCCGGCTCGCCCAGGGCGCCCGGGATGAAGGCATCGACCTCGTCGAAGTCGAACGTGCTCAACGGGGACCACCGGCACAACGGCCGCGGGACGCCGGACAGCCAAAGGAAGAGAGTCGGATCACTGCACTCAACACTACGAGGGGGCCAGGGTGCTCAGGTCATCGCCCGTGGAGTTCACGGCCAGCACGACCGGTCCACCTGCGGTGAACAGCAGCGGCGTGACCGAGCACGGCGAGACGACGATCCGCTGGAACAGATCGAGGTGGATGCCGCCGGCCATCGCGACGGCGGCCTTGATCGGATCGGCGTGCGACACGGCGACGATCGTGCCACCCGGGTGTGCGGCGACCAGGCGTTCCAGCTCGTTCCAGATGCGCAGCTGCATCTCGGCGAAGGACTCGCCCCCGGGGAACCGGAAGCCCGACGGGTGCCGCTGCACGGCGTTCCACTCGGGCAGCTTGCGCAGGTCGGCCAGCTTGGCGCCGGTCCAGTCGCCGAAGACGCACTCGAGCAGGCCCTTGGCGGTGCGCACCCTCAGCCCCGTCGCCTTGGCGATCGGAGCGGCGGTCTGGCGGGTGCGCTCCAGCGGCGAGGCGTAGACCGCGTCGATCTTCTTCAGCCCGGCGATGCGCCGCGCCGCGGTCGCAGCCTGCTCGTGGCCGAGCGTCGCCAGATCGAGGCCCTTTGCCCGACCCGGCAGCGTCGTGCCCGTCGTCGCCGTCTGCCCGTGGCGCACGAGCAGCACCGTGGTGGCGGCCGGCGCCGTCGTGGCGTCCGTGCCCTTCGCCGCCTTGCCCCTGACTGCTCGTCCCTCGGCTGCGGTGTCGCTGCTGGGTGTCGCTCTGCCCGCCGTGCGTCGTGCCATCCGCACGATCCTATGCTCGCCTCCGTGGTGGACCCGACGGCAGCGATGGAGGCGCTCGACGACGAGATCGTGGCGTGCCGGCGCTGCCCCCGGCTGGTCGAGTGGCGCGAGCGGGTCGCCGTCGAGAAGCGGGCCGCCTTCGCCGACGAGCAGTACTGGGGGCGTCCCGTGCCCGGCTTCGGCGACCCCGATGCCGGCCTGCTCGTGGTCGGACTGGCGCCCGCCGCCCACGGTGCGAACCGCACGGGCCGCATGTTCACCGGCGACCGGTCGGGGGAGTGGCTCTACAGGGCCCTGTTCCGTGCCGGCTTCTCGAACCGGCCCGACTCCGTCGCCCGAGACGACGGCCTCGAGCTGCACGGCGCCTACATCACCTCACCCGTTCGCTGCGCGCCGCCCTCGAACCGCCCGACGACCACCGAGCGCGACCACTGCCGCCCGTTCCTCGACCGAGAGGTCGCACTGCTCACCTCGGTCCGTGTCGTGATCGCACTCGGAGGCTTCGGCTTCGGTGAGGCCGCCCGAGTGCTCGGCATGCGCCCGAAGCCGACCTTCGGACACGGCGTCGAGTACGTCGCACCCGGCGGCGTGACCCTGCTCGGCTGCTACCACGTGAGCCAGCAGAACACGTTCACCGGTCGCCTCACCGAGCCGATGCTCGACGACGTCTTCGCCCGTGCCCGGGCGATCGTCGACAGCTGATCGGCCCGTCGTCGCGCCGGATCGCCCGGTACGATGCGCGGCCATGCCGGTGACGCCCGACCTCGACGCCCCAGACCTCGACGACGCCGACCTGTACGACCCGGGCAGCTACGAGGCCGCACCGCCGCACGAGGCCTTCGAGGCGTTGCGTCGCAGCGACCCCGTGCACTGGCAGGACATGCCCGACGGCACCGGCTACTGGGCCGTCCTGCGCCACGCGGACGTGATCGAGGTCGCCCGCTCGCCGCTGGTGTTCTCCGCCGCTCGCGGCGGCGTGATGCTCGAGGACCTCGAGCCCGAGTCGCTCGCCATGATGCAGGACATGCTGTTGGCGATGGACCCGCCCCGGCACGCCCATCACCGCACCGCGCTCGCCGACCACTTCCGCGCCAGGGTCATCGGGCGCCTCGAGGACAGCATCCGGGGCATCTGCCGTGACATCCTCGCCACGACGGGCCACGGGCGTCTCGAGGCCGTGCACGAGGTGTGCGCGAAGGTGCCCTCGCAGGTGATCGGCGAGCTCGTCGGCATCGACCCCGAGGACCGGATGCGCATCCACGAGTGGGGTGAGCGCATCGCCGGGGGACAGGACCCCGACGTGGTGGCCGACGCGGCCGAGGACTCGCTGACGGCGAGCATCGACATGGCGATGTTCGCGATCGCCCTGGCCGGCCAGCGCATCGACGAACCCCGCGACGACCTGGTCACGCTGTTGCTGCAGACCGACTTCGACGGCGAGCCGATGAGCGACGTCGCGTTCGGCAGCTTCTTCGTGCAGCTCGTCGTCGCCGGCAACGACACCAGCCGCACGCTGCTGTCCTCGGCCATCCTGGCGCTGCTCGAACACCCCGAGCAGCTCGCCGAGCTGCGTGCGGACCCGTCGCTGCTGCCCGGGGCGGTGGAAGAGGTGCTGCGCTGGTCGAACCCGCTGCACTACTTCCGACGCACCGCGACCGAGGACGTCGTCCTGGGCGGCACGCCGATCGCTGCGGGGGACAAGGTGGCGATGATCTACACCTCGGCGAACCGCGACGACGCCGTCTTCGCCGATCCGCACACCTTCGACATCCACCGCAGCCCCAACCCGCACCTGTCCTTCGGGATCGGCGAGCACTTCTGCCTGGGCGTGCACCTCGCCCGTCTCGAGGCGCGGGTGTTCCTCGAGGAGATGCTGGCCGCGTGGGGCTCGATCGAGCTCGCGGGCACGCCGCTGCGGCAGCGCTCCAACCTGAACAACACGCTGAAGTCCCTCCCCGTGGAGGTGGCCCCGTGAGCGACGAGACCGTGAGCGGCGAGATCCTCCGCTTCGAACGCCGCGGCGACGTCGCGGTGGTGCACTGGGTCGACGGCGAGAACCGGTTCAACCGACGTTCGATCGACCGCTGGCACGAGGTGCTCGGTGAGCTCGAGGCGACCGAGGGCCCACTGGCCGTCGTGGTGGTCGGCGAGGGCAAGTTCTTCTCGAACGGCCTCGACCTGGACTGGATGGGGTCGCACCCGGACGAGGCCACCCCGATGCTCGACGACGTGCACCGGCTCTTCGGGCGACTGCTGCTGTTCCCCGGCTACCTGGTCGCCGCGCTCAACGGCCACACGTTCGCCGGCGGGGCGATGCTGAGCTGTGCCGCGGACGCCCGGGTGATGCGCTCGGACCGGGGTTTCTGGTGCCTGCCCGAGGTCGACCTGGGCCTCGCGGTGACGGTGCCGATGTTCGAGGTCGTGACCGCCCGGCTGCCGGCGCCCGCCGCTGCAGATGCGCTGCTGACGGGGCGCCGTTACGGGGCGGACGAGGCGCTGCGCCGCGGCATCGTGGACCACGTGGCGGCCGAGGCCGACGTGCTCGACGTGGCGGTGGGCCTGGCCGCCGAGATCGCCGGCAAGGACCGCGGCGTCGTCGCCGCCCACAAGCGGATGCTCTACGAGGACTCGGCTCGACGTTGCGGCTGGTCGACATGAGCGACCCACGCTGGCTCGAGGGTGTCGAGCACGACGCATGGCGCGGGTGGGTCGAGGTCGGCTCGCGACTCGAGGAGCGGCTCAACCGCCAGCTGCAGCACGATTCGGGGTTGTCCTCCGCGGACTACGAGGTGCTCGTCAACCTGTCCGAGGCCGACGAGGGTCGCCTGCGCTCCTTCCAGCTCGGCGCGCTGATCCGCTGGGAGAAGAGCCGGCTGTCGCACCACCTGACCCGCATGGAGAAGCGCGGGCTCATCGCCCGTGAGGAGTGCCCGACCGACGGGCGCGGCGCCTATGTCGTGCTCACGCCCGCCGGTCGATCGGCGATCGAGACCGCCGCACCGCTCCACGTCGAGGAGGTGCGGCGGCTCTTCATCGACCTGCTCACCGAGGAGCAGCTGGCCCAGCTCGTCGACATCACCGGCTCGGTGCTCGAGGTGCTCAGGGCCCAGCCGGATCGCTGACGGCCGGATCGCTGACGACCGGATCGCTGACCGCCGGATCGCCGACGGTCGCGGGGATCGTGCCCATGCGCCCGGCGTTGAAGTCGTCGATGGCGTCGAGGATCTCCTGGCGTGTGTTCATGAGGAACGGCCCGTACTGCACGATCGGCTCGCGGATCGGCAGGCCGCCGAGCAGCAGGACCTCGAGCTGCGGGGAGTCCTCGGGCTGCTGGTCCGCCGCGGTCACCGTGAGGGTGTCGCCCTCGCCGAACACCACGAGCTGGTGCGCTCCGACGAGGCGTCGCTCGGAGCCGGCGACGCCCCCGCCCACCAGCGCATTGCCGCTCAGCACGTAGGCGAGTCCGCTGAACGCCGGGTTCCAGGGCACGACGACCTGCGCGCCGGGGCTGACGCTCGCGTGGGCGTAGGTGATCGGCGTGTGGGTCGAGCCCGGCCCGGCGTGCCCGTCGAGCTCGCCGGCGATCAGGCGGATCAGCGCACCGCCGTCCTGGGTGCTCAGCAGCGTGAGGTCGCCGCCGGTGATCGCCTGGTAGCGGGGCGGACTGAACTTGAGCGCGGCGGGCAGGTTGACCCAGAGCTGCACGCCGTGGGTGCGTCCGCCGTTGCGGAGCTGCGCCTCGGTGGGGACCTCGTCGTGCAGGATGCCCGACCCGGCGGTCATCCACTGCGTGTCACCCTCGCCGATGGTGCCGCCGCCACCGTGGGAGTCGTGGTGCTCGATGGCGCCGTCGATGACGTAGGTGACCGTCTCGAAGCCACGGTGGGGATGCCAGGGGGCGCCGACCGCCTCGTTCGGCGCGTAGTCGACCGGACCGAGCTGGTCGAGCAGGTAGAAGGGGTCGGCCACGCTCGGGTCGACCATGCCGGGGAACGGGCGCCAGACCTCGAACCCTGCCCCCTCGATCGCGTGGTGGGCGGCGACGACCGAGGCAACGGGACGGTCGACGGCTCCGGGAGCGGTGGAGACCCTCGGCAGCACCAGCGGGTTCTCGACGGTGACGGCAGGCATGGTGGCTCCTCTGGGTTCGACGGTCCACCCTGTGTTGGACGGCCTGTCGGGCGGGTGGATGATGTGTCAACTAACACGGTGTGGGGTGTGCGAATTCCGTGCGCGGTCGACTCGGGGTGGAAACGATCGTTGACGCCATCGTTTCCGTCGGCGAGCATGCGGTATGCCGCGTGTCACAAGGATGCTCCGTCGTCATCCGCTCCGCACCGCCGCTGCAGCGGTGGCGCTCGTGGTCGTGGGTGGCGGCCTGTTCGTCGCACGCGACGTCGTGCGCGTCGCGGTCAGCGCGGACTCGCCGCACGATCCGACCCTGCCGCTGACGACGCCGCTGCGCGCCGGCGACGCGGAGACCGTGTATCGGATCGACGCGGCACGGTCCGAGGCGACCGTCACCGTCGAGGAGATCCTGGCGGGCACCGAGGCGCAGGTCGAGCTGCGGACCCAGGTCATGGCGGGCGACGTCGCGGTCGCCGACGCCGGTGCGGGGGAGCGGTCGATCCGCTTCGGGGAGCTCGTCGTGCGCGTGCACGAGCTGCGCAGCGACAACTCGCTGCGCGACAAGATGCTGCGCCACGAGTACCTGGAGTCCCACGAGCATCCCGACGTCCGCCTGGTCGACGCGAGCGTCGAGCTGCCCGCCGACGCCGGCGCGTTGGACGTCCGGGGAGCGACGCTGACGGGCGACCTCGAGGTCAAGGGGGAGCGCCACCCGACCACGTGGGACGTCGACGCCCGGGTCGTCGGCGACGAGCTGCTCGTGACCGCCACCACCGAGGTGACGATGTCGGAGCTCGGCGTGGGCCCGATCAACAAGGTCGGCCTGGTCCGCACCTCGGACGAGGTCGGCATCGCCGTCGAGCTGGTCGCCGTCGACGCGACCTCGTTCACCCCACCGGCCCGACTCGCCATCGACCGTGAGGCAGCTCGTGAGGCGGCGGGTGAAGGGGCCGCCGAGGGGTCCGGCGGGTCCGGGACGAGCCCGAGCTTCGCGGACGACATCGCACCGATCCTCGAGTCGAACTGCGCGTCGTGCCACCGGACCGGCTCGATCGGGGCGATGATGTGGACCCTCGACGACGCCGGCGACGCGGCCGAGGTGGCCGACGGGCTCGCGGTGGTGACCGGCGCCGGGTTCATGCCGCCGTGGCCGGCCTCGGACGAGGGCGTGCCGCTCCAACACGTCCGTGGGCTCGACGACGCCGAGGTCGCGGCGATCGCCGAGTGGGCTGCGGCCGGCGCGCCGCTCGACGTCGATCCCGACACCCCGGTCGACCCGCCCGCCGAGGCCGAGGTGCGCGAGCCCCGGCCGGACCGGGTCGTCACGATGGCCGAGCCGTACAAGGGCAGCCCCGAACAGAAGGACGACTACCGCTGCTTCGTGCTCGACCCCGAGGTCACCGAGCCGTCGCTGCTGACGGCCTACACGTTCGATCCGGGGAACCTCGAAGTGGTGCACCACGCGATCGTGACCCGCGTGCGCGCCGGGGAGCAGCGTGCCGGCGCCGAGGCCCGTGACGCGGCGGACGAGGGCCCGGGCTGGTCGTGCTTCGCCGCCATGGGCTCCGACGGCGGTGAGCGCATCGCCGGGTGGGTGCCCGGGCAGCGCCCGTACTCGTTCCCCGACGGTGAGGGCTTCGAGCTGCTGCCCGGCGACGTGCTCGTGGCCCAGATCCACTACCACTACGACGAGACGGCGGCGCCGGACCGCTCGGGCATGACCCTCGAGCTCACCCCGGCGGTGCCCGGCACGACCGCGCTGCAGTCGCGCACGTTGATCGGGCCCGTCGAGATCCCGTGCCCGCCGGGCAGCGCCGGCGCGCTGTGCGACCGCGACGCGACGCTCGCGGACGTCGGCGAGCGCTTCGGCCCCGGCGCCTCGGTGATCGCGAACGTGCTGCACCGCCCGTGCGGCACGACCCCGGAGCAGGTCGCTGCCGCCTCGGACGGCACCACGGCGACCACGACGTGCGACTTCCCGGTCCGCCGACCGGGCGAGATCATCGGCATGCTCGGCCACATGCACGAGATGGGCGCGTCGTACCGCCTGGAGCTCAACCCCGACACCCCGGGGGCCCGGGTGCTGCTCGACATCCCGGTGTGGAACTTCGCCTGGCAGCTCGCCTACGCCCCCGTCGACGACATCGCCGTCGCTCCCGGTGACGTGCTGCGGGTGACGTGCCGCTGGGACCGGCGCACGCGGGTCGATCCCGAGCCGCGCTACGTCGTGTTCGCCGAGGGCACCCAGGACGAGATGTGCTACACGAGCCTCACCGTGCGACCGACACCCGAGGCGCCGTCGTGACGGCCACCTCGACCGCCGCTCGCGGACAGGGCCCGTCGGGTCGCTCGCGTGACGTCCTCTCGCACGACGAGCGGGCGGGCCGGATCCTCGATGCCATGGAGGCGCACCTCTGCCGGGGCGGGATCCGGGCGGTCGTCATGAGCGAGCTGGCAGCGGAGCTCGCCATGAGCACCAAGACGCTCTACCGGGCCTTCCCGTCGAAGGACGCCCTGGTCGTCGCGGTCGTCGACCGCTGGGCCGAGCGGCTGCTGACCGCGCAGCAGCGTCGTCGGGACTCCGACATGTCCGCCGCGGAGCGCGTGCGCACCGGTGCCAGGTTCCTGGTGCATCGCCGTGAGCGCATGAGCGCCGAGTTCTGGGCCGAGCTCGAGTCGGACCACCCGGAGGCGTGGACCCGGTATCGCCGCATCCTCGACGACGGCCGGCGACGCAGCGACGCCTGGATGGCTCGCGCGGTGCGCGACGGCGTCGACGTGCAGGTCGCCCGAGCCCTGCTGGTCGCCTCGGTCGAGCGCGCGCTCGACCCGGACCTGCGGCGGGCCGCGGGTCTCGGCCGTGACGAGGCGATCGACCTGGCCTGCGACATCTGGTCGCGCGGCGTGTTCGTGGACCCGAACGCCCCTCCGCCTGCGGCGTGAGCACCCGCGCCGGGCGCGGGCTCAGTCCGCGGTGGCGAACGCGGTGACGAGCTGGGCCCGGTTCGACACGCCGAGCTTCCGGTAGATGTTGCCGAGGTGGTACTCGACGGTCTTGGGGCTCACCACCAGCTCGGTGGCGACCTCCTTGGTGCGCAGGCCGCGGCTGACGAGCAGCGCCACGGTGCGCTCGGCGGGGGTCAGCTCGCTGCCGTCGGCCACCGAGCGCTTGACCGGGGTCAGGCCGCACGCGTCGAGCTCGCGTTCCGCTCGTTCGAGCAGCGGTCGGGCGCCGAGGCGGTCGAACTCGTCCCGGGCGGCGCGGAGCTGCTCGGCGGCCTCGCGGCGCTGGTTGGCACGTCGGAGCCTGGCGCCCTCGTCGAGGCGGAAGCGTGCGACCTCGAACGGCGAGGGGCACTCCGCGAGCAGCCGGTGGGCGTGCGCGACGTCGGCGGCGACCGCCGCGTCGTCGCCTCGGGCGGCATCGAGCAGCGCCCGGACCCGCCAGTGGGCGAGGCCCATGATCGGTCGCTCGCCACGCTCGGCGAACTCGGCGGTGACCCGGTCGAGCTTCGCCGCTGCCAGGTCCAGCTCACCGCGCAGCACGTGCACCTCGGCGGCGAGCAGGTGCCACGGCTTCACCGCTTCGATCGCTCGTTCGAAGCACTCGGCGTCCTCCATCGCACGGACCGCGTCGGCCGCGGCGTCCAGGTCGCCGCGCTGCAGTGCGGCGAACCCGGCGGCGTAACCGGCCCAGAGCTCGTAGAACGGCATGAACGCCGCGTCGAGCGCCGAGCTCACGTGGTCGGCAGCCGGTTCGAACTCGCCTCGGGCGGCGAGGGGCAGCGCGGCGTTGCCGTGGGAGATCGCCAGGAACCAGGCCTGGTCCGCGTCGCGGGCCGTCGAGACGGCGAGCTCCCCGTGGTGCACCGCGTCGTCCCAGCGGCCCAGGCGGAACTCGGCCTCGCTCAGGTAGACCAGCGACAGGGTGGCGACGAAGAAGACGCCGAAGGCACGCGCAGCCTCGTAGGCCATGGTGAGCTCGTCGACCGCGGTGACCGGGTCGTCGTCCCAGAGGGCGGCCACACCGGTCGCCAGGGCCCGAGGGATCGCGAACAGGTCCATGCCGTCGTCGGGCACGGGCGGCATCAGGTCGTGGACCTCGGAGCGAGCGCCGACGCCCGCCTTCGCCATCGCCCAGCTCACGGTGGGCTCGGTGAGCAGCGACAGGCCCCCGGCTGCGACCGCCCGTTCGGCCCACTGCTCGACCTCGCCGGCGACGCCCAAGTTCAGGTGGACGATCGCGAGCTGCGCGGCGATGCCGGCGCGCAGCGACGGGTCGCTGTCGTCGTCGGTGGCGTCCCAGGCGGCCCGGATCTGTGCGAGGCCCTCGTCGACCCGTCCGCCGACGACGAGGAGCGACCCCATGACGTACTGCTGTCGGGCGCTCCGGTCGAAGCCGGCGGCGACGGCGGCGAGCTGCTCGACGGCCGGTCCGTCGCCGACCGCCATCAGGCACTCCAACGAGCGCAGCAGCAGGTCCTCGCGCTCGGCGCCGTCGCCGGCGACGTCGGCGGCCACCCGGTACGCCGACGCCGCGGTGGCGCTGCCGGCGGGACCGGCACCGAGGTGGACCTGCGCGTGGGCGACCAGCTCGGCGACGAGCCCGGGGTCCGACCCCGAGGTCGCGTCGCCCAGGTGGCGCAGACGGAGCCACGGGTCGCCGACCAGCTCGGCCGCCGCGCGGTGCAGCTCGCTGCGCCGAGCCGGTCCGATGTCGTTGTAGACCGCGGATCGGACCATCGGGTGCGAGAACGCGAGCAGCCGCCCCTCGGGCGCGTCGACCTCGGTGAGCAGGTCGAGCCGCACCGCCTCGTCGAGAGCCCCGGTGGGGTCCGACAGCCCTGCGAGCTGCGCGACGGTGGCGGGCGAGCTCCGCAGGCCCAACGTGGCAGCGGCCAGCACGAGTCGCTCGGTCTCGTCATCGGCGGACGCCAGCCGACCGAGGATCAACGACCGGAAGCTCGCCGGTGCCGGCACCGGACGGTCGCCCTCGAGCGCGAGCGCGGCGGACGACGACTCGCCAAGCACCGCGGTCAGGTGCAGCGGGTTGCCGGCGGTCTGCTCGCCGAGGCGCCCTGCGGCGGTCCGTGAGAGCCGCACCCCGAACTGCTCCGAGAGTTCCTTCGTCTCGTCGACGTCGAGCCCGTCGAGCACGAGCACGTGGCCGATCGGCCCGCGCAGCAGCTGGTGCAGGCTCTGGGGGAGCTGCGTGATGTCGCCGGAGCGTGCGGTGAGCGTGACGAGCACACGTTCGCCCCGGAGACGTCGCAGCATGAACACGATCGCCGCGGTGCTCAGCGCGTCGGACCACGGCACGTCGTCGATGCTGACCACGACGGGCCGTTCCGACTCGAGGTCGCCGAGGCGCCCGAGCAGCCAGCCGCCGACCGCTGCTGCGTCGGCCAACGGCGTGAGCGCCCGGAGCTCGGCAGCGGCGTCGGGGCCGATGCCCAGCGCCAGCTGCTCGACGACTCCCCAGGCGAAGTCGGCCTCGGCGAGGTCGGCAGAGGCCTCGAGCACGACGGCGTCGTCGACGCCGTCGAGCACCTGACGCACCAACGCCGTCTTGCCGATGCCCGGAGGCCCCTGGACCAGGACCGCCGCCGGCTCCCCCCGCCGCGCACCGTCGAGCAGGCCGGTCAACTGCCCGATCGATGCGGTGCGCCCGACGAAGATTCGTGATGTCACGCCGGCACGGTAGCCAACCTCTCGCCCCGCGGCGTCCCAAGCGCGGCGCGGAGCTCGAGCTCCTCGAGCAGAGCGGCGCTGCGACGGAGCCACGTCGTGGCACCCGTGCGGCGGTGCTGGTCCACCGCGGCGCGCAGGTGGCGGGTCGCCTCCTCGGTCCGACCGGCGGTCGCCGCAGCGACGCCGAGGTGGTGGTCGACCGCTCCGAGGCTGCCGACCATCTGGGCGACCATGACCTGACGCCCGGCGTAGGGCGCCAGCAGCTCGTGGAGCGCATCGGCGGCGTGCACGTCGGCCAGGCGCTGGGCCGCGTCGATGAGCAACGCCAGGGTGACCGGGCGCAGCGGGTCGGTCGGAGCGTCGGGCAGCTCCTCGAGGGCCAACAGCAGCGTCTTCGTGGCGGTGCAGCGATCGCCGCGGGCGGCCAGGGTCTGGGCGAGCACGGCCCGCCAGGCGAGCAGGCCGGGGAACCGCTCGACCTGCTCCGCCGCGAGCTCGACGAGCTCGGCGGTGCGGTCGCGCTCGAGGAACTGGAGGTAGGTCGACGCGCCGAAGGCCAGCTCGACGTTGAGCTCGCCCATGCCGGATCCCACCTCGAGGGCGGTGAGCGCCGCCTGCTCCGCGAGATCGGCGTCGCCGTCGAGCAGCGCCCGGCAGCCGCGGTGGAGCTCGAGGTACCAGCGGTACTGGGGCAGGCGCAGACGCTCGACGAGCTGGGTCAGCGGTGCCAGCACCGCCTCGACCGAGGCCACGTCGTCTCCCCGCTCCATCGCGTCGCAGACCAGCCAGACCCGACCCTGGAGCTCGATGATCGGCTCGTCGTGCTCGACGGCGAGCTCGACGATGCGTGCGCTGAGCGCCTCCTGCTCGGCGGGCGTGACGCGGCTCCAGGCCGCGGCCCTCAGATCGTTCAGGCACCGCGCGAGGGTGACGGGGTCGCCGAGACGCTCCGCCATCGCGACCGCGTCGCGGCACAGCTGCACGCCGCGCAGCGGATCCTGCGAGAAGCCGTGCGCCGAGCCGAGGCGCGCCCCGACGAGCGCACGGAGCCGGCTGTCGCCCGTGTCGAGGCGCTCGAGCGACCGTTCGAGCGCATCGGCGAGCTCCTGGGTGAACACGCCGAACTCGAAGCCCACGCCGCTGCCGATCGCGGTGCCGAGGCCCAGCGCCGCGCGGGCGTGCAGCTCCGGGTCGTCGAGCAGCGCGGCGGCATCGAGGCACTCGTGGAACGAGGCGCGGGCCGACGGTCCGTCACCGGCGAGGACCTGTGCGGTGCCCGCGCCGAGCCGGACCCGAGCCGCCAGCTCCCGGACGGATGCGGGATCGACCCCGTCGAAGCCGCCGATCCCGTCGACCCGGCTGGCACCGTCGAGGGTGTCGAGCGCCGCGCCGAAGAGCTTCGCCGCGCGCTCGTAGGACATCTGGGACAGCGCCTGGTCGCCGGCGGCGCGGGCGTGCTGCACCGCCCGGTAGGGGTCGCCGAGGGGCACCGCGGCGAGCGCGTGGTGCGCCAGTTCGGCGGTGGCGGTCGCGGTGGCGGTCGCGTCCGCACGCTCGGGGCGCATCGCGAGCGACCGCTCGAGATGCTCCGAGATGCGCTGGTGCAGTCGGGCGACTCGGGTCGCGGACAGCTCCGCCTCGAGGGTCTCGCGGACCAGGCCGTGGAGGAAGGCGTAGCGGCCGGGGGTGCCGGCGACCTCGCCGACCAGTCCGGCTCGCAGCGCCTCGTCGAGTGCGTCGACGGCGACGTCGCGGTCCATCTCGACGATCTGCTCGACGGTCGTGAGGGTGAACTCCCGCCCGATGACGGCGGCGACGGTCAGGATCTCGTTCGTCGCCTCCGACAGGTCCGACAGCCGTCGACCGATGACCTCTCGCACCCCTTCGGGCAGGACCGCCCTGGCATCGGCTGCACCCGTCTCGATGAGGTGGGCGACGACCTCCTCCACGAAGAAGGGGTTGCCGTCGGTCTGGGCGACGATCGCCTCGCGGACCTCCGGTGCGAGCGACCCGTCGGCGAGGTCGTCGATGAGCTCGTCGACGGCGGGCTCGGGAAGCCCGCGCAGCCGGATGCGCTCGTCGTGGTGGTCGCGGCGCAGGTCGGCGAGGCGCGCGGCCAAGGGGCGGCTGCGGTCGATCTCGTTGTCGCGGTAGGTGCCGAGCACGAGCAGCCGGTCCCGCTCCGGGCTGCGGGCCAGGTGCGTGAGCAGCAGCAGGGTCTCCTCGTCGGCCCACTGCAGGTCGTCGAGCACGAGCACGACCGGAGCGAGGGCGCAGAGCTCGGTGACCATGGCGTCGACGGCGTCGAAGAAGCGCAGGCGATCAGCCCCGGGATCCTGGGCGACGCGTGGGGCGTCGGGGTCGACCGAGCCGCTGGGCGCGAAGACCGGCGCGACCGCGCAGAGCCGCCGAGCGGCCGCCTCGAGCGGGGGGAGTGCCCCTCCGGCACGGGCCTGCTCGACGACGCCTCGCAGCGCCTCGACGAACGCGCCGTGTGGCAGGTACGACTCCTCGAAGCACCGACCCCACAGCACGACGGCGCCGCGGGCGTGAGCGTCCTCGGCGGCCTGGCCGACCAGGCGGGTCTTTCCGACGCCGGGCTCTCCGGCGACGAGCCCGATGGTGCGTCGGCCCTGCGCGGCGCGTTCGAACCACGACGCGATGCGCTGCTGTTCGGCGGCACGGTCGATGAAGCGGGCGCGTCCCTCGACCATCGACAACGGCGACCGGTACAGCGTGGTGTCGCCCGCCGGCTCGCCAGTCGCGCCAGTGTCGGCAGCCGCGTCGGGCTCGTGGCCCGCGTCGGCGTCGTCGACCACGTCGGGCTCGTCGGGTGCGTCGTTCGAGTCGGGGGTCCCGGCTGTCGTCGCATCGGCGGTGCGCCACGGCACCGAGTAGGCGCGCATCGGGACGGCGATCCCCTTGAGCTCGAGCTCGCCGAGCGGTTCGAAGCGCAGTTCGTGCTTCGACGCGACCAGGGTGCGCAGCAGCTCCGAGGCGACGATCTGTCCGGGCGCCGCGGCGGAGCACAGCCGCGTGACGATCACCATCGGTGCGCCGAAGAAGTCGCGCTCGTCCTGGACCGGCTCGCCGATGTGCAGGCCGACCTTCATCTGGACGCCGTCCTCGGGGTGCAGCTGACGGTCGTGGTCGACGAGCTGCTGCATCGCGGTGGCGCAGTGCACGGCGTCGACCGCGCTGGGGAACACGGCGAGCAGCCCGTCGCCGGTGTTCTTGACCTCGTGTCCGGCGTGCAGGTCCAGGCACCCCCGGAGCAGCTCGAAGTGCCGGACCCGCTGGGCGTTGCCGGCCTCGTCGCCGAGGTGCACCAGGTGCTGCGTGCTCGACACCACGTCGGTCAGGAGCACCGCGACGATGCGGGCGCTGTCGGTGAAGTGGGTCTCGGTCGTGTACGGATCGGTGATGTGCCGGTCGTCGGTGCGCCGGTCGTCGAGGTTCCGGTCGTTGCTCTGGTCAGACACGGTCCAGCTCCTCACGGCGGTGGTGGTCGGCCAACATCTCGAAGGTCTCCCGGTCGACGTCGGCCCGGTGCAGGGCGGTGACGTGCACGGGGGCGGTGGCGCGCAGGGTGGCGGTGCGGCGGCCGTCGCCGAGCAGGGCGTGCTCGCCGACGACCCACCCGGGTCCGACCGGGCCGACGGTCCGGCCGTCGACCTCGACGTCGAGGGTGCCGTCGAGCACGAGCCAGACGGTGGCGTCGTCCTCGCCCTGCGCGGCGAGCAGCTGACCACGTCCGAGGCGGCGGGTCGGACCCGTCACCCGGCGGAGCATCTGCTCGCGGGCGACGCGGCGCTCGGCGTCCGTCTCGGCCGGTGCGGTCGTCACGTCCATGTCGCAGTCGCCCCACGGGCAGCTCGGGCCGCCGGCGCGGCGGTACCAGCGGCGGAAGCCGAGCACGCCGGACTTGATCGACAGCGCTCCGTCGGGTCCGTAGACCCAGTGGCGGGGGAACGGGCTCGCCCCGACCAGGTCGTGCTCGACGCGGCCGTCCGCATGCAGCGTGAGCGTCAGGGTGGTCCACACCGGCGGTGCCTGGAACCCGACGAACGGGAGCCGGGCGATCAGCCGGGGTGCGGGCAACCAGGTCCGGCCGCCGCAGGTCTGGGTGAAGCGCACCCACCGGTCGGTGACCTCGGGCTCGGGGCACAGGTCCGGGGCGTGGTGCCCGGGTCGCGTCAGCTCGAAGGAGCCGAGCGACACCGTGGTCGAGCAGACGAGTCCGCCGCCGGATCGGCCGTGGCCGACGATCCGGCCGGTGTCGGGATCGACGTCGATCCAGGCGTGCAACGAGTTGATCGCTCGGCACGCGTCGCTGCCGATCATGTCCTCGAGCTGCGCGCCGTGGTCGATGCGGTCGGGCAGGGGAGTGTCGTAGTGGGTCAGGCCGGCGTCGAAGGGGATCCGCAGCGGCATGGGCACGCCCTCGCTGGGGATCCAGCTCGCTGAGGCGACGGTCGCCTCGATGCGGCGGGTCGGCGCGGTGTGCTCTGCAGTGTTGGTCGGTGCAGTGCTGTTCGGTGCGGTGCTGTTCGGCGCGGTGTCGGTCGGTGCGGCAGCCTGGCTGTTCATCGGTGTCCCCCGTGGTCTCCGTGGTCGGTGGTGACCTCCGCAGGACCCCGACGTCCCGGCTCGGCGTGGGTCTCGAGGATGCGCAGCAGTGCCACCCACCCGTCGAAGCCGAGCTCCTCGTCGTTGCCGTCGTACCGGACGGTGCCGTTGGGGCGGCCGTCGAGCACCTCGTCGATGTGCACGATGAAAGTCACCTGTGCATCGTGCGGGTGACCGAGGTGCCTTCGCCCCGGGGATTCCCTGGGTCTTTCACCCAGGGGTGTTCCCCGGGGATCGTTCCCCGGGGGGGTCCAGGGGTGGAGAGCCCAGACGCTCTCCGGTGGGCGATCAGGTGCCCTGGGACTCCCAGTACGGGTCGCGCAGCGCCCGCTTGGTGAGCTTTCCCGCCTCGCTGCGGGGCAGCTCGGCCATGAAGTCCCACCGGCGGGGCCGCTTGTAGCCCGCGAGCTGCTCGCGGCAGTGGGCGTCGAGCTCGTCGACGAGCCCGTCGGGCACCGGCAGGCCGCCGATCGGCTCGATCACCGCCATGACCGACTGGCCCATCTCCTCGTCGGGGATCCCGAACACGGCGACGTCGCCGACGACGGGGTGGGTGTTCAGGACCCGCTCGATCTCGGCGGGGTAGATGTTGACCCCGCCGGAGATGATCAGATCGGTGCGGCGGTCCGAGAGGTGCACGTAGCCGTCCTCGTCGACGCTGCCCAGGTCGCCCAGGGTGCCGGTGCCGGGCGCGCGGTGCGCCGCGGCGGTCTTCTCGGGGGCCTTGTGGTACTCGAACGAGGTGCCCATGATGCTGCGGAAGCAGAGGTCGCCGACCTCGCCCGGGCCCAGCAGCTCGCCGCCGGGACCACGGACCTCGACCTCCATGATCGACACGGGGCGACCGACGCTGGTCGGTCGTTCCAGCCACTCCTCGGGCGAGATCATCGTCAGGAAGCCGCCCTCGGTGCCGCCGTAGTACTCCCAGATCACCGGGCCCCACCAGTCGAGCATCGCCCGCTTCACCGGCTCGGGGCACGGCGCCGCGCCGTGGTGCACACGTCGCAGCGACGAGCCGTCGAAGTGCTCGCGTCGCTCGGGGTCGACGCGCAGCAGGCGGACCATCTGAGCGGGCACGAGGTGCACGTTGGTCACCGAGTGCTCGTCGATCGCTCGCAGCACGGCCTCGGCGTCGAAGCGCTGCTGCATGACCACCGATGCACCGGCCAGCAGCGCCGCGACGGTGAAGACCCACTGGGCCGAGTGGTAGAGGGGACCGCACAGCAGCAGCACCGGCGGGCTGTCGGCGGGCGCGGGTGCGGCGACGCCGCCCTCGATGCCGATCGTCGCGGCGATGCCGGCGACGAGCAGCTGCCAGATGGCCACGTCGCCGCCCGTCTGACCCAGCGCCCCTTTGACGCCCTTGGGGAAGCCGGTCGTGCCCGACGTGTAGAACATCGGGCCGCCGCGGACCTGGTCCGAGGGATCGCCCGCGTCGCCCTCGGCGAGCAGCGCGTCGAACGACACGAACCCGTCGGCCGTCCCCCCGATGCACACCAGGAGCGGCGGGACCGAGGTGCCGACCTCGTGTGCGCTGCGGATCGCGTCGATCGCCACGTCCGCCCAGGGTGCCGCGACGAACAGCGCGGCCGCGTCGGCGTCGTCGAGCACGTAGCGGAGCTCGTCGGCCACCCAGTGCCAGTTCACCGGGACGACGAGCCAGCCGCCGTGCAGGCACGCCAGCGTCACCACCAACGCCTCTCGCTGGTTGCCGGCCATCAGCGCCACCGTGTCGCCCTCGACGAGGCCACGGGCGCGCAGCGCGTGCACCGCCCGGTCGACCTGCTCGTCGAGCGCGGCCCAGGTGAGGGTGCCGGCGTCGTCGGTGACGGCGACCGCCTGTCCGCCCGCGACGGCGAGTGCGTTGGTGAGCAGAGCCATGGTCCCCCCGGATCCTCTCGGCGTGGCCCGCACGGTACCGCGTCGGCCCCAACCCTCCGACCGCTGCGCGCTCCGACTACCGTGCCGCGGTGGCCGCGGCACCCGCCCTCGAGCTCCCTGTGGGGCAGCGTTCGGTCCGGATCTCGAACCCGGACCGCGTGTACTTCCGCGAGCTCGGCGCGACCAAGCGGGATCTGGCGGAGTACTACCTGTCGGTGGGGCCGGGCATCGTCAACGCACTGCGGGAACGGCCCTGCATGCTGCACCGGTTCCCGAAGGGCCTCGACGGCAAGAAGGTGCACCAGAAGCGGATCCCGGCGGGCGCACCGCCGTGGGTCGAGACGGTGCGACTGCACTTCCCGCGCTACGGCCAGCACGCGGACGAGCTCTGCGTCACGGAGCTGGCCCAGGTGATCTGGGCGGTGCAGATGTCGACCGTCGAGTTCCACCCCTGGAACTCGCGACGGGCTGACACCGAACGCCCCGACGAGTGGCGCATCGATCTCGACCCGATGCCGGGCAGCGACTGGGCACGGGTCCGTCGCGTGGCCGGTGTCGTGCACGAGGTGCTCGACGAGCTCGGCGCCGTCGGGTGGCCCAAGACCTCGGGCGGCGCCGGGTTGCACGTGTACGTGCGCATCGCTCCCGACCACGACTTCGGCACCCTGCGCCGGGCCGCGCTCGCGTTCGCCCGAGAGGTCGAACGGCGTGCCCCCGACGACGTCACGACCGCCTGGTGGCGCAAGGACCGTGACCCGACCGCGGTGTTCGTGGACTACAACCAGAACGCCCGGGACCACACGATCGCCGCCGCCTACTCGGTGCGGGGCGTGCCCGCGGCCACGGTGTCGACGCCGATCCGCTGGGACGAGGTCGACGACGTCGAGCCCGACGACTTCACGATCCGGACCGTGCCCGCCCGGTTCTCCGAGCTCGGTGACCTGCATGCCGGCATCGACGACGCGGTGTTCCGCATCGAAGCACTGATCGAGTGGGCCGACCGCGACGGACTCCCTGCGGAGTGAACGAACTTCGGGGCGAAATACTGGAACGCGTTCCAGTATTGAAATAGGTTCAACAGCAGGCGAATCACGTGCCGGCGGGGGGTCGGCACGGAGGACGGGGGGAGAACCCATGCCAGGACCAGCAATGGCCCGCGCGCGCTCGCGCCGCGAACCACGTACCAGCAGAGGACCGGTCAAGCGGCCCATGACCGTCGCCGTGCTCGTGGCGACGATCGCCGCGCTCGCGACGGCGTGCATCCCGCCGCCCGAGGAGACCACTCCAGAGGTCCGTGTCACCGCACCGACGCTCACCGTCACCTACGGCGACGAGATCCCCGAGCTGACGCCGACCTATGGCTCGATCACCCCGACGGTCGAGGCGACCTGCACGACGACCGCGACCCAGGGGTCGCCCGCAGGTGAGTACGAGACGACCTGTTCGGGCGCGCAGCGCTCCGGCCACACGATCCGCTACATCGCCGGCACGCTGACGATCGCCCCGGCACAGGTCACCGTGACCGCGTCCGACGGAGCGATGGACGTCGGCGGCTCGGTCCCCGCGATCACCGCGACCTATGACGGCCTGGTGGGCATCACCGAGCCCGCCGTGCTGGCGACGTGCTCCACCGAGGCGACCGCGACCAGCGACGCCGGCTCGTACGCGTCGAGCTGCGAGGGTGCCTCGGATCCGAACCACAGCTTCACCTACGTCGACGGCACCGTGACCGTCGGTGCCGTGCCGGTCGTCGTGACCGCCTCGTCGGCGACGTCGGTCTACGGCTCGGACGCTCCCGAGATCCAGGCCACCTACAGCGGCCTCGTCAACGGCGACACCGAACCGGACACCGCTGCGGAGTGCGGCACCGACGCCACGTCGTCGAGCCCCGTCGGCACCTATGCCTCGAGCTGCTCGGGCGCATCGGACCCGAACTACACCTTCACCTACGTCGACGGCACCGTCGGCGTCACGCCCGCCCCGGCGACCGTGATCGCCTCGTCGGCGTCGGTCGCGTTCGGCGACGCGATCCCCGCCGTCACGGCGAGCTACTCCGGGCTGGTCAACGGCGACACCGCTCCCGCGACCGCCCCGGTCTGCTCGACCGATGCGACCCAGGGCGCCCCGTCGGGCACCTACACCTCGACCTGCGCCGGCGCGGCCGACCCGAACTACACCTTCGGCTACACCGACGGCACCGTCACCATCGTCGCCGGCACCGCGCCGGTCACGCTGACGGCGTCGTCCGCCACCATCACCTACGGCGACGACGTCCCGGCGATCACCGCGTCCTACGACGGCTTCACCGGCGGCCAGACCGAGCCGGCGACCGCACCGACCTGCTCGACCACGGCCACGTCGTCGAGCCCCGTCGGCACCTACCCGACGACCTGCGTCGGCGCAGCGGACCCGAACCACGTCATCACCGTCGTGAACGGCTCCGTCACCGTCCTCCCGGCAGCGGCCACCGTGACCGCCTCGTCGGAGTCCTCGGCCTACGGCGCGGCGATCGCCGCGGTCACCCCGGAGTACTCCGGCCTGGTCAACGGCGACACCGCCGCTGCCACCGCTCCGGTCTGCTCGACCGATGCGACCTCGGCGAGCGCCGCGGGGAGCTACACCACCACCTGCGTCGGTGCGGCGGATCCGAACTACACCTTCGCGACCGTCGACGGCGCCTACACCGTCACCCCGGCCTCGGCCATGGTGACGGCCTCGTCCGCCACGATCACCGAGGGCGACGCCGTCCCGGAGATCACCGCGACCTACGGCGGGCTCGTCAACGGCGACGTCGCGCCGGCCACCGCCGCGACCTGCTCGACGACCGCGACCTCTGCCAGCGAGCCGGGCACCTACCCGACGACCTGCGCGGGCGCCGCCGACCCGAACTACACGTTCACCTCGGTCGACGGGACCCTCACGGTCGAAGCGGCCGAGGAGCCGGAGCCCGAGGTCGACTTCACCGGCCACGCCGCCTACCCGACGTCGATCCTGACGACCAAGGTCGCAGCGGGGACCAACGGCGGAGGCGCCGCCCTTCCACGTGGCACGATCCTGGTCGAGGGCGCAAGCTCCGCAGGGTTCCCCGAGTGGGTCAACCTGACCGTCGAGAGCTCGAACGGACCGCAGTCGGTCTTCTGCAACGGTCGATCGACCACCAGCTTCACGACCTGCACGGGTGGGTCGGGCACCACACCGACCGGCGCTCACGTCTCGAACGTGCCGCCGAACCAGTTCGACGTGTACTCGTTGAGCGGTGGCAAGGCGAACGTCAGCCCGACGTCGCTCACGATCCTCTCCGACGTGCCCGAGTCGGCACGAGCCATGCCGTCCCGGGTGACCGCGACCGCCGACAACGGCATCATCACCTACATCCAGTCGGCGGGTGCGACCGGCACGTTCAGCCTGCGGTACGGCATCTGCTCGGCGGGCACGGCCGCATACTCCGCAGCGGATCCGAACTGCTCGATCGGCGAGATCGTGTACTCGCCCGGGTCGATCGCTCGCATGGGCAACGCGGTGACGGTCTCGATCGTCACGACCAACGTGTACAACAACTTCCCGATCGCGGTCACCGCACCCGATCACGTGGAGCAGGGTGAGACCTTCACGCTGCAC
>JAEWED010000159.1 GCA_023389745.1 Actinomycetes bacterium
GCCTGGGTGACCGCTTCGCCCGGGTCCTGCACGGCGCCGGTGCGCACGTCGTCGTCGCGGCGCGCCGCGCGGAGCGCCTGAAGCGGCTGCGCGACGAGCTCGGCGACCGGGTCCTCGCCGTCACCGCCGATCTGACCGTCGCCGCGGACCGGGAGCGTCTCATCGCGACCGCGATCGAGCAGCACGGCCGACTCGACGTCGTCGTCAACAACGCCGGCACCAGCGATCCGACACCCGCCGAGTCCGAGACGCTCGAACGCTTCGGCGCCTCGGTCGAGTTGAACCTGGTGGCCCCGTTCCACCTGTGCCAGCTCGCCGCGGCACACATGTTGCCCCTCGGACGGGGCAGCATCGTCAACATCACGTCGATCCTCGGATCGGTCGCCGCCTCACCCATGAAGGACGTCGCGTACTGCTCGTCGAAGGGCGGGCTGTCGAACATGACCCGCCAGCTCGGCTGCGAGTGGGGCCGCAAGGGCGTGCGGGTCAACGCGCTCGCACCGGGGTGGTTCCCCTCGGAGATGACCCAGGCCGAGATGTTCGACGACGAAGGCGGCGCGCAGTTCATCGTGCGCAACACGCCGATGGGGCGTCCGGGTGAGCTGAGCGAGCTCGACGGTGCGCTGCTGTTCCTTGCCGGGCCGGCCTCGAGCTACGTGACCGGGCAGATCCTGGCCGTCGACGGCGGCTGGCTCGCCCGCTGACGCAACGTCGCCCGCTGACACAACGTCGCTTGCTGACGCGGCCTCGTCCGCTGAGGCGGGCTCGGCGCGGACAGCGGGGCGTTCAGCCCGCGGCTTCGACCGGCGGACCCTCGACCGTGGAGCCGTCGGCGGCCGAGCCGGCGAACGCGGTCGGATCACCCGGCTTGGGGTAGAGCGGCTTGCTCCACGACATCATCGTCGCGAGGTTGTCGGTGATCGGGTGCCACTCGTCGGGGTTCCAGCCGTTCGCGAGGCCGATGACCGAGAGGTCGTTGCCGATGTGCACCAGTGCGGGGATCTGCTCGACGCCGAGCCCCTTGACCAGCTCGCGGTCGGGGTCGCAGAAGGTCAGCAGCCGCTGCTCCCACGGACCGAGGAATGCGGTGGCGTCGGCCTCGTCGGCGGTGACGATCCACGCGGTGCGGCAGTCCGCCCCCATGAACTCCTCGAGGATGCGTCCCGCGGTCTCGAGGATCCACGAGCTCTCGTAGGTGTACGGGTCGAGCACGACCGCCACCAGGTGGAACATCGTCACCTGGTCGGCCAGGGTCAGGCTCTCGCCGCCGTGCGGATGGAGGGTGAGATCTGCCGAGACGGTTGCCACGGGCGAGAAGGTAGCGCGCGGCACCCCTCCGGAGCAGATCCGGGGGGTCGGCGGCGCCCGTCCGGCCCCGTTCGGCGGTCGTACACTTCCGGCGTGCACCCGATCGAACGACTCCGCTACGTCGCCCGTTCCCAGGGCGCTCCCGCCGAGGTGCTGGTGAGCGAATCGGCGATCGCGCTCGGTGCGTTCCGCGATGACCCCGCCGGCATGGTGGCGGCGTGCCGGCGCATCATCGACCGGCACCTGACCTGCGGACCGCTGTGGTGGCTGTGCGCCACGATGCTGTGCTCACCGGAGTCCATGGCCGACGGCCGGCGAGCCGCCGACGCGCTGCAGGCCGACCCGACCGGCGCGCTCCTGGCCTCCGAACTGCCGATCGACGGGACGGTGACGGTGGTGGGCTGGCCCGAGCAGGCAGCGGCCGCACTGCGCCGCCGGGGCGATCTCGAGGTGCTCGTGATCGACTCCGACGGCGAGTCCGACGAGGTCGCCCGGCAGCTCGGCCACCTCGACGTCGACGCGGTCGCCCTGGCAGGGCGCAACGTGGCCGCGGCCGTGCAGGTCTCGCAGCTGGTGCTCGTCGATGCGCTCGCGGTCGGGCCGACGTCGGTGCTGGCCCCGGCGGGCTCCGCGGCCGCGGCAGGCGTCGCCCACGCCCACGGCGTCCCGGTCTGGGTCGTGGCGGGTGTGGGTCGGCTGATGCCCGCCACGATGTTCGACGCGATGGTCGACCGCTGGTCCCATGGTGTCGATCCGCTCGTGGCGGCCGAAGAGGTCGTGCCGCTCGCCTGGGCGGACCGCATCGCCGGCGTCGCCGGCGTGCTCGACGTCGGTGCCGCCCTCGGCCACACCGACTGCCCGGTCGCACCGGAGCTCCTCCGACTCGCCGGCTGACGTAGAGAATCGTGAGCAGGGGCGGGCAGCCGGGCCGGTCCGCTGTGACCCCTGGCGGTCCGGCGGTCGACCCGGTCGGGAGCGGTACAGTCCCGCCGATGAGGACCGTCGCCGTCGACCCCGGAGCGCCCTGATGCGGGTGCTCGTCGTCACGAACGACCTGCCGCCCCGGGTCGGCGGCATCCAGTACTACGTCGATCAGCTCTGCAGGGGTCTCGTCGACGCCGGTGACGACGTCACGGTGTACGGCTCGACCTACGACGGCGCCGACGACTGGGACCGCACCGCTCCGTATCCGGTCGTGCGAGCGTCCACCCGCACCTTGCTGCCGACACCGACGGTGCTGCGCCACACCCTTCGACTGATCGAGCACACCCGCGCCGAGGTGGTGGTCTTCGGCGCCACGTTCCCGTTGGGGCTGCTCGGCCCCCGGCTGACCGCTCGCACCGGGGTGCCCTACGTCGGGTTCACCCACGGGCTCGAGGTCTCGACCGCTCGGCTGCCCGGCGGCACGCGGCTGCTGCGCACGATCGGTGCCGACGCCGCCGCGATCACCTACGTGTCGCACTGGTGTCGCGGCATCCTCGAGCCGGCGTTCGGGGCCGGGCCCGTGCATGCGATGCTGCCGCCGGCGGTCGACCCGGAGGAGTTCCACCCCGGCGTCGACGGCGAGGCCGTGCGGGCCCGCCTGGGCTTCGGGGACGAGCCCGTCGTGGTGTGCGTGTCGCGAATGGTCGAGCGCAAGGGCCAGGACCAGCTCATCCGTGCCCTGCCGGAGCTGCGCCGCCGCGTCGAGGGCGCTCGACTGCTGATCGTCGGTGGCGGCCCCTACGAGTCCGAGCTGAGGACGCTCGCCGACGCACTCGGCGTGTCGGAGTGGGTGACGATCGTCGGCGAGGTGAGCGAGGCGGAGCTGCCGGTGCACTTCGCGGCGGGTGACGTGTTCGCCATGCCGTGTCGCGAGCGCCGTGGCGGCCGCGAGGTCGAGGCCTTCGGCATCGTGTTCATCCAGGCCGAGGCCATCGGTCGTCCGGTCGTCGCCGGGAACATCGGCGGCGTGCCCGACGCGGTCGCGGCGAACCGAACCGGGCTGCTCGTCGACGGCGAGGACCTGGCCGCGGTGACCGACGCACTGTCGTCGCTGCTGGGCGACCCGGAGCGGGCCACCGTGATGGGTGCTGCCGGCAGCCGCTTCGTGAGGGACGGCTTCACCTGGGACCGACGGACGGCTGATCTGCGCGAGCTGCTCCGCGAGGTCGTGGGCGGCTGATCCTCGCCGGGTCGGCTGCTCAGCCGAACCGGCGTGTCAGCCAGTCGACGAGCAGGTCGTTGACCTGCTCGGGGGCTTCCTGCTGGACCCAGTGGCCCGTCTTGCCGACGGTGTGCACCTCGAGGTCGGAGCACCGGTCGTGCATGCTGGCGGCCAGCGCCGGCGGCAGCGCGGGGTCCCACTCCGAGCAGATCATCAGTGCCGGCAGCTCGAGGTGCTGCGTGCCGACGTCGGGGAAGGCGACCGCGTTGGTGTCGATGTTGCGGTACCAGTTGATGCCGCCACGGAACCCGGTCCGGGCGAAGGTCGACGCGTAGTGGTCGAGCTCCTCGTCGTTGAGGAGCGCCTCGCCGACGACGGGGAGCGACGCCAGGTCGATGAACGGGTTGAACGAGGAACCCTCGCGGGACAGCCCCTGTGCCGCGAGCTCGGCGGGGTCGGTCCCGCCGACGGTCAGCTTCTCGAAGACCAGCCGTGGGTCCCGGTCGAGGACCGACTCGGCGACGCCGGGCTCCTGGAACCAGAGCATGTACATCTGCTCGGGGTCGTCACCGAAGACCGACCGCAGGAAGTCGGTCGTCGGGAACGGCGTGTAGGGCGTGCAGACCCCGACGACGCCGGCGCAGCGGTCGGGGTAGAGCACCGGCATGGCCCAGGCGACGAAGCCACCCCAGTCGTGGCCGACGAACACCGCTCGGTCGATCTCGAGCGCGTCCAGCAGGTCGGCCAGGTCGCCGCACAGGTCGCCCAGCCCGTAGCGGTCGATCTCCTCGGGGATGCTGGAGTCGCCGTAGCCGCGCTGGTCGGGTGCGATCGCACGGAAGCCCGCGTCGGCGAGCGCGGGCAGCTGGTGGCGCCACGAGTAGGCGAGCTCGGGGAAGCCGTGGCACAGGACGACCGGTGGACGGTCGGTGCCGACGCCGGCCTCGTGCACCGCGAGTCGGATCGGCGTCGAGGAGCCCGTCGCGGGTGCGTTCGCTCCCGAGAGCGTGTGGTGGACCGGCAGCGGGAAGGCAGTCATCGCGTCAACGTAGCGGGGGGGTCGACGACGGTGCGGCGCGTCGCCGCGTGTCCCGCTGACGGGTCGTGCCTGCGCTAGACCATCGGGCATGGTGGACTCACCCGACACGCCCGATCCGTCCGTTGCCGCGAAGCGTCCCGCCCGGGTGACCACGGTGAGCGAGGTGCGCGCTGCCGCCGGCGCAGGATCGACCCGCAAGGCCCCCGCGAAGAGGGCTGCTGCGAAGAAGGCCGCTCCCAAGAAGGCTGCCGCGGCGAAGGCTGCTGCGAAGAAGGCCCCTGCGAAGAAGGCCCCTGCGAAGAAGGCCGCGCCGAAGAAGGCTGCTGCAAAGAAGGCGGCTCCCAAGAAGGTGGCTGCGAAGAAGGCCCCTGCGAAGAAGGGCCCTGCGAAGAAGGCCCCTGCGACGCGGGTCCCGCCCACGTCGCCCGCCGCCGAGACGCCCGCCCCGCCGGCGCGTCGCGTCGGCGACGACGGTCCGGTGCTGACCCTCGTCCCCGATCCGGTCGAGGCGACCGACGAGACGACCGCCGCCGCGCCGACGTCCGGGCTGGCACGCCGCAGCGCCGACCCCGACGGCCGCATCCAGAGCGACCGTTGGGCGATCTGCGCGTCGATCACCCAGGAACTGCTCAACGACGTGGTGCTGATGGTCGTCGGCGCGGGCATCCCGCTTGAGCCGCTCGACACCACCGTCGCGCTGCCGGGCATGGGTGACGTCGACGTGCGGCTCGCGCTCACGATCACCGGCGGTGAGCTCGACCTGCGCGCGGATGACGACGGACGCGCCCGCGTGATCGTCCGCGCCGACGGCGAGGTGTCGACACGCTCCGCGAACTACGACGGCGACGTCGTCGAGGAGCCGGCGGGCTCGGCTGTCGCGGGTCTACCCACGCCGCCCGCGCCGATCCCGGTTCGGGTCGAAGCGCTCGTCGACCCCTTCATCGAGATCGGCGAGACGGGCGGCTCGGCCGGGCTCGACCTGCGCACCGCAGAGCTCGTCTCGCTGTCGACGGATCCGGATGCCCCGGTGCCCGAGGGCGTCGATCCGACGACCTGGGCGGGCATCCTCCAGATGTTCGGCATGGTCTTCGCCGTGCTCGGCGGCGGCCTGTTCGAGTCGCTCGGCGAGCACCTCGGACGCGCCGAGGCCGAGCTGCCCGAGGACGTGGCCGAGCTCCTGCGGTCCCTGGGGGTGGCACCCGGCGCCGGTGACGTGACCGTGGCCTCGGGTCTGCTGACCGTCGGCCTCCCCGCGGCGGCGTCGGTGCAGGGTCGAGCACTTCCCGTGCCGATCGCCGGCAAGCGCGTCGGGCTGGGCGTCGCGAGCTCGCTCGTCGACGGGATCTGCCACCTGCTCATCGACCGTGTCGCGGGCGACCTGCCCCTGCCCTTCGAGATCGACGTCGACCTCGGTGAGCAGCAGGTCGGCGGTCGGCTGCGCCAGTCCCGGCTGTTCCCGGAGAGCTTCCCGGACCTGCGCACCGCGTTGCGCACCGAGATCCGGCCCCGCCTGCTGCGCGGGCGGCTCGAGCTGTCGGTGCAGTCCGCCTACCTCGAACTGCCGCCGGCGCTGCCGTCGATCTTCAACCACGTGTCGCGCCGCCTGGGCGACCTGGTGTCGCTCGCTCCGATGCGGGTGCGTCTGCCCTCGACGATCCAGCTGCCGATCATCCCCGACAGCACCGACACGATCGGGATCGAGATCGACGACCTCAGCGTGACCTCCGACGGCCTCGGCGTCGTCGTGGGCCTCGCGTGAGCGCTCGCCAGGCGGTCGAGGATCTGGCGGTCGAGGATCTGGCGGTCGAGGGTCTGGCGGTCGAGTCGTTCAGGCCCCACTTCGCACGTGAGGGCATCTTCAACATCCGCGACCTCGGCGGCATCGAGCTCGCGGGTGGGGCCCGCGTGGCGCCGGGGCGCCTGATCCGGGCCGATGCGCTGCAACGAGCACGGTTCACCGCTGCGCTGCTCGAGCAGCTGCGCGTCGTACGGGTGCTCGACCTCCGCGACGAGCGTGAACGAGAGGCGGCCGGGGTGCTCGATGCCGCGGCGATCGACGTGGTGCACCACCCCGTGCTCGACCCGACCTTCACCTGGCACGACGCGGAGCACCCCGAGCCGTCCACGCTGCTCGCGCATCGCTACCGGGTCATCCTGGACTCGTTCTCGTCGCGGTTCGTCGGTGCGCTCGAGTCGATCGCCGAGGCCTTCGACCGCGACGACACCGCGGCCGTCGCCTACCACTGCGCGGTCGGCAAGGACCGCACGGGGCTGCTCACCGCCCTCGTGCTCGATGCGCTCGGTGCGCCCGACGAGGCGATCGTCGCCGACTACGTCCGATCCGGACGGGCGACCGCGGTCCAGGTCAACTGGCTCTGGAGCTTCGGCATGTCCCAGGGCGACACCACCGACGAGGAGCTGGCCACCGGTGTCTGGTCGGCGCGGCCCGAGACGATCGCCACGACCCTCGAGTGGCTCGACGCCGAGCACGGGGGTGCTCGCCGGTACCTCGACGACGCCGGTCTGCCCGCCGAGGTCCTCGAGACGCTCGAACGCTCGCTCGCGGTGCCGGCGGACCAGGGGTAGCGTCGGCGGAACGCAGGCGCTGGTGCGTCGAGGAGGGAGCGACATGCTGAAGGCTGGCGACATCGCCGAGGAGTTCACCGCCGTCGACCAGAAGGGCGAGCAGGTCACGCTGTCGGGTCTGCTCGAGCACGGCCCGGTGGTGCTGTTCTTCTATCCGAAGGCCATGACGACCGGCTGCACCAAGGAGTCGTGCCACTTCCGCGACCTGGGGGCGGAGTTCGCCGAGCTCGGCGCACAGCGGGTCGGCATCTCGGCCGACAAGGTCGACAAGCAGGCCGCCTTCGACGAGTTGCACGGGCTCGGCTACCCGTTGCTGTCGGACCCCGACCGCGTCGTGGCCTCGGCGTTCGGCGTGAAGCGACCGGGTCCCATCATGAACAAGCGAGCCACGTTCGTGATCGACACCGACCGCAAGGTCCTCGCCGCGATCAGCTCCGAGCTCAACATGGACATGCACGCGGACGAGGCCCTCGACGTGCTGCGCGCCGCACGCGCCTGACCCGGCCCAGGTGGACCCGACCCAGGTGGATCCGACCCCCAGCGCCGCCCTGACCGACCCGACGGTCACGGGTACCGGGCGCCTGCCTGCACGACCCTTCTTCGTCCCGCACCCCGACGCCGACTCGGCGCGGGCCGGCACGTCACCGTGGTGGGCGAGCCTCGACGGCACGTGGCGCTTCGAGCTGCTCGACAGCCCGCACGCGCTGACCCGCGAGATGCTCGACCCGGCGGCCGACGACTCGGGCTGGGACACCATCGACGTGCCCGGGGCCTGGACCCTGCAGCCCGCCGGTGCGAAGGACCGGCCGCACTACACGAACGTCATCATGCCGTTCGATCTCGAGCCGCCTGCGGTGCCCGAGCACAATCCCACCGGGGTCCACCGCCGCACCGTCACGGTACCGAAGCAGTGGAAGGGCCGGCGCGTCGTGCTGCGCGTCGGCGCGGCGGAGTCGCTGCTGCAGGTGTGGGTCGACGGACGCTTCGTCGGCGCCGGCACCGACTCGAGGCTGCCGAACGAGTTCGACATCACCGAGCACGTGCGGCCCGGGCGGCGTTGCACCCTGGCACTCGTCGTGTCGAAGTGGTCGGCGGCCACGTGGCTCGAGGACCAGGACCAGTGGTGGCACGGCGGCATCCAGCGCAGCGTCTCGTGGTACTCGACGGCGCCGTCGCACCTCGAAGGGGTGCAGCTGCTGCCCGGCCTCGACGGCCCGTCGACGGGCTCGTTGCAGATCGAGGTCGTCGCGAACGGTCCGCTGCGACGCGAGCCCGGCTGGACCGCCGAGGTCGTCGTCGAGACGCTGCGGGGGCGACGGCTGGCGTCCACCGGTCCGCTCGACGTGCCCGCCTGGGACGCCTCGAGCGAACCGGCGCAGCTGATCTCGGGCATGTTCGTCGAGCCGGGCGTCGTGCGGACGCGCCTCGAGGTCCCCGGTATCGAACCGTGGTCGCACGAGTCGCCACAGCGCTACCGCGTGCTGACCACGCTGGCCGACCCCGACGGTCGGGTCGTCGAGGTGACCTCGAGCCACACCGGGTTCCGCTCGGTCGAGGTGCGCGACAACGAGCTGCTGATCAACGGCGTGCCCGTGTTGATCCACGGCGTCAACCTGCACGAGCACGACCCGCAGCGCGGTCGCACTCCGAGTGCCGAGCTCACGCGGTCCGACCTGCTGCTCATGAAGGCGCACCACCTCAACGCCGTGCGCGCCGCGCACTACCCCCACGACGAGCACCTCGCCGAGCTGTGCGACGAGCTCGGGCTCTACCTGGTCGACGAGGCGAACGTCGAGACGCACGCACGGCAGTGCTCGTTGGTGCACGATCCCCGCTTCGGCTCGGCGATCGTCGAACGGGTCGAGCGGATGGTGCGGCGCGACGACCACCACCCGAGCATCATCATGTGGTCCCTCGGCAACGAGTCCGGCAACGGCGCGGCCCACGCGGCAGCGGCCGCGTGGGTGCGGCGCCACGACCCGACCCGGCCCCTCCACTACGAGGGCCCGCTGATGCACGACCTGTACGCCGAGGCTCCGGTGACCGACGTCGTGTGCCCGATGTACTCGCCGATCGACGACATCGTCGCGTGGGCCCGCTCCGGTCGCGACACCCGGCGTCCGCTGATCCTGTGCGAGTACTCCCACGCGATGGGCAACTCGAACGGCTCGCTGTCGGACTACTGGGAGGCGTTCGAGACGACCCACGGTCTGCAGGGCGGCTTCATCTGGGAGTGGCTCGAACACGGTCTGCCGCTGCCGGGCAGCGGACCCGGCGGCCGCACCGTGTGGGGCTACGGCGGCGACTTCGGCGACACGCCCAACGACGCCAACTTCGTGTGCGACGGGCTGGTGTCGGCGGACCGGGTGCCGCACCCGGCCATGGAAGAGGTGCGCTTCGTCGGGCGTCCGGTCGGCGTGGCGTGGCGTGACGAGCGCGAGCGGCGACTCGTCGTCACGAACCGCCGCTGGTTCACCGGCATCGACGACCTGGACGCGAGGTGGCGGCTGTTGGTCGACGGCGCCGAGGTGGCCGCAGGCGATCTCGACGTCGCCCCGGTGGCGCCGCGTGCGTCGGTCGAGGTGGCGTCGCCGATCACCCGCCGCCGGGTGCCCGAGGGCAGCGAGGCGTTCCTCGAGATCAGCTGGTCGGCACGCACTGCCACGCCCTGGTCGCGAGCGGGCGCGGTGGTCGCCACCGAGCAGCTGCCGGTCACCCGGGCGGCCGTTGCCGCCGCTCCGGCCGCCAACGGGTCCGCAGCGCCGGCAACCGCAGCGCCCGACGCCGCGCTGTGGGACCCCGACCGGTGGCGGCCCACGATCTTCCGGGCGCTGACCGACAACGACGGCATCCGGATCGGTTGGATGCGCGGGCTCGTCGGCCAGCTGGGTCGGTGGGTCGACGAGCAGGGCCTCGACCGCTGCGAGTGGGTCGAGGAACCGTCACGGCGTCGGCGTCGAGGCGACGACGTGGTGACGACCTCGAAGGGCGAGCTGCGCGCACCGGGTGCGACCACCCCGGTGCGGGTCACCCGGCGGGTCACCGAGACCCGCGACGGCTGGGCCCACGTCGAGGTCGAGCTGGTGGTGCCCGACGAGCTGGCCGATCCGCCACGCGTCGGCGTCGAGTGGCGCCTGCCCGGCGAGCTCGAGCGGCTCGAGTGGTACGGCGACGGCCCGCACGAGTGCTACCCGGATCGACGGGCCTCGGCGACGGTCCGACGTTGGGCGACGACGGTGAGCGACACCTACGTCGACTACGTGCTGCCCCAGGAGCACGGCCATCGCACGGGTCTGCGCTGGTTGGCGCTCGCCCCCACGCGGCCGCGCCGCGGGTCGGCGAGCGGCCTGGTCGTGGTGGCCGACGAGCGCAGCGGCACCTCACTCGGCTTCTCGGCCCGTCACCTCTCCGACGAGCAGCTCTGGACCGCCCGGCACACCAGCGACCTGCAGCCGTCGGTCGAGGTCACCCACCTGCACCTCGACGCCGCGCAACGCGGGCTCGGCACCGGGTCCTGTGGCCCGGACGCGCTGGAGCAGTACCGGATCACCGCCGGACGGCATCGCATCGGCGTGTGGGTCGCCGCGTTCGACCCCCGTGCCGTCGACGCCGCCGACCTCCTCGCCGCGGCCCCACCGCCGACTTCGCCGTGAGCCCGACCGCCGACCACGCCGTGACCCTCCCGACCTCGCCGTGACCCCGAATTCCGTCTCGGTGTCGGGGTCACCACCCCGACACCGAGACGGAATTCGAGTCAGCGGTCGATCGCGTCGGCCTCGGCGCGCAGCTCGGCGCGGACGTCGGGGTGGGCGATGTCGACCAGCAGATGGGCGCGCTCGCGCACGGTGCGCCCCTTGAGCTCGGCGGCGCCGTACTCGGTGACGACCACGTCGACCTGGTGACGCGGTGTGGTGACCACCATCGGGTGCAGCGTCGAGGCGATTCTTGAGCGCAGCTCGCCGTCGATCACGCTCGACGATCGCAGGCACAGCAGCGACCGGTCGTCGGTCTGCAGCCCGGCACCCGCGAGGAAGTCCTCATGCCCACCGGTGCCCGAGTACTGGCGGCCGCCGACGGTGTCGGCGGCGACCTGGCCGTACAGGTCGACCGCGGTGGCCCCGTTGACCGACACGAAGTCGCGGTTCTCGGCGATGGTGTCACCGCTGTTCACCACGTCGACGGGCAGGAACCGCACGGCGTCGTTGCCGTCGAGCCAGGCGTAGAGCTCGGGGGTGCCCGCCGCGAACGTCGTCACCGAGAAGCCGTCGAAGACGCCCTTGTGCGCGTTGGTGACCTTGCCCGCCCGGTGCAGTCGCATCAGGCCGTTGGTGAACATCTCGGAGTGCACCCCGTAGTCGCCGCCGGTGCCCTCGGCGAGCTTCGTCGCGATGATCGACGGGATCGCCCCGATCCCGGTCTGCAAGGTGGCGCCGTCCGCGATGAAACCCAGGGCGATCTCGGCGATCGCGACGTCGATGTCGTCGGCCACCGCGTCGGCCAGGTCGACGGGTGCCGAGTCGGTCTCGACGAGCACGTCGATCTCGTCGAGGTGCAGACGGTGCGGATGCTCCGGCATCAGGCCGAAGGTCCGGGGGAAGTGCGGGGAGTGCTCGACGATCAGCAGGCGGTCGGGATCGGCCCCGGCCCGGTGCAGCTCGTCGACCGTCGCGCCTGCGTGCAGCGACAGGCTGCACCAGCCGTGCTCGTCGGGCGGCGCGGCGGCCGTGGCCATGATCCGCGGGTTCAGCTGCTCGATGATCGGCGCGAAACGCCGGAAGTCGGCGGGCACGTACTCGATGTCGGCGCCGCTGTCGCGCAGGAAGCGCTCCGCGGGACCGAAGAAGCCGGAGCGGTAGCGCACCGCGGGGTTGGTGAAGATCGCGTACAGGTCGGTGAGCAGCGCCCCGAACATCTGCAGGTCGACCCAGTCGTCGCGCTCACCGAGCGCGTGCAGGAACCCGCCCGGGTGGGCCGGACCCAGCCCGACGGCCAAGGTGTCGGTCGGGCGGACGAACGCCACCGCCTCGGCGGCCGTGGCGACGCGGTGGAGTGCCATCCTGGGTCCTTTCGGTGCGGGATCCACCCGGACCGTATCGTTCGGGACGCACCGCTCCCGGCCATACCCTGCACGGCGGAGTCGGTCGACCACATCGGGGGACGGAGATGGCAGAGATCGTGATGGACAGCACGAACGCGACGGTGTCGAACCTCGCCACGGTCTGGGAGCTCGTCGCGGCGACGGTGCCCGACGCGGACGCCCTGATCCACGCCACCGACGTGCCCCTCGTGCGGTCCTGGAGCGAGTTCGAATCGAGGGCGGCGCGCCTGGCCGCGCACCTGGGCGCCCGTGGTGTCGGCGCCGACTCGAAGGTCGCGATCCACCTCTACAACGGACCCGAGTACCTCGAGACCACGTTCGCCGCGTTCAAGCGGCGCGCCGTACCGGTCAACGTGAACTACCGCTACCTCGAGCACGAGCTCGAGTACCTGTACGACAACTCCGACGCCGAGGCCGTGGTCTTCTCCGCCGAGTTCGCCCCCCGGCTCGACGCGGTCAGGGAGCGGCTGCCGAAGCTGACCACCTACGTCTGCGTGGGCGCGGATGACGAGCACCCGGTGCCCGAGTGGGCCGACGACTACGAGTCGGTGATCGCCTCGACCGAGCCGGCGGCGCCGATCGACCGCTCCGGCGACGACCTGTGGTTCCTCTACACCGGAGGGACGACCGGCATGCCCAAGGGTGTGATGTGGCCGCACCGCAGCCTGCTCGGCACGACCGCCGCGACGTTCGCCGTGGTCAAGGCGTCGGTCCCGTCGACCGCGGAGCAGGTGGTCGCCGCGGCGCGCACCTTCCACGAGCGGGGCAAGGCGGTCCGACTGCTCCCGGCGGCTCCGCTGATGCACGGCACGTCCGCGATCACGTCGCTCGCCGTGCTCTCCGCCGGCGGCTGCGTGGTGACCCTGCCGTCGCGTTCCTTCGACGGCGACGAGCTGTGCCGCGCGGTCCAGGACCACCGGGTCACCCAGCTCACGATCGTCGGCGACGCGTTCGCGAAGCCGATGCTGGCCGCGCTCGAGGATGCCTCGAAGCGGGGTGAGCCGTACGACCTGAGCTCGCTCAAGGTCGTCGTCTCCTCCGGGGTGATGTGGTCCCAGGAGACCAAGGACGAGCTGCTCACCTGGTGCAGCGCGGTCCTCGCCGACACCCTCGGCTCGTCGGAGGGCGTGGGGTTCGCCAGCTCGGTCGCACGCGCCGGCCAACCGGCCCGCACCGCCCGGTTCGCTCTCGGCGAGCACGCGCAGGTGTTCGCCGAGGACGGTCACGCCGTCGTGCCCGGCTCCGGGGAGCGGGGTCTGCTCGCCGTCGGCGGCCCCATCCCCATCGGCTACTACAAGGACGACACGAAGACCGCCGGGACGTTCCGCACCTTCGCCGGTCGCGTCTGGTCGGTGCCGGGCGACTTCGCGACGGTCGAGGAGGACGGCACGATCGTGCTGCTCGGCCGGGGCTCGGCGTGCATCAACACCGCCGGCGAGAAGGTCTACCCGGAAGAGGTCGAGGAGGCGCTGAAGACGCACCCGGCCGTGCACGACGCGAACGTCGTCGGACTGCCCGACGAGAAGTGGGGCCAGTCGGTGACCGCCGTGGTGTCGCTCGCCGCCGACGCCGGGACCGCGCCCGACGAGACCGAGCTGATCGCGTGGGTGAAGGAACGGTTGGCGGGCTACAAGTGCCCCAAGCGCGTGGTGCTGGTCGACCACGTGCAGCGCGGCCCCAACGGCAAGCCCGACTACCGGTGGGCGACCGAGGTGGCCACGTCGCCGACGTGACCGCCGGATGCGCCGCGGTGCAACGAGTGCCCGGAGTAGGGTCGGCGATGTTGCACCGTGCCGGGGGGCTCGGGTGCACGGGGGTGGAGATCATGAAGCGTCTCTTGACGGTGTTCGTGGCGACCGCGGCGCTCCTCGCCGGCGCGTGTGGTGCGTCCGGTGACGACTCCGCGGAGCCCGATGAGACGACGACCACCGAGGCCGACGTCGGCGGGGAGGAGTCCGGGTTCCCCGACATCGACGGGCCGCTGTGCGGCGAGGGCGACTTCACCGTGCAGGCGGACGAGGCGGGCCGCGGCACCGACGCGCTGTACCTCGGCGTCACCAACGACCGCAGCTCCGACATCCGGCCGGGGCTGAACAAGATGATGTACGACACCGCGGTCGCGTTCGCCGGCTGGTGCAACGAGCAGGGCGGCATCGGCGGGCTGCCCATCGAGGTCGTGGACCTGGACGCCGCGCTGTTCAACGTCGAGTCGGTCATGACCACGGCGTGCACCGACGTGTTCGCGCTCGTCGGCGGCGGCCTCGCCCAGGACCAGCTGCAGTTCTCCGGCAAGGAGGGCAGCGACATCCTGAAGTGCGGCCTGATCGACATCCCCGGCTTCGCGGTGTCTGCCGAGAAGGCGGACTCCGAGGGGCAGGTCCAGCCGATCCCGAACCCCGGCAACTCGGTCAACAACACCTGGTTCCGAGACTTCGAGGTGGTCGACCCCGAGAACGCCGAGGCGTGGACGGTGCTGTGGGGCGAGCTGCCGGCGCTGGAGCTGGTGAAGACCAAGTACCAGGCAGCGGTCGCCGACGTCGGCGGGATGGAGGACGTCGGCGAGCAGTCCTACCCGGCTGCCGGCGCCGCGGACTGGACGCCGCTGGTGCAGCGGATGGTCGGCGACGGCGCGACGACCTTCAGCTGGGTCGGCGAGGTCGAGCTGCTGACGTCGTTCCTGAAGTCGGCCCGCGAGCAGAAGTGGGAGGGCACGCCGCTGCTCGAGACGAACATGTACGACCCGAAGCTCTCGGCCTCACCGGACGCCGAGGGGGCGATCCTGCGCATGGGTCTGCACACGCTGGAAGAGGCCGACGAGTGGCCGGCCATCGAGCAGTACCTCGACATGCTCGACGGGTACGTCGAGGACGGCGACATCGGTGCGCTCGGCATCCAGGCGATGTCGGCGTGGCTGCTCTTCACGGTCGCCGCGAACGCGTGCGGCGAGAAGAACGACGGCGTGCTGGATCGGGCCTGCATCCTGGAGGAGGCCGCAGCCGTCGACGACTGGACCGGCGGCGGACTGCACTCCCCGCAGGACCCTGCTCTTGCCGGCGAGGCCGTCGCCAGCCCCTGCGGCATGCTGATCGTCGTCAAGGACGGGACCTTCGAGCGCCTCTACCCGGAGCTCGGTGGAGAGAACGATGACGCCGACGGCTTCCACTGCCCCGACGACGGTGTGACGGTGCTCGACTGACCGCGGAGCTGCGGGCTCCGCTGCGCCGACGACGGTGTGACGGTGCTCGACCGACAGTCGAGTTGCTGGCTCAGACCCAGCTGCGCACGGCGTGCTCGAGCTCGTCGACCCGCTGGGACAGCCCGTCGATCGTCACCGCCTCGGAGAGGTGCACACCCTGGGCCTCGTCGCACCCGAAGTCGGCGAGCATCGACAGGGTGGTCGCGTCGGGCACGCCATCGGCACCGACGCGCAGACCGAGCTCGTGGCACAGCTCGATCGTGGAGCGGACGATCGCTGCGTCGGATGCCGCGTCGGCGAGGGTCGAGATGAACGTGCGGTCGATCTTCAGCCCGACCACCGGCAGGTGCTGCATGGTCGACAGCGAGGTGTAGCCGGTGCCGAAGTCGTCGATGACGAAGCGCAGGCCCAGCTCCGACAGCGAGGCGAGCGTCTCGCGTGAGCGCACGGGGTCGTCCATCAGCTCGACCTCGCCGACCTCGATCTCGATCAGGTCGGTCTGCAGCTCGCCGCTGGTGACGAGCAGCGACACGAAGGCGGCGAGGTCCGGGTCGATCAGGTTCCGCATGGAGAGGTCGGTGCTGACGACGACGTCGTGACCGGCGTCGCGCAGCACCTTCGCCGCCCGAGCGGCCTCGCCGAGCACCCAGCGTGTCAGCGGCTGGATGAGCCCGGACTGCTCGGCGAGCTCGAGGAACTCGAGCGGCAGGTGGCTGCCGTCGTCGTTGCGCCAGCGCAGCTTGGCCTCGACCTTCGACACCCGACCCGAACGCAGGTCGATCATCGGCTGGAAGCGCAGCTCGAGGTCCTGGTCGGCCAGGCCGCGACGCAGGTCGGCGAGCAGCGAGAGCCGGTGGATCGAGCTCGAGGCGTCGACGTCCTCGTGGCGGGCGAACCGGCTGCCGTCGCGCTTCGCGGTCTCGACGGCGCGGTTCGCGGCACGCAGCAGCGCCCGGCCGTCGTCGCCGTCGCCGGGGGCGATCGCGACGCCGACGTTGACCTCACAGCTCACGATGTGGCCGGCGATGTCGAAGGGGCGGTCGAGTGCGACCCGGACCGAGTACGCACGGTCGAGCGCCTCGGCCTCGCTGCTGCACGGCATGCTCAGCACGGCGAACTCGTCGCCGCCGATCCTGGACACGACCGCAGCGCCGCGGACCTCTCGCACCAGCCGCCGCCCGATCTGCACCAGGAGCTGGTCGGCCAGGTGCAACCCGAGCGTGTCGTTGAGGCGGGCCAGGCCGTCGATGTCGACCACCGCGAGCGAGACGGGGGCGCTGTGCGACGCCGACGCGACCGACGCGGCCAGGCGCTCCTCGAGCAGCGAGCGGTTCGGCAGCGCGGTGAGCGCGTCGTGCGAGGCCTGGTGGCGGAGCCGGTCCTCGAGCGCCACGGTGGCCGTGACGTCGGTGGCGGTCATGCCGAGCGTGCCGTCGGCGAGACGGTCGACGCGAAGGTCGAGGTACGTCCCGGGCACCTCGCTGAGCGAGATGCGCTCCGCGGTGAGCGTCTGGCCGGTGTGGCAGACGTCGAACAGCGCCGATCGGATCAGCTGTGCGGACGCCGGCCCCAGGATCGACTCGAGCGCCGTGCCGTCGACGTCGTGCGTCTCGAGGTTGAACATGGCGTGCGCCGAGCGGTTCGCCGCACGCAGCACCAGCGACCCCGGGTCCGACGGGTCGGTGAACTCGCTGACGAGGCAGGCGGACGGGTCGTGCTCGACGATCTCTGCGAAGCGCCGCGAGGCCGTGCGTCGCTGCTCGAGCTCGGTCACGTCGACCAGCGCGCCGGCGCAGGTCGAGGAGCGCTCGACATCTGCGGCCCCGGGGGCGACGATCTCGCAGCGGTCGGCGCGCACTTCGACCGACCGCCAGGTGCCACCTGCAGAACGGAAGCGGACCGGGCCGTCGAGCGGCTCCGGCGGCGGGCCGGGCGTCACCGCCGGGGTCGAGACCAGCAGCGGCGACCCGGTGGTCAGATCGATGATCGGGCTCGGCGCCGGGCGGGACTCCGGGCCGTGGTGGCCGCGCCCCGCGTGCGCGAGCTGGTGGTCGAACCGGTCGAGGTCGTCGGGGTGCACCATCGCCCTGAACATGCCCGGGGTCAGGAACATGACGGGCTGCCAGCCGAGGACCTGCTCCGAGGACGCCGAGACGTGGAACGTGTCGGAGCCCGGGGCGACCTCTTGGAAGAACACGGTGCCCGACGACGCGAGCGCCGCGTCGTAGTCGGCCCGGATCGCAGCGAGGTCCTCGTCGGCCTTGGCGCTGAGCGCGACCAACCGCTCTGCCAGCTCGGCGGCATGCTCGGCGATGGCAGCCTCGGCTGCTCTGCGGCGCGAACGTCGACTCACGATGGCGCCTCTCCCGTGGTGATGCTGCCGATGCTACCGAACCGCTCGTCGCCGGGTGGGGGCCGGGATCACACGGTTCGAGTCCGACACTACGGCCCGGATGCCCGGCGCGAGTGGATCCGACGCGGTCGCTACCATCCCGCGATGGCCAACGGATCCTCCCTGCTGCTCGCCGCCGTGCCGGGCTACTGCGACGACCGGGGCTGGGCGTGCCAACCGGTGCTCGACGCGACCGACAACGAGGGTCTGGCGGCCGCTGCGGGCTGGCTGTCCGAGAAGCCGCTGCAGATCCTGGGCATCCTTCTCGCCGCGTGGATCGCCAACCGGGTGCTCCGCCGACTGATCAAGCGGGCGGGCGAGCGCATGATGGACCAGGCGGACCGGCTGGGTGACTTCGTGCCCAGCAAGTTCCGCAGCGCCGCTCCGACGGGCAGGACCGAGGCTCGTGGCGCCGCGATCTCGACGATCGCTCGCAGCGTCGCCACGTCGATCGTCGTGGTCGTCGCCTTCGGGGCGGTCCTGTCGGTGCTCGGGGTGAGCCTGGCGGCGCTCTTCGCCAGCGCGGGTGTGCTCGGCGTCGCCCTCGGCTTCGGCGCGCAGACCCTGGTGCGCGACATCCTGGCGGGCTGGTTCATCATCGTCGAGGACCGCTACGGCGTCGGCGACACGATCGACGCGGGTGCGCCCGCGGTCGGTGTCGTCGAGCGGGTCACGCTGCGCTCGACACGTCTGCGCGACATCACCGGCACGGTGTGGCACATCGCCAACGGTGAGATCCTGCGCGTCGGCAACAAGAGCCAGAACTGGTCGCGGGCGCTCGTCGACGTGGTCGTCACCCCGCAGGCCGACATCGACCGGGCCTGCGAGCTGCTCGAAGAGGTCGGCGAGGACCTCTTCGCCGACCCCGAGTGGTCCGACCGCATCACGGGACGACCCAACGTGTTGGGGGTGCACCTGATGGACCCGACGGGTGTGACGCTGCGGGTCATCTGCGAGACCGAGCCCGCGAGCCAGTTCAACGTGGAGCGGGAGTTCCGGCGCCGTGTCCTGAAGGCCTTCGAGGTGAACGGGATCCCGCTGGCGACGACGGTGCCGATCCGTCCCGCGAGCGCGCCCGAGGGTCCACCGAACGGCTGAGGGCCGCTGGTACGTTCGCATTCCGAGCGGACAGGAGTCTCGTCGCCCCGCGCGTGCGAGCTCCCGGCGTCCACCGCAGCACCCGGTGGCGTCGTCCGTCGGAAAGGTGGACGAGCGCGATGAACAAGTACGTGCAGGTGGTGCTGATGCTCGGCGCCGGGTTCCTGGTGTTCGCCATCTGGCGCGATCCCGCGACCGCCGCCCAGGACGTGGGTGACCTGGTCGGGTTCATCGGGTCGTGGCTGCAGGACGTGCTGGCGAAGCTCGCCGACTTCTTCTCGAACCTCGGGTCGTGACCCACGCCGACTCCGGACGACACGATCCCGGTCGTGACGTGCCCCGGGTCGTCCGCTCCCGCGGCGCCGGGCAGTCCAGGAGTCGTGCCCCTCGCGGGTGGCGCCCCGCCACGATCGCGAGTGCCTACCTGATGCCGGGCGAGCGGGTCGTGCGGGAGGAGACGCGCTCGGTACGCGGCTTCCTGGCCGCACAGGTGCTGTGGCTCGGCCTGGCGGTGCTGATCCCCGTCGCCGGCGCGATGTTCGACCCGGCGATGATGGGCCTGGGGCTCGTCGTCTCGCTCGGCATCGTCGGGATGCTCGCCGTGCGCGGCGTGCAGGCGGCGTTCACCCGCTACCTGGTGACCGACATGAGGGTGCTGCGGGTGAGCGGGGTGCTCAACCGCTCGGCGGAGTTCATCCCCTGGGGCAAGGTCACCGACATCACCCGCACCGAGTCGCTCGGGCAGTGGCTCGCACACACCGCGACGATCCGCATCGAGTCGGCGAACGAGCGGTCGAGCTTCCGGACGATCGACGACATCGACGACCCGGACGCGTTCTACCGGGTGGTCGTGCAGCTCGTCGACCGCAAGCAGGGCCGCATCTCGAACGTCTCCGGCCTGGACTGACGGCCGCGCTTGCGCTGTGCGCGGGCGCTCAGCCCTCGGCCGGGATGATGGTGGTCTCGACCGACGCCTCGTCGGCGACCTCGGTGCGCAGCTCCTCGACCTTGCCGGCCTGTGCGACGTCGTTCGCTGCCAGGGCGAACAGCTCGAGGCGCTCCGCGGTGTCGCGCACGACGGCGACCTGGATCGGCGAGCCCATGCGGACCTTGGCCGCGGACTTCGCACCGCGCAGCTCCGAGAGCACCGAGCTGGCGATCTGCCAGACCGCCGGGTCGCCGCCCTGGCCGTCCTCACCGGCCGCGGCACGGATCGACCCTGCGTCGGGCCACTCGGCGCGGTGCACCGAGCCCTCCATCCACCAGCTCCACGCCTCTTCGGCGGTGAAGGGGAGGAACGGGGCGAACAGGCGGTGCAGCGTCGACAGCGCGACGGCGAGCGCGGTGCGGGCGGACCGGACGCCGTCCGCGTCGGCGAGGGTGCTGCCCGGATCCGACGGATCCGAGCCGTAGGCGCGGCTCTTCACCAGCTCCAGGTAGTCGTCGCAGAAGCGCCAGAAGAAGTGCTCGGTGCGCTCCAGCGCCCGGGCGTAGTCGAACGCCTCGAACGCCGCGGTGGCCTCGTCGACCAGGTCGGCGAGCTCGCGCAGCATGGCCAGGTCGAGTGGACTCGTGACCACGCCGGGAGTGGTGTCGGGCGCCGCTGCGGTGCCGTCGTCGACGCCGAAGCCGAGCGCGAAGCGCGACGCGTTGAGCAACTTGATGGCGAGGCGGCGACCGACCTTCATCTGCGCCTCGTCGAAGGTGGTGTCGGTGCCGGGGCGCCCCGACGCCGACCAGTAGCGCACGCCGTCGGAGCCGTACTTCTCGAGCAGGTCGATCGGCGTGACCACGTTGCCCTTCGACTTCGACATCTTCTTGCGGTCCGGATCGAGGATCCAGCCCGACAGCGCGACGTGTCGCCACGGGACCGAGTCGAACTCGTCGTGGCTGCGGACCACGGTCGAGAACAGCCAGGTCCGGATGATGTCGTGGCCCTGCGGGCGCAGGTCCATCGGGAACGTGGTGCGGAACCGCTCCTCGTCCTCGCCCCAGCCGCACGCGATCTGCGGGGTGAGCGACGACGTCGCCCAGGTGTCCATGACGTCGGGGTCGCCGACGAAGCCGCCGGGCACACCGCGCTGGTCCTCGGTGAACCCGGGCGGGCACTCGGCCTGCGGGTCGACGGGCAGGCTCGACTCATCCGCGAGGATCGGGTCGTCGTGGTCCACGTTGCCGTCCGCGTCGAGGCGGTACCACAGCGGGAACGGGACGCCGAAGTAGCGCTGGCGCGAGATCAGCCAGTCGCCGTTCAGGCCGCCGACCCAGTTGTCGTAGCGGTGGCGCATGTGGTCCGGGTGCCAGATCAGCTGGTTGCCACGTTCGAGCAGCTCGGCCTTGAGCGCCTCGTCGCGACCGCCGTTGCGGATGTACCACTGGCGTGACGTGACGATCTCGAGCGGCCGGTCGCCCTTCTCGTAGAACTTCACCGGGTGCTGGATCGGGCGGATGTCGCCGAGCAGCTCGCCGGACTCGGTCAGCATCGAGACCATCTGCTCGCGGGCACCGCCGGCGGCCTTGCGGGCGATGCGCGAGTACGCCTCGACGGCGGCGTCGGTGGTGAGCCACTCCGGCGCCTCGCTCGAGAAGCGGCCGTCGCGACCGATGACGGCGCGGGTCGGCAGCGCGAGCTCTCGCCACCAGATGACGTCGGTCAGGTCACCGAAGGTGCAGATCATGGCGACGCCGGTGCCCTTGTCGGGCTCGGCGAGCGGGTGGGCGAGCACGGGCACCTCGACGCCGAACAGCGGCGTGGTGACCGTGGAGCCGAACAGCGGCTGGAAGCGCTCGTCGTCGGGGTGGGCGACCAGCGCGACGCAGCTGACGACGAGCTCCGGTCGGGTGGTGTCGATGACGATGTCGTCGCCCCCGTCGGTGCGGTGGAAGGCGAGCTGGTGGTAGGCGCCGGGACGCTCCCGGTCCTCGAGCTCGGCCTGCGCGACCGCGGTCTGGAACGTGACGTCCCAGAGCGACGGCGCCTCTTGTGAGTACGCCTGGCCTCGACCGAGGTCGTGCAGGAACGCCCGCTGCGAGATGCGACGGGTCGAGTCGCTGATCGTCGTGTAGCCGAGCGACCAGTCGACCGACAGGCCGAGTGTGCGGAACAGCTCCTCGAACGCGGCCTCGTCGATGACGAGCAGCTGCTCGCACAGCTCGATGAAGTTGGGTCGGCTGACGCGCACGAAGTCGCCGCGCTGCTTCGCCGGCGTCTCGGGGACCCTCAGCGCGGGGTCGTAGGGGACCGACGGGTCGCAGACGACGCCGAAGTAGTTCTCGACGCGGCGCTCGGTCGGCAGGCCGTTGTCGTCCCAGCCCATCGGGTAGAAGACGTGCTGGCCGCGCATGCGCTGGAAGCGGGCGACGGTGTCGGTGTGGGTGTAGCTGAAGACGTGGCCGATGTGCAGCGAGCCCGAGGCGGTCGGCGGTGGGGTGTCGATCGAGAAGACCTGGGACCGCTCGGCCGCCGGCTCGAAGGTGTAGGTGCCCTGCTCGGCCCACACGGCGTTCCAGCGCTCCTCGAGGCCGTCGACGGTCGGCTTGTCGGGGATGGCGCGGTCGGGGCGGGGAGTGGGGGGCGTCGCTGGCATACGGGGCAAACCTACCGGTCGCGCCCACTACGGTCCGAAGCCGAAACCGCGCCGGTGCGAGACGTCGGGCGGACCTCGAGCGAAGGAACCGCGCCAGATGGAACTGAGCAACCGATGGAACTGAGCGGGGGCGCAGCGATCGTGACGGGCGCCGGGGGCGGCATCGGCTCGGCCCTCGCTCGTCGACTCGCCGGCGAGGGCATGTCGCTGGTGTTGGCCGACCGCGACGAGGCCGCGCTCCACCGCGTGGTCGCGACGCTGCCAGAGGCGACGTCCGCGGTCACCGCCGTGGTCGATGTCGCCTCGGTGGCCGACAACGAGCAGCTGGTCGCGCTCGCCGAGGACCTCGGCGGGCTGCGACTGAGCGTGCTCAACGCCGGGGTGTACCTGCCGGGGTTGTCGTGGGAGGTGCCACTCGAGCAGTGGCAGCTGCAGGTCGACGTGAACCAGTGGGGCGTCATCCACGGGGTGCGCGCCGCGGTGCCGGCCATGATCGAGCACGGCCAGGGTCACGTCGTCGCGATGGCCTCGGGTGCCGGGCTGGTGGCGACCCCTGCGCTGGCGCCCTACGTCGCCACGAAGCACGCCGTGGTCGGCCTGATGGAGTCGCTGCGCCACGAGCTCGCCCGGGTGGCGCCGAAGGTGCACGCATCGGTGGTCTGCCCCGGCAACGTGCGCACGCCGATGGCGGCGAACTCGCTGTCGACCGCCGGCATCGAGCGTGAGGAGCTGAGCGCGACGGTCGCCCCGCTGGCCGCGACGATCCGCAGTGGCAACGACGCCGGCGCGGACGCGTCCACCGTGGCGGACGCGATCGTGTCGGCTGTCGCAGAGCAGCGCTTCTGGGTGCTGCCCCAGCCCGAGGTCGCCTGGGGTGCGCTCGACCGGGTGCAGCGCATCTCCGACGGACGCGAGCCGGTCGACCTGTTCGGCTGACCGCTCTGGCCGCTCGATCTGCGCGTCGGCCGGTCGCGGAACGGCGCTGCGACGCGTCGATTCCGATCGACGCGAGATGCGGTCGTGGGACGACGTTGCGACGCGTCGATCGCCGAGCGCGCGAGGCCCGCGGGATCAGTCGGCGGTGGTGGTGCGGTCCGCCGGTCGGCTGATGGCGACGCGGTTGCCGCCGGCATCCGCGGCCTGTTCGCACGCGGTGGTCGCCAGCAGGACGATCTCGTCGATCGACGTCGCACGGTGGGACTCGACGACGCCGGCGGAGCAGGTGACGTGCACCCCCTCGCCCTCGGCGAGCAGCAGGGTCATCGACTCGCGTGCACGCTCGAGCGCGGACGAGGCCTGCTCGGCGGAGCACTGGCGCAGCACCGCGGCGAAGCGCGGGCCGTCGAGACGGCACACGATGTCGTCGGGTCGCAGGGTCGTGCTCAGCACCTCGGCGACGATGCGCACCGCTTCGTCGGCGTCCAGGTCGGTCTCGATCTCGCCGTAGTGGTCGACCTCGACGACCGCGACGCAGAACGGCGACAGCGATCGGATCTGGTCGCGCAAGTGGTGCTGGAGCGCACTCGGACCCGGCAGGCCGGTCAGCGGGTCGAGCCGGGCGCGCAGGACCGGCCCGTTCACGCGGCGCTGTTCAGCGACGCGTGCCCCGGTGCGGTCCACCACCCACTCGACGCGTCCGAGCAGCTCGGGGTCGGGGGTCTCGCCCGGGGCCTCGACGATGCAGACGCTGCCCAGCAGCCGGTCACCGAGTCGCAGCGGGATGCAGGTGGCCGAGACGTCCATGGTCGGATCGTGCAGGTGGGCGCACGCGTCGAGTGCGCTCGACGAGGTCGTGACGACCGCTTCACCGGCGGTGAGCGCGGAGCACGTCGGCGTGCTGGGCACCGGCACCGCGGCGTCGAGCGCGCCGCCCGAGAGCTGCACGCTCCAACCGATGCGGGGCTCGTCGGGCACGTTCAACAGCAGCGAGATCTCGGCGTCGGGCACCAGCTCCGACACGGCGCGCAGCCCGGTGCGCAGCGTCGCCGGTTCGGCCTCGCACCGTTCGAGCGCACGTTCGAGCCGGTCGCGGAAGTCGCGCTCGGCGCGCTGGGCGGCGAGGTCGACCTCGAGCTGCGCGACCTGCGAGCGGGAGGACATGACCGCCGATCTCAGCGGGCCGACGACGTGGCGCAGGGTGAGCACGACCGACACGGCGATCGCTGCAGCCACGAGCAGCGCACTCGGCAGAGGGCCCAGGCCGACGAGCGCCGACACGGCCACTGCGACGAGGGGAGGGCCGGCGACCACGGCGATCACCCGTGCCGGATCGGCAGCGAGCGGTGGTGCCGACGGGCCGATCACGAGCGGGTCGCGGCTGGCGCCGTCGATGGTCAGGGCGGATCCTGGTCCGGGGGAGTCGCTCACCCCGCTGCTATCGGCCGCCCAGACCGGGACGTTGAGCTTCGCCGGTAGCATCGCCGCCATGATCTCGCTGCACGACACCGCGACCGGGTCCCTCCGGCCGCTCGAGACCCGAGAGCCGGACAAGGTGTCGATGTACGTGTGCGGGCCGACCGTCTACGGGCCTCCGCACCTGGGTCACGGCCGCTTCTCGCTCGTGTTCGACGTGCTTCGCCGCTACCTCGAGTGGTCGGGCCACGAGGTCACCTACGTCTCGAACATCACCGACATCGACGACAAGATCATCGCCCGCTCCAACCAGGAGCAGCGGCCCTGGCAGGAGATCACCGAGGAGTTCGAGAAGGTCTGGTTCGACGCCATGGACCGCATCAACGTGCGGCGGCCCGACCGGGACCCCCACGCCACGGCGTACGTCGAGCAGATGGTCGACATGATCTCGACCCTGGTCGAGCGCGGCAGCGCGTACGTCACCTCCGACGGCGTCTACCTGTCGGTCGAGTCCGTCGACGGCTACGGGCTGCTCGCCCACCAGTCGCTCGACGACATGCTCGCCGGTGGCGGTGAGCGAACCATCGTCGGCGAGAGCGAGAAGCGCCACCCGTCGGACTTCGTGCTGTGGAAGCTCGCCAAGCCGGGCGAGCCGGCGTGGCCCTCGCCGTGGGGCGACGGTCGCCCGGGCTGGCACACCGAGTGCGTCGTGATGAGCCTCGACCTGCTCGGCGACGGCTTCGACCTGCACGGCGGCGGCATGGACCTGGCCTTCCCGCACCACGAGAACGAGCGCGCCCAGGCCGTCGCGCTCGGCCGGGAGTTCGCGGGGCACTGGGTGCACAACGGGTTCGTCGAGGTCGGCGGCGAGAAGATGTCGAAGTCGCTCGGCAACTTCACGACGCTCACCGAGCTGATCGAGCAGCACGACCCGCGCTCGTACCGGTTGCTGGTGCTGCAGTCGCACTACCGCTCGCCGGTCGAGGTGACCGCGGCGACGATCGCGGATGCCGAGGCGGCCCTCGACCGGCTCGACGCCCTCGCCCGCCGGGTCGCGGACGTGCCCGACGCAACGCCCGAGCCGGAGTCGATCGAGGCGTTCCGCACGTTCATGGACAACGACCTGAACACTCCCGGCGTGTACGCCCTGGTGTTCGGACTGGTCACCGAGATCAACCGTCGCCTCGACGCCGGCGAGTCCGGGTCGGTCGCGCCCCAGGTCGCGGCGTGGCGCGAGATCCTCTCCGCCGTCGGCCTGGAACCTGACGCGTCGGTCGACGAGGTGCCCGAGCACGTCGCCGAGCTGGCGACCCGCCGTGACGAGGCCCGTGCGGCCAAGGACTGGGCGACCGCCGACGCGCTGCGCGACGAGATCGCCTCGCTGGGGTTCCTCGCCGAGGACTCCGCCTCGGGCACCGTCGTTCGCCGGGCCTGACGGCTCGGGGCTCACCGGCCTAATGCCGGTGCCGCCACGAACTCGGTGCCGCCACGAACTCGGGGCTGACAGCGACACGAGAAGTCACCGACAGCCCTCGCTTGGCGCGGCGGGACGGCGGGCGACGGCGGGCGATCGTCGTCGACGGCGGGCGGCGGGACCGTAAGGGCTCAGCCGAACGACGGTCAGCCGAAGGAGGGCGGCAGGGCCGAGGGCCCGGGACCGAGCGCGCCCGGAGCGGACGGCGGCTGCAACGGTGTGACCGGCGTGAACAGCGGAGCGCCCAGGTCGGGTCGGACCGACGGTGCGTGCACGCTGAACAGCGGCGGCTCGACGACGACCTCACGGTTGGCGTGTTCGACGGCGAACAGCGGGAGCCCCTGCGAGCGGCGATCGGGTGCGCGGCCCTGCGGGGTGGTGCCTGTGTGGAACGTGCCGGTCGCCTCGACGGCGGTGGTGCCGGCCGACGCATCAGTGCTGGTCGAGGCGGTCGGAGTGACGGGGGAGTCCGGTGCCTGGTCGAGCGGCTGGCCGCCGAGCTCCTGCTGCTGGCGGTCCCACTCGTCGCGGTCGAGTCGCTGCGGGGTCTCGGAGATCTCGACGGGCACGTCGTCACCCGAGACGATCTGCTCCGAGGCAGCGGTGTCGGTGGGAGCAGTGTCAGTGGGCGCAGTCTCGGTGGCGCCGTCGCGTTCGACCACGATGCCGGGCACCGAGACGTCGGTCGAGGCGTCGCTGGAGTCCTCGACGACGACCTCTGCGACCGCGGCGGGCGGACGGACGGCCGCCGTGCTGTCGGCCGATGCGGTCGGTGCGAACCACGACGAACCCAGCGCGCCGGTGGCGACCATGGCGACCAGGCCGCCGACGAGCATGCTGCGGATCGCCCACTGGGCTCCCGCGGGGGTCAGGTCGAGCAGGTCCATGAGGATCTGCTGCAGGCCGTCGTCGTCGAGGTCGAGCACCATCGACAGCGCGGCCAGGTCGTCGGAGCGCAGGGCGATCTCGTCGTGCTCGTCGACACCTCGCTGCCGGCGGACGGCGCCGAGGTAGCGCGAGATCACGTCACGGTTGTCGACGCTGCCCGGGTCGCCGTCGGACCAGACCGGCACGTGTTCGCTGCCCACGACCAGCACGCCGGGCAGCTCGGGGTCGACCAGCGGTGTGCGCTCGGCCCAGATGTCCTCGGCGCCGCGGCCGTAGGTGATCGCGGCGAGCTCGACCTGGGTCGCGTCGGGCTGGACCCGGTCGGCTTCCCAGTCGCGCAAGGTGGCGCGGCGCACCCCGAGCGAGCGGGCGGCGGCGCGTTCGCTCAGGCCCGCGAGCTCACGTGATCGGCGCAGTGCATGTCCGGTGGTGATCGTGTCCAGCATGGGTCTCCTTGCCTTGGGTATCGGCAGAAGTGCGCAGAACGTGAGCGCTGTGGGCGACTTCGCCCATGGAGTGACACATGGCCAGCCCGGATCATCCGAGGGGCGCTCGCGCTGGACCGGACTTGTTACCGACGGGTAACCTACCGGTCGGTAACCACCGGAAGGACGGCTCGACATGACCGATTTCTCCATGACCCTCTCCGAGGATCAGCTCCAGATCCAGAAGTGGGTCCACGACTTCGCCGAGACCGTCGTGCGTCCGGCGGCCGAGGAGTGGGACGAGCGGGAAGAGTTCCCGTGGCCCATCGTGCAGGAAGCCGCCGAGATCGGGCTCTACAGCTTCGACTTCATCGCTCAGGCGATGCTCGGTGACCCGACCGGTCTGACCATGCCCGTCGCGATCGAAGAGCTCTTCTGGGGCGACGCCGGCATCGGCCTGTCGATCATGGGTTCGGGCCTCGCTGCGGCCGGCATCGGCGGCAACGGCACACCGGAGCAGGTCATGGAGTGGGTGCCGCAGTGCTACGGCTCCCCCGAGAAGGTGCAGTTGGGTGCGTTCTGCGTGTCCGAGCCCGACGCCGGTTCCGACGTCTCGTCGCTGCGCACCCGCGCCGTCTACGACGAGGCCAAGGACGAGTGGACGATCAACGGCACCAAGGCGTGGATCACCAACGGTGGCATCGCGGACGTGCACGTCGTCGTCGCAGCGGTCGACCCTGAGCTCAAGGGCCGTGGCCAGGCCAGCTTCGTGGTCGGCCCGAACACGCCGGGTCTGTCCATGGGGCAGAAGTACAAGAAGCACGGCATCAAGGCGTCGCACACCTCCGAGGTCGTCTTCGACGACGTGAAGATCCCCGGCAGCCAGCTGCTCGGCGGCAAGGAGAAGCTCGACGAGAAGCTGGCCCGTGCCCGTGAGGCGCAGAAGAACCCCGAGATCCGCTCCGGCAAGCAGCCCGCGATGGCGACCTTCGAGGCGACCCGCCCGGCCGTGGGCGCCCAGGCCATCGGTGTGGCCCGCGCCGCCTACGAGTACGCCCTGCAGTACGCCCAGGAGCGTGTGGCGTTCGGCAAGCCGATCATCATGAACCAGTCGATCGCGTTCATGCTCGCCGACATGGCCACCCAGATCGAGGCGTCGCGCCTGATGGTGCACCGTGCTGCGTGGCTGTCGAACAACGGCGGCGGCTACAAGAACGCCGAGGGCTCCATGTCGAAGCTCATGGCCGGCCGCACTGCCGTGTGGGTGACCGAGCGTGCGATCCAGATCCTCGGTGGTTACGGCTACACCCGCGAGTACCCCGTCGAGCGCTGGCACCGCGACGCCAAGATCCACACGATCTTCGAAGGCACCAGCGAGATCCAGCAGTTGGTCATCGCCCGGGCGATATCAGGCCTCCGTATCGAGTAGACCCGCTGGCGAGTACCAGTTCTTCGCTGCCGCTCGGGCTGGTCGATCCAGTCGCATTCATCGCGTCAGCTTGGCCTACGACACGCCGCGGAGAACCTGGTCCCAGCGGCACCTCTGTGTTCTCCCATGGCAGCGATGTGTCGAGAGGGACGGAAACGAAGGGCTTCAACTGAAGCCGGACGGGCTTCAGCCCGGCGGAGTCCCTGCAGGTGACGACCAGCGCTTCGGAGCCGCGCGTTCGATCGACGGCGACCGCGTCGACGACCTGCTGCAGTCACACCCGGATGATCGTCTGATCCGCCTGCGAGCACTCGATGTCGACGGTGGAATCTCGACGTCGAGTCGTCGTGCACGCGCGTACGCCTGCTCGACG
>JAEWED010000200.1 GCA_023389745.1 Actinomycetes bacterium
GCACGGCTTCCTGCACCGCAGCAGCTGAGCCGATCACCGCAGCTGAGCCGATCACCGCTGCCGAGTCGATCACCGCTGCTGGGCCGTCGGACGGACCGGCAGTCCGCCCCAGCCGCGCACGCTGCCGGTGTGGGCCATGTGCCCGCGGTCGACGTCGACCTCCCATTCGGGCCAGCGTCGGAGGACCTCCTCGAGCGCCACGCGGCCCTCGAGCCGTGCCAGGGCGGCGCCGAGGCAGAAGTGCAGGCCCTGGCCGAAGGAGAGATGGGGTCCGTCGTCGCGGGCGAGGTCGAACCGATCCGGCTCGCTCCAGTGGCGGCCGTCGCGGTTCGCCGCGCCGTTCAGGAGCAGCATGATCGACCCCTCCTCGACCGTCGTGTCGTGCACGTGGACATCGTGCTGCACCCATCGGGCCTGCACCGGCGACGGCGACTCGAGCCGCAGGACCTCTTCGATCGCGGCCGGGATTAGCGACGGGTCGGCGACGAGTGCCCGTCGCTGGTCGGGGTGCTGGGCGAGCAGCTGCATCGTGAAGCCGATGAGTCGGGTGGCGGTCTCGTTGCCCGCGCCGGCGACCATGCTGGCGTAGGTGACGACCTCGTCGCGGGTGAGTCGTCGTCGCGAGCCGTCGGGCTCGTCGACCTCGGCGTGCAGCAGCTCGGTCATCAGGTCGTCGCCGGGGTGCGTCGAGCGCCACTCGACGTAGTCGGCGAGCACCGTGAGGATCGAATCGAACGAGGACTGGTCGAACGAGATCGCGGTGCCGTCGGTGGAGATCAGCTCGTCGGTCACCCGGCGGTACTCGTCCTGGTCGGCCTCGGGGATGCCGAAGAGGAACCCGATCGTGCGCAGCGGGATCTCGATGCCGAACTCGGCGATCACGTCGAACTCCTCGCGGCCACGAAGTGCGTCGAGCGCCGAGATGCACTGCCGCCGGACCAGCGGTTCCAGGTCGAGCATCCGCCTCGGGGTGAACACCCGCGACAGCAGCGCCCGGTGGGCGTCGTGGATCGGCGGATCCTCGAACAACAGGATGCCCGGCGGGATCTCCACCCCTGCCTTGACGATCTCGAGCACGGTGCCGCGACCCGACCGGTAGGTGTCCCAGTCGACCAGCGCGGCGCGCACGTCGTCCCACCGGCTCAACGCCCAGAAGCCGTGCTCCTCGTTGCGGTACAGCGGGGCCTCGTCGCGCAGACGCGCCCAGGTCGGATAGGGGTCCCGGTCGATGGCGACGTCGTAGGGGTCGTAGTGGATCGGTTCGGCGTGTGTGCTCGTGCTCATCGGTGTCCTCGGCTGATCTGCTCGGCGAATGCCGACGTGGCTCGGACGTTCACCCGCCGTGGAGTGGCTGGTTCTCGACGTCCGGGAAGAGCTGCTCGGTCGGTCCGGCGGTCACGTCGCCCATGAGCTTGGTGACCAGGTGCGGTGCGAACACCGCCAGGTAGAGCACGTGACCGACGAGGACGACCGCAGCGACCGAGAGCAGCGACGCGCCCACCCGGTTCGACGTCCGCGAGTCCGCCCACACCTCGACCAGGTTGCGGCCCCGGTCGTCGGTGCGACCCAGCAGGTAGGCGAACACCATCATCTGCAGCGCCATCGCCAGGGCGTCGTACACCGGGTACTGGTGCTTCGTGCCCTCGAAGATCGCGAGCCCAGGGATCACGCGTCCGTAGTAGAAGACGCCCAGCTGGGCGCCGAGCACGGCGTTGAAGAGGAACGCCCACACGAACCCGACGCCGAACCCGACCGCGAGGAGCGCGACCGGCCGGCGCCACCCGAAACGAGCACTGGCCCGGTTGCCGAGTGCCGCACCGATCACCGCGGGGATCACGAAGTACGGGATGTACCCGATCGGCACCGACGACGGCAGCCCGCCCCAGGTCATGTTGAGCGGCCACCACGACGGCATGCGCGGGATCGCCGTGGGGAACTGCGCGTAGACCGCCCAGTCGTAGGGCGCTTCGATCCACGAGATCGCCGCCGCGGCGATGCTCACCAGCAGCAGTGGGTGCAGGCGGCCACGCCGCCAGCTCAGGTACACGCCGGCCGCGAGGAACACGATCCCGCCGATGTAGGCGAACGCGATCGCAGCGGCGACGGGAGGTGTCAGCTCCGGGGTCAACGGTCGGTGTCGCCGTCGGTCGATCGGCGCGCTTCGGGGTCGAATCGCAGCACCAGCCCGACGATCACGACCGCCAGGCCGAGCAACGTTCCCAACATGATCAACTGCGCCATGCCGTCGCCCCTCAGCACGGCTCGGGTGCGCCGAACGGCGTCCCGCACATGGTCTCGTCCCAGTTCATGGACCCGGCCTCGACGAAGTTGCCGGTCTCGCCCGTCGGGCTCTCGGCGTCGGGATCCCAGCGGAACACGCTCCAGTGGTTGATGCCCGCCCGCTCGAAGGCACCGGCGTGCGTCGCTGCGGGCGTCCAGTCGTCCCCGCCGAACATGTCGAGCATCGGGACGTCCTTCGCCTGCTCGAGCATCGTGGTCACACCGTCGCGCGAGAACTCGGTCATGCCCGCGTCGCGAATCATGCGCAGCAGCGCGTACAGCCCGATCCACGAGCGCACCGACGTGACCTTCACCTGGCCCGGCTGGAGCGCCTCGTCCCCCGAGGCCGCCAGATCGGCCCGCATGGCCTCGTAGACGGGAAGGTCCGCCGTGGCCGGAGGGAAGGAGTTCACGAAGACCATCTGCTCGGCGAAGTCCCCGAACTCGGCCACGGCCTCGGCCGGGAACGTGCCGAGCGTCGCGACGATCTCCAGCGGCGACGCGAGCTGGTCGGCGGTGTTCACGATCTGGACCGCCTCCTGCTCGCCCACGGCGAGCATCACGCCCTCTGCGCCGGCGTCGTCGGCCTTCAGGATGAACTGCGAGAAGTCGGTCGTGCCCGACGGGACCGCCGCGTCCATCGGGAAGGTGGCGCCGTCGGCCGCGTAGATGTCCTCGAGCAGGCCCTGCAGTGCCGAGGCCTGCGCGAGGTCGGCGCGGATGACGCCGATCTTGTCGATGTCCTGCTCGATCAACGCCTTCGGCATGAGCAGGGTGGCCCCCGTGCTGGACGCGTCGAGGGGGAACGCGTTCTCGGCCGCCCAGTCGGCCGGGGACACGTTGGTGGCGACCCGGGGGATGCCGGCGGCGGTGAGCGCTGCGGCGACCTCGGCGTTGCCGGCGGTGGTGGTGTCGTTGACCGTCGCAACGATGCCCAAGCCGTCGAGCTCCCGGACGCAGTCGACGGACTGATCGGCGTTGGCGCCGTCGTCGCAGGTGTGGACCTCGATGCACGAGCCGTTGGCGCCGCCACGCTCGTTGAACGCGGTGGCGGCTGCGTCGAGCGCGACGGCGAGGTCGCCCAGCGAGATGACCGGTGACTCGAACACCGTCGAGGTGCCGACGACGAGCGGTGGTTTGGACTCGTCACACGGGCCGTCGTCCCACAATCCGATCGCCTCGTAGTCGATCTCGACCTCGGCCGCCGCTGTCGCGTCCGAGCCCGTGTCGTCCGGCGACGCGCCACCTCCGTCGTCCGAGCTGCAGGCGCCGGCCAGCAGGGCCAACGCTGCGAGCACACACCAACCGGCCGTGCCGATCCTCGACATGGGACCTCCTCGTTGCGGCCGCCGGAGCGGCCGGATCGCCACCGATGCGACGACTCGCCGCCCCGTACCCCCGGGCGCCGTCTCGTCGTTGGGAACGTTCGACCGCTCCCCCGGAACAGCCGACCGCTTGAACAGTGCCCACTATCTTACTGGCCCGCACGCCCCGGTGTCGGGATTCTTCGCCGTCGGCGCCGGGTCCGGTGCCAGAGATCACACCGCCCACCCCCGCAGTCGTGGATCGACCCGACCTGCAGCCCACTAGGTTCGGTCGACCATTCAGTTTGATGTCCAACTGTTTGCGCGCGGCAACCGTGCGTGGACGAAGGACGAGAGGCGGACGATGACGACCGAACAGCACGAGGCGGCCGATGTGCAGCAC
>JAEWED010000246.1 GCA_023389745.1 Actinomycetes bacterium
GTGCTGGCTGCCGCCGGGCCCGCCGGTGCGAGCACCGAGTTCCCCGCGCCCGACGCCGTGCGCCTCCGGGTGCTCGGCGGCACCGGGCCTGCGACCCCGAGCGGTGCGCCGGTCGCTCGCCGGCGCAGCGGTCGCACGTCGCTGCTCGTGGGCGGGGCGGTCGCCGCGGTGCTGCTCGTGCTGGCGCTGCTGTCGGGACTCGGCGTGCTCGGTGGCACCGACGGCGACGAGCTGGTGAGCGACGGCACCTCGACGTCGACCACCTCGACATCGACCACCTCCACGACGTCGACGAGCACCTCGACGACCGTCGCCGAGGTCGTGCCCACCCCCGGTGCGACGCTGCCGGTCTCGCCGACGGCCAGCACGGTGGCGCCGCCCGTGGTCGCACCGCCCGGGCCGGGCGCCGGCGACGTGCCCGACGGCGGCGGCGGCGGTGTTGTCCTCCCGCCCGCGACGACCCCTCCGGACCCCGGCCCGACCGTGGCCCCGCCGTCGGTGTGGATCGTCGCCAGTCCGACAGCGGTGCACCACCCGACTCCCGGCTTCGACTCGTGCGGTGCCAGCACGCCGTTCGAGGCCGAGGCCAGCGCCGGGTCGGTGCACCTGCGATGGCGGACCGCCAACGGCGAGGGCCGAGTCGACCTGGTGCGGGTCGTGCCCGGAGGGTCCAGGTGGCGCGGCGTGCTCGAGCTGCCCGCCGACGTCGCCGGCCCGGTCACCGTCGAGGCGCTCGCCACGGTGCCCGGCGCCACCGGCATCAGTGCGGACCTCGCACTCGACGTCCTGCCCTGCCCGACCCCCGGCTGACCCCGCACCCAGCTCCGACTCCGCACCCAGCTCCGACCCCGCACCCAGCTCCGACCCCGCACCCAGCTCCGAATTCCGCCCTGGATTCGGGGTGATCACCCCGAATCCAGAGCGGAATTCGAGGGTGGGGGAGAGAGCCGCTCAGCTGGCGAACTGCCAGAGGCCGTCGTAGTGCTCGTGTCGGCCGGTGATGCCGGCGAGCAGCTCGTGGCCCTCACGACGATCGCCGACGTCGTCGAGTCGGGCCAGCCAGTCGCCGATGGCGTCGGCGGCCTCGTCGGTCATGACGTGGTCGGTGTCGGTCTCGACGTAGGTGAGGTCGAGCCCGAGCTCGACCAGCAGCGCGGCGCCGGGTCGTGACGACTCGATCGGGGCGAAGTGGTCGCCGTGTGCGCTCGACAGGAAGCACGGCCGTCCCGCTGCCGATGCCCGGTCGACGACGAACCCGCCGAACGCCGGCGGGAAGCTGCAGACACCGAACGCCGCGCCCGGCCGGTGTGCCAGATCGGCGGCGAGCAGCAACGCGATCCCGAGCCCGCCGCCCTGGCTGAAGCCGCCGACGACCGCACGGTCCAGGTCGGTGCCGAGCCCGTCGGCCAGTCGCCCGAGCAGCACGTCGAGCGCCCGCACCGACGCGTGGAACTGCTGGGCAGCGCCCTCGGGGTCGCTGAGCAGCGCCCGGTGCCAGATCGCCCGGCCCTTGCGCTCGAACGGCGCGGTCGGCACGACCACCGAGCAACGCCCTTCGGGATCGATCCGATCGAGGCGGTCCGTCAGGTCCGAGCTCGGCAGCCCGTAGCCGTGCAGCAGCACCAGCAGTCGGGCGTCGGGTCCACGGTCGATCAGGACTTCCGCGTCGAGCTCCATGACCGGCGAGCCAACCACAGCGGCCCGACCGGCGGCCAGTCCGAACTGAAACCTGTTCTAGTTGTCGGCTACCGTCAGGGCCATGAAGGCGATCGTGTGGGACGGCCAGCAGGCGACGGTGCAGACGGACATCGCGGTCCGTGACCTGCGTGCGGGCGAGGTGCGGGTTCGGATCGAAGCGGCGGGGCTGTGCCACAGCGACGTCTCGGTGCTCAACGGCACGATCATGTTCCCGCCGCCGGTCGTGCTGGGCCACGAGGGTGCCGGTGTGGTCACCCAGGTGTCGCCCGACGTCACCAACGTGAAGGTCGGCGACCACGTCGTGCTCTCGACGCTCGGCAACTGCGGCCAGTGCGCCTCGTGCGACACCGGCAAGCCGACCTTCTGCCGTCAGTCGCTCGGCAAGCTGTCCCGCCCCTTCACCAGCGGCGAGGGTGAGGACACCAAGAAGGTGTTCCAGTTCGCCAACCTCGGCGTCTTCTGCGAGGAGACCGTCGTCAAGGCCACCCAGGCGGTGAAGATCCCCGACGAGGTGCCGCTGACCTCGGCGTCGCTCATCGGCTGCGGCGTGCTGACCGGCGTGGGCGCCGTGTTCAACCGAGCCAAGGTCACCCACGGCCAGTCCGTCGTGGTGATCGGCGTCGGCGGCATCGGCCTCAACGTCATCCAGGGCGCCGCGCTGTCCGACGCGCTGCCGGTCATCGCGGTCGACACGAACCCCGGCAAGGAAGCGTTCGCCAAGGCGTTCGGCGCGACGCACTTCATCTGCCCCGACGGCCCGGACTTCGACCTGGTCGAGGCCGTCAAGGAGATCTGCCCGAACGGCGTCGACTACGCCTTCGAGTGCGTCGGCTCGACCGCGCTCATCAAGACCTCGACCGAGCTGCTCGACTGGGGCGGCACCGTCGTCATGCTCGGCGTGCCGAAGATGGGCAGCGAGGCCAGCTTCGTCGTCAACACCATGTACAACGACAAGACGATCATGGGCTGCCGCTACGGCTCGGCCCGCCCGCAGTACGACATCCCGCTGATGGTGAAGCTGTACCAGTCGGGCCGACTGAAGCTCGACGAGCTCGTCTCGGCGACCTACCCGCTCGAGGACTTCCAGTCAGCGCTCGACGAGCTGCACGAGGGCAAGCTCGCCCGCGGCGTGCTCACCCTCGTCTGACCGATGGGCCTGCCCGACGAACTGGTCCAGCTGGCGTCGCGTGTCTCGAACTGGGGCCGCTGGGGTGACGACGACGAGCTGGGCTGCGGCAACCTGCTGACCGACGTCTCGGCCCGCCGTGGCGTCGACTCGGTGCAGTCGGGGCGCCGGGTGTCGCTCGCCGCGGAGCTGCGTGCGGACGGCATCCAGATCGGGCAGCCGGCTCGTCGCATCAACCCGTTCCTGACGGTCACGTCGTTGAACGAGCGCGACACGTTCGCCCCCGGGTTCTGGGCGGGGACCGACGACATCTTCACGATGTCGACCTGCGCGGGCACCCACATCGACGCGCTGAGCCACATCTCCTACGACGGTCTGCTCTACAACGACACACCCGCGACCGTGGTCACCGCGAGCGCGGGCGCCACGAAGCTGGGCGCCGAGCAGCTGCCCGACATCGTGACCCGCGGCGTGCTGATCGACCTGCCGCGGCTCAAGGGCGTCGAGGGGCTCGACCAGGTCGCGCCCGGCTACGCGGTGACCGGTGACGACCTCGACGAGGCGTGCGACGCAGCCGGCGTCACGATCGAGTCGGGTGACGTGATCCTGCTGCGCACCGGCGAGATGCGTCACTACCGGGCCGGCGACCGCAACCGGTACGCGCTGGGCGACGAGTTCCGGCTGCCGGGTTTCTCGGTGCACTCCATCGAGTGGCTGCACCGCCACGACGTGGCCGGCGCGTTCGCCGACACCTATGCGTACGAAGCCTTCCCTCCCACGCAGAAGGACTGGTCGGACTGCCTCGCGGTGCACATGATCCAACTCCGCGACATGGGCATGATCCAGGGCCAGAACTGGGACTTCGAGGAGCTGTCGGTCGCGTGCGCCGAGGCCGGGCGCTCGACGTTCCTGCTCAGCGCGTCACCGGCGCGACTCGTCGGTGCGTCGTCGGCTCCGGTCGCACCGGTCGCCACGCTGTAGCAGGGTCGATCGCCACCCTCCTGAACGGTGGCAGGGCGGTAGCCACGGCGGCCACATCGTCGTAGGTTCGTTGCATGCGTCACGAGTCGTGCACGACGTGTCTGAGCTGGATCCCGTCCGAGGCGGTGACCGGACTCAACAAGTACGTGTTCGGCTCGGGGTTCACCCACTACGACCCGCCGCCGCCCGACCACATCGCGGACCTCGCCGAGCTCGAGGCGCTGCGCGACGCCGACCGCTACCGGTTCGCCAACCGCCTCAGCGCGTGGATCGAGGTCGACGACGGCGTGGTCGTCGACGCCGGCTACTCCGGCGGCGGCTTCATGGGGTCGACGACGCTGGCCGTGGGGGCGCGCCACCTGACCTTCGCTGCGGTCGGGTTCCCGGACCTGCAGCACCCCGTCGAGCTCGGCGGGACCTCGGTCACGTTCGTGCAGACCGTGGGCGGCCACACGGCGGTCCCCGCGCCGCGCCACCTGCCGCGACCGCCGTTCGTCGCGTACCGGGCGCCGACGGTCTGGTCGACGCTGTCGCTCACCCTGCACGCCGACGGGCGCGTCGAGCGCGATCTCATCGGCGCGAGCCCGTTCCCGCGTCACTGGGTCTACGACCACGACGGCGCGCTGCGCGCCAAGGGCGGCCTGACCGACTTCAAGGACTGGTGGCAGCACTCCGTCGGTCGTCACACGCCCTGGGGCGACGAGGACACCCCGGTGCTGGTGACGGCGGTCGAGACGGCGCTCGAGCGGCAGCTGTCGGTCCGCATCATGACGCGGGACCGCGACTCGCGTCCCGCCATCCGCCGCCTGTCGCCGGGCGACGTGCTCGTCGCACAGGGTGCACCTGGGACCGAGGTGTTCCTGCTGCTCGACGGCGTGCTGTCGGTGGACGTCGACGGCGAGGTCATCGCCGAGGTCGGCCCCGGAGCGGTCCTGGGCGAGCGGGCGCTGTTCGAGGGTCGACGTTCCTCGACGCTGCGGGCGGTCACCCGGGTCAAGGTCGCGGCGGTCACCGGTGAGCAGCTCGACCGGGGGTCGTTGGAGCAGCTCCGCGTCGAGCACGGCGGCGATCCGACGGTCTAGGCCGAGCACGTCCGGCGCCTCGTCGGCGCCCGCCCCGCAATGGCACCGGGGCAGCTGCCTGTAGCACCCTGGTCGGGTGGCGCGGGACGGGGTCGAGGGGCAGGGGTTCGAGGGGCGGGGCACGATCAGCTTCTGGACGATCGCGGCCGTCGCCGTGGTGCTGCTGGGCATCGGCATCTTCTTGCTCGTGAAGGGCAATCCGTCGGGCTCGACGTCACAGCTCGACGTCAGCATGCGACGCCCCCAGGAGTCGGGTCCGTCGCTCCCCGACGGCAGCGAGGTGCCCGACGGCGTCATCGACGTGCTCGAGGTCGACGGGGCGCTGACCTATGCGTTGGAGCCCCCGCCGGAGTGGGTCGACTACGAGGGCAGCCCGACGCCGGTGGTCGCCCCGGTGCGGGTCGACCAGGTCGACGACGTCGCCGCGCTGCGGGTGCACGTCGGGTGCGCTGCGTCGGCCGGCGAGTACCTCGCGCAGGTCGGTCTCACCGAGTCCGCGTCGACGGTGACGGTGATGGCGGTGGCCGTGCAACCGGACGCCGGCGAACCGTGCGACCCTGCTGCGCCGACCCGCGAGTTCCGTCTCCCGCTGCAGGAACCGGTGGGTGATCGGACCGTCGTGGTGGTCCCGCCGGGCCCGGTGCCCGGCTGATCCGCGGCACCTACACTGGCGCCATGTTGCTGGGCCGCACGCTGTGGGAGTTGATGGAGAAGCGGGTGGACGCCACCCCCGACTCGTTGATGGCGGTCGACGAGGACATGCGCACCATCACCTTCGCCGAGTACTGGGCTGAAGCCGAGCTGGCCGCAGCGGGGCTCGCCGCCGCCGGCGTCCGAGCGGGTGACGTCGTGAGCTGGCAGCTGCCGTCGTGGATCGAGTCGCTCGTGCTCGTCGCCGCGCTGTCGCGGCTGGGTGTCGTGCAGAACCCGATCCTGCCGATCTACCGGGAGCGCGAGCTCGACTTCATCACCGCCCAGGCGGGCACGTCGCTGCTGGTCGTGCCGTCGGAGTACCGGGGGTTCGACCACGAGGCGCTCGCGACCGACGTCGCCCGACGGCACGGCTCGATGCGGGTGCTCGTCAGCGACCGGGCACTGCCGCAGGGTGATCCGTCGTCGCTGCCGCCCCTTCTCGATGTGGTGGGCCCTGAGGAGCTCGAGCCCGAGGACCAGACCACGAGCTGGCTCTTCTACACCTCGGGCACGACGGCCGACCCGAAGGGCGTCCGACACTCCGACGCCACGCTGCTCGCCGCGGCGCGCAGCATGGGTCAACGCCTGGGGCTCATCCCGCACGACCGCAACTCGCTGGTGTTCCCGCTGACCCACGTCGGCGGCATCATCTGGCTGCTCGCCAGCCTGCAGTCGGGCTGCTCGAACATCGTCACCGAGGCCTTCGAGGGTGACGACACCATCGAGGTGCTCTCCCGAGAGGGCGTCACGCTGGCCGGCTCCGGCACGGTCTTCCACCAGGCGTACCTGGCCCACCAGCGGTCCCAGCTCCACCAGATCTTCCCCGACGTCCGCGGGTTCCCCGGGGGCGGAGCGGCCAAGCCGCCGTCGCTCGTCGAGGAGATCCGTACGACGTTCGACGCGCCGGTGCTCTCCGGATGGGGACTGACCGAGGCGCCGATCCTCACCATGGCGGGGCTCACCGACGCCGACGACGAGCTCGCCCACACCGAGGGCAAGCCGATGCACGGTGTCGAGATCCGGGTGGTGCAGGCCGACGGTCGCATCGCGGTCGACGGCGAGGAGGGTGAGCTGCGCGCCCGTGCGCCGCAGATGATGCTCGGCTACGTCGACGAGTCGCTCGACGTCGACGCCTTCGACGACGACGGCTTCTTCCGCACCGGCGACCTCGGTCGGATCGACGACCGCGGCAACGTGGTCATCACGGGTCGCCTGAAGGACGTCATCGTGCGCAAGGGCGAGAACGTCTCGGCCAAGGAGCTCGAGGACCTGCTCCACACCCACGAGAAGATCGCGGACGTCGCGGTGATCGGCCTGCCCGACCCCGACTCCGGCGAGCGGGTGTGCGCGGTGGTGCAGCTCGCGGGCGACTCCGAGGACGTCACCTTCGACGAGCTCATCATCCACCTGCGCGACCTGGGGCTCACCAGCCGCAAGCTGCCCGAGCAGCTCGAGGTCGTCGACGTGCTGCCCCGCAACACCTCCGGCAAGGTCCTCAAGCACGTCCTGCGCGACGAGTTCAAGGGTTGAGCGTTCAAGGTGCGAGCGGCGTCAGGCTCCGGCCGGTCGCGCCGGCCGACCTGGACGCGGCGTTGGCGCTGAACGACGAATGGGTGCCCGAGGTCGGCGAGATCGACGCGGCACGCCTGGCGCACCTCGTCGACCAGGCGAGCCTCGCCCTGGTCGCCGTCGACGCCGACGCGGACGCCGACGGTGCGCTCCTCGGGCTGGTGATCGTGATGGCACCCGGGGCCGACTACGACTCGCCGAACTACCGGTACTTCGAGCAGGCGCGTGCCGCCGGCGAGCTCGGCGAGTTCCGCTACGTCGACCGGGTCGTCGTCGCCACGGCCGCGCACCGCCGAGGTGTCGGCCGGCGGCTCTACGACGCCGTGTTCGACCACGCCCGTGAGCACGGCGCCACGACCGTGACCTGCGAGGTGAACGTCGAGCCGCCCAACCCGGTCTCGACGGCGTTCCACTCGTCGCTCGGGTTCGTCGAGGTCGGCCGCCAGAGCAACTACGACGGTGCGGTCACCGTCGCGTTCATGACGGCACCGGTGCGCCCGACCGATTGATCCCACATCGGTGTCAGGGCGCTTGGTACGGTCGCCATCAGGGCCGAAATAGAGGAGAGCGTCATGGTGCAGACCAAGAAGTTGGGTGCCGAGTTCCTCGGCACCTTCCTGTTGGTGCTCGGAGGCTGCGGCTCCGCGATCTTCGCGGCTGCCGCGCTCGGCACGACCAAGGGCGCCGTCGGAGTCGGAGGCGTCGCGCTCCCTGCTGCGGGTGTGGTGAACAACGGCATCGGCTACCTGGGCGTCAGCCTGGCGTTCGGCCTGACCGTGCTCTGCGGCGCCTACTCGCTCGGCCACGTCTCGGGCGGACACTTCAATCCGGCGGTGTCGATCGGTCTCGCGACCGCGAAGCGCTTCGACTGGAAGGACGTGCCGGCGTACATCGTCACGCAGTGCGTCGGGGCCATCGCAGCGGTCGCGGTGCTCTGGGCGATCCAGACCAGCAAGCCCGGTGGCTTCGAGATCACGCAGGGGTCGTTCGCGTCGAACGCCTTCGACCAGAAGAACGGTCGCATCTTCTACGACCTGCCGGGCGCGGCGATCGCCGAGGTCGTGCTGACCGCCCTCTTCGTCATCGTCATCCTCGGCATCACGACCAAGGCCGCGGCCAGGGCACAGGCGGCGATCGGCATCGGCCTGATGCTGACGCTGATCCACCTGATCAGCATCCCGATCACGAACACCTCGGTGAACCCGGCCCGGTCGCTCGGCCCGGCGCTCTTCGAGGGTGGCACCGCCCTGGGTCAGCTCTGGCTGTTCATCGTCGCCCCGATCGTGGGCGGCGCGCTCGGCGCGATCATCTGGCGTGCGGCCACCGGCGGCGACGACTTCCAGACCGGCGAGCGCGAAGCAGAGGCGCCCGACCCCGATCGCGCCTGACCGGGCTTTTCGTCCGCACGGACGCCCACCTCTAGGATCTGACGACCTGTCAGATCTACGGAGGGAACAACATGGGCATGCTCGACGGCAAGGTCGCCATCGTCACCGGAGCGGGCCACGGCATCGGCCGCGGGCACGCGCTGGAACTCGCCAAGCACGGCGCCAAGGTCATCGTGAACGACCTGGGTGGGTCGGTCACCGGTGAGGGCACGGGACGCGACGCGGACCTGACCGTCGACATCATCAAGGCCCGTGGTGGCGAGGCCGCCCCGAACTACGCGGACGTCTCGGACTACGACTCGGCCGGTGAGATGATCGCCCAGGCCGTCGACCAGTTCGGTCGGCTCGACATCCTCGTGAACAACGCGGGCATCGTGCGCGACGGCTCGATCTTCAACATGTCGGTCGAGGACTTCGACGCCGTGATCAAGGTCCACCTGCGTGGCACCTGGATCCCCTGCAAGCACGCAGCGGTGCACTGGCGTGGGCTCAACAAGGAGACCGGCCAGAAGGTCGACGGTCGCATCATCAACACCGTCTCGGGCGCCGGCCTCACCGGCAACTTCGGCCAGACGAACTACGCGCCGGCCAAGGCCGCGATCGCCAGCCTGACCCAGACCCTCAGCCTCGAGCTCTACAAGCTCGGCGTCACGGTCAACGCGGTCGGTCCGGCTGCCGCCACCCGCATCACCGGCACCATGCCGGGCGCCCCCGCCGTCATCGAGGCCGACGACATCCCCGACGACGAGTGGAACCGGATGGATCCCGCGGTGTCGTCGCCGCTCGTCGCGTGGCTCGCCTCGGACGAGGCCGACCACGTCACCGGTCAGATCATCCGGGCGGTCGCCGAGAACATCATCCTGATGAAGGGCTGGGCCGACGGTCCGACCATCAACAACGGCGAGAAGCGCTGGGACGCGACGAAGCTCGGTCAGCAGCTCGCGACCGACGTGTTCTTCACCCGGGCCCCCGGCCTGCGCTACTGAGCCCCTGCGCAACTGAGTCTGCGCAAACTGAGTCGGTTCTACTGAGCAGATCGACCGCGACGGGGCCGGCACATCGATGTGCCGGCCCCTGTCGCGCTCGGGTGAGCGTGTGTCAGGTGAGCTCGCTGCCGTCGTAGCGGGCGGTCAGCGCCTCGAGGTGGTGGCCGTCGGGGTCGTCGAAGTAGACGCCCCGGCCGCCGTGGTTCGTGTTGATCCGTCCGGGCCGCGTCTGACGCGGGTCGGCCCAGTAGGTCACGCCGCGCTCGTCGAGGCGGTCGACGATCGCGTCGAAGGTGAGCTCGTCGACGAGGAACGCGAAGTGCTGTCCGGGGAACCCCGCCGGCAGTTCGGCGAAGTCGAAGAGCCGACCGTCGCTGAGGCGCACCTGCAGGAACGGACCTGTGGGCTCCGGGGCCGGCAGTCCGAACATCTCGGTGAAGAACGTCGCCGAGACGTTCGCGTCGGTCGCGGGGACGATCGTGTGGTCGAAGCGGACGTCGGGTGTGTGGGTCTGGTGCATGTCACCTCCTCTCGTGGACCCGTCGGGGCGTGCGGGTCGCACGCGCGGGTTCGAGGAGGCCGGCGGGCCGCGTGGCCGCCGGGGTGTCGTCACCGCCTCGCCGGACGGTCCTCTCGTGCACGGCCCGCGGCCGATCCGGCGATCACGGGGTCGAGCCTACCGCCCTGCACCGCCCCGTAGTCTGGGACGCCCATGGCACCGAACCCCTACGACGGCGACATCCTCGAGGACCGCGAGCGCCGATCGGTGCGCGGGCCGGGCGCGCTGGCCGCGTCCTACAAGAAGATCGCGGTGGGGCGCGGCGTGCCCCTCCTGCATCGCTCGACGGGCATCCGCGGGCGTGTCCACCAGGTCACCGACCAGCTGGTCGTGCTGCAGGACGCCAAGGGCGGTCGCCACACCTTCGAGAACCACCCGGGTGTGTTCGCGTACCAGGGAGAGACCGTCACCGTCGTCCAGAAGCGTGCGTCCGCGGCAACGGCCGAGCCGGCGACGAGGCGCTCTGCCGCAGGCGGCGTCGTGTCGACCAAGCCGGTCGCCCGGGTCGCGCAGCCGTCGCGGCTGTGGGTCGAGGGCGACCACGACGCCCGCTTCATGGAGCGGGTGTGGGGCGACGAGCTGCGTGAGCTCGGCATCGTCGTCGAGCCGATGGGCGGCATCGACGACCTGGTCGCGGCGGTCGCCGAGTTCGACCCGCGGCCCGACCGACGCCTCGCGATCCTGGTCGACCACCTGGTGCCCGGCTCGAAGGAGACACGCCTGACCGAGCAGGTCGTCGGCCCCGACGTGCTCGTCGTCGGGCATCCGTTCGTCGACATCTGGCAGTGCGTGCGCCCCAAGGCGCTCGGCATCGAGGCGTGGCCGACGGTGCCGATGGGCGAGGAGTGGAAGGCCGGCATCTGTCGTCGCCTCGGCTGGGGTGACACGCGCCAGGGTTGGCAGCGCGTGCTGTCCGCGGTCGACTCCTTCGCGGATCTCGAGCCCGAGCTGGTCGGCTCCGTCGAGCGGGCGCTCGACATGCTGGCGCCGCCCGCTCCCGAGGAGGACTGAGCACGTGGCCCAGGTGAGCGTCGAGCAGCTGCTCGAGGAACGTCTACGTGCCCTCGGTGTCGAGCGTGTCTACGGCGCCGCGCTCGGCGGGCTGACCCACGTGCCCGTCGACGACACCGATCTGGCGGTGCTGCTCGCCGACGCCGATGGCCGCATCGGGCACTGGGACGGCAGCGGACGCCTCGGGGCGGCGCTGCTCGACGGGCCGATCCTGCACCTGTCCTCGAAGCCGGGTGGCACCGCACCCCTGCAGACCGTCAGGAACGCCCAGGAGCTGCTCGACGCGCTCGCCGACCCGCTCGGCATCGCGCTGCCCGGGACGACGGCCCTGCACCTCGATCTGGACCTGAGCCAGCCGGTCGACGCCGCACTGCAGCCGTCGGTGCCGCCGCAGCGGGCCCCGGTGATCACACTCGACCCCGCCATGTCGTCGCTGGACATCGTGGTCGTCGCCGGACCGGGCGTGGTGCGCTCCAACGCCGTCGACGGCCTGGCCCAGCTCGCCCGCAGCGGGGGCTACGGCATCGTGAACAGCTGGGGCGCCAAGGGCGTCGAACGCTGGGACAGCCCCTTCCACTTCGGCACCGCGGGCCTGCAGTCACGGGACCTGGCGCTCGCCGGTCTGCCCGAGGCCGACGTCGTGATCACCACCGGGCTCGATCCGGACGAGACGCCGCTCGACCGGCTCGGCAACTTCGTGGTGCAGGACGTGCTGCCCGGTCAGCTCGGCGCGCTGACCCACGGGTGGACCCCGAGCCGCACCCAGCCCGAACGGCCGCCGCTGTACGCGACCATCGCGGCGGTCGTGCAGCCGATGTACGAGTCCGACGCCGTGCCGCTCACCGCACCGCGCGCCGCGCTGCACCTGACGGGCGCGCTGCCCGAACGTGGTGTGGTCGTCGCCGACCCCGGTGCCGCCGGGTTCTGGATCGCCCGCTCGCTGCCGACGTCGTTCCCCGGCAGCGTGTGCGTGCCGGCGACCTTCACCCCCGGCTTCGCGGCCGCCGCGGCGCTGGTGTGCAGCCTCGAGAATCGGCCCTGCCTGGCGGTGAGCGATCAGGTCGGCGGCGCCGACGGCATCGACGACACCTCGGCCGAGGTGCTCGAGCTCGCCGAGGCGCTCGGCCGACCGGTCGCGCTGCAGCTGTGGGGCGCCGAGGGATCGCTCGACAGCTCGACCGCACACGTCGAGCTGCTCACCGAGTTGCTCACCCCGTCCGAGGTGCGCATCGTCGACGTGCCCGTGGTGGTCGACGACACCGAGGCGCTCGAAGCCGCGGCGGGTGAGCTCGTCGCCTGGCGCTTCGACTGACCGCTCGGGGTACGAGCGGTTCCCGGAACTGGAACGAGTTCTCATAAGCTGCGGGTCGCTCCGTTCCGGGGCGATCCGACGAGGACGGCAACAGTTGGCAGCACGTACCGCAGGTCTGACCCAGGCGCAGCAGGAGCGCCGAGCGCGCATGCTCGAGGTGACCGCCGAGCTCGCGCTCGAGGGCGGCTGGGACGCGGTGCAGATGCGCGAGGTCGCTCAGCGGGCCGACGTCGCACTCGGCACCCTCTACCGCTACTTCCCGTCGAAGGAGTACCTGCTGGTCTCGGTGATGATCGCCGAGATCGAAGGCCTCGCGGACCGTCTGGCGGTCAAGCCGCCCGAGGGCGACGACCCCGTCGAGCGCGTCGTCGACGTGTTGCGGCGTGCGAACCGGGCGTTGCAGCGCCAGCCGCAGGTGACCGTCGCGATGATCCGTGCGCTGGTGTCGGGCAACACCGAGATCGCGCCCGCCGTCGCCGACACCCGTGAGCTCATGCGCCGCATCATCAGCGACGCGCTCGGTGTCGACGGCACCCCCGAGGGGACCGCCGGCGAACGCGACGTGCTGACGATCGACCTGCTCAGCGACATCTGGTTGGCGGCGCTGGTCAGTTGGATCTCGGGCGTCGAACCGGTGGGTTCGCTGGTGCCCAAGCTCGAGAACGCCACCCGCGTCCTGTTGGGCTAGGCAGCGCTGGGGTGAGGCCGGCGCCGTCAGCGGCGGGCGATGGTGTAGCGGACGCGCCACTGGTGCAGGAGCGACCCGTCGGGTTCGGCCAGCGACGACAGGGCCTCGACCGCCGTGGCGTGTGCAGCGGGACGATCAGCGTCGTCGATCATCTCCCACAGCTGGCGTGCTCCGTGGGACCACGACCACTCGATCCAGTGATCGGGGTCGCGGAACTCGATGCCGTAGTCGACCTCGAGGTGGTCGACGGAGCCGAAGCCGTGCTCGCCGAGCAGCGCGGTGATCGACCCGGAGCTGGCGAAGGGACCGTCCTGGGCGCGAGCCGGTCGGTCCGGCACGCCGTGCTCACCGTCGTCGATACCGTCGTCGACACCGTCGTCGCGGTCCGCCCCCGGGGGCGGCGGGATGTGCGCGGCGACGGCTCCGAACACCGGTGCGAAGCGGTCGTCCTCGGCCCCGAAGGTCGTCATCGCGAGGCGTCCGTCGGGGGCGAGTGCGGTGCGGAACGAGTCGAGCGCCGCGCCGGGGTCGGGCAGGAAGAAGATCACGAGCCCGGCGAGCACCGCGTCGAAGGAGCCAGGGGCCACCTCGGGGTGCTCGGCGTCGTCGACGCGCACCTCGACCCCGTCGAGCCCACGAGCGGCCACATCCGCGGCACAGCGTTCGACCATCGCGGGGGACAGGTCGATACCCAGCACCGATCCGCCGGGTGTGACGGCCTGGGCCGCGGGGAACAGCACCGCGCCTCGGCCGCAGCCGACGTCGAGCACCCGTTCTCCCGGGGAGAGCGCGGCGAGCTGCACCAGCCGCTCCCCGAAGATCGAGAAGAAGTCGACGCCGACCTGGTCATAGGTCTCGGCCGCACGGTCGAAGAGTCCGGTGGTTCGAGCCTTGGCGTCGGTGCCGGGATCGTCGGTGCTGGGGCGCTCGTTCATCGTCCGATGGTAGGTGAGCGGTCGATGTCGATCCGCTGACCGCGGACGGTCAGTCCGACGCCCGCACCGGCACCCGCCGAGGCGCTGCCCCGAGCCGAGGTCCCGTCGATGCTGCCCCTCGCGGTGACGACGTCGATGCCGTCGACGGGAACCTCGAGGCCGCCGAGTGCAGCGATCGCTGCGGTCAGGTCCCCCCGTTCCAGGTGGTGCATCGTCTCGATCGCCGCCGATCTCGTCGTCGATCCGGTCCGGTCGTCGAGCTCGATGCGGGCGGCGACGTCGTCGATGCGGCCGTCGGTGATCCCGCTGAGTCGCAGGTCGAGCTGCGGTGAGCCGTCGGGAGCTTCGCCGAGCTCGAGCCGCACGGTCACCCCGAGTCGAGACGGATCCGGCAGGTTGATGCCGAAGCGTCGCAGCACCGTCGAGGTCAACGTGGCGTGGCTGCCCGCCGTCCACTCCACGACGGTCGAACGACGTGGTGCACCGCGGCCGGCATCGACCTGTGCGCGACCGACGCGGACCGTCGAGCTCGTCGCCCCCGAGATCCCGAGCATCCCGGACGCGCTGGCGGCCAGCGCCCCGGCCGCGGACACGTCGATCTCGATGAGCGCCTCGGAACGCGTCGGCTCCGGCGGCTCGAACCACCCGGTCGCATCGCGCAGCGCGCCGATCGGCCACGGGGCAGCGTCGGACACCTTCACCGCGGCCAGGTCGACCAGCAGGTCGTCGACCTGGTCGTCGTGCACCTCCCAGGTGCTGCGCCGTACGCCGCCGAGTCGCAGCCGTGCATCCGCGGTCCCGGCATCTGCGGCGACGGGCGAGGCGACCTCGTCGGCCACCGAGAACGAGGCGCCCGCACCGGCGCTCACGACACCGCCGGCGGCGATGCTCTCGCTCAAGGTGACCCGGGTCGTGTCGCCCTCGAGATCCGCGATGCTCAGATCGCCGGCGACGGTCGCGACGACCGGCCCGACCCGGACGTCGACACCGCCGACGTAGCGGGTCTCGGTCGGTGCGAAGGCAGGTAGCGGTGCGGCGGATCGGGTCGAGGCGCGTCCCTGCGACGCCTCGATCTGCTCGTCGGCCTGTCGATCGATGCGCGCGGAGATGTCGCGGCATCGGCCGGCCGCGTCGGTCAGGTCCCGGCGGCACTGACGCCACGCGCCCTCGAAGCGGATCGCATCGGGCCCGTGCCAGCCGGCGTTGCGAACTTGGCGTTCGGTGGACGGGCCGATCTCGTCGAGCGTGCGCGCCGCGGCGCGAAGTGCGGCGCTCAGCTCACGGAGCTGCTCCGGATCGGCTCCCAGTCGCATCACGACGCACCGTACGGAGCATTGGCCATTGCGTCACCGGGGACCTCGACCCGATTCCACGACACCTCCGAATGGGTCCACTGTCGCGTGGGCGGTCGGCCCCTCGATCGCCGCCTGCGGCTTGCGCGTGCTTCCTGATCTTCCGCGCTTGCTGATCGAACCCCCTCTGCCGCTTCGTGGACCTCACTCGGGCTCGACCGGTCGCTCTCTCAGCCGCCTCTCGCCCAATCCCTTCACGGCGGCAGCGAGGCTGACGACGAAGAACGCGACGAACACGAAGGTCCATCCGTCGCGGTGGTCGACCCACCGACCGACGGCCAGCCTCGCCCACACCAGCGCGGCGACCGCTGGTCCGACCCACGACAGCCACGGAGCGTTCGATTGCCGACGCCCGCGGTATGGGCCCCGTGTGACCCCCGGCGGCAGTGAGTCATCTCCCACGTTTCTCTCCCTGTCCAGGGATGAGTTTCTCAGAAGCGTTGCCTCGCCGCCGTCGGGCAACGGTGGCGGTGTCAGATCGGTGCACAATGTCGGCCGGAGAGCCGGGTGATGCGGAGGGTGCACGAGTGGGGGAGCGCGTGAAGGGGTTCTGGTCCCGACGTGTGCAGCGAGCACAGGCGGCCGCGGATCGCCGCCTGGCGCAGCACAGGGCGGCGGTCGATCCGAACGCGATCAGTTACCAGGAGGCAGGGCGGTTGCTCGGCCGGTCCGAGATCCACGGTCTGGTCGCGCGCAGGATCCTGGAGCCGGCGGTGATGGCCAGTGGGTTCGCCGGGGTCACGAAGGAGTCGGTCGACCGGGAGCTCGAGTGGCAACGAACCGCTCCGACCTGGCGCCGCTGGTGGCGCACGACCTCACACGTCCTCGAGCGGACGCTGGACTGGCTGTGACGGCTCTGGGCGATCGACGTCGAGTCGAACTCAGGGCTGGAGGCGACCGGAGATGTCGCTGACAGCCCTGAGTTCGCAGAGCGACGTGAGGGCCGAGCTCAGCTGTCGAGGCCGAGCACCTTTGCTGCGTTGCCGCGCAGGAACTTGGGCCAGACCTCGTCCTTGAACGGCACGTTCGGGAGCTCGGTCATGATGCGCTCGTAGGTGAGGCCCGCGGGGAAGTAGCCGGCATAGATGATCTTGTCGGCGCCGCGTGAGTTGGCGTACTTGATGATCGGCTCGGGGTAGTGCTTCGGGGCGAACGCCGAGGTCGAGTAGTAGAGGTTCGGCCACTTGAGCATCAGCTTCACGGCCAGCTCGGTCCACGGATCCGCGCCGTGTCGCATGACGACGGTCAGCTCCGGGAAGAACCAGCACACCTCGTCAAGGTGCTCGACCTTCTGCGGCTCGAGCGGCACACGCGGCCCGGGCACGCCGGCGGTCAGGAAGATCGGCAGACCGAGCTCGGCGCACGTCGCGTAGACCGGGTAGTAGGGCGCCGCGTTGATCGGCGTCATGCAGCCCGAGGGGAAGCTGGAGACGGCGACGATGCCGTACTCGTCGTGGAACTGCCGGATCTTGCGCACCGCGTCCATGCCCTCGCGCGGATCGACGTCGACCATGCCGAGGAAACGGTCGGGGTGCTCGCGGATCGCCCGGCGCGGCTCCTCACGCACGGTCGAGCCGACGTTGATCAGGCCCTGGGCGACGCCGTAGCGGTCCATGTTGTCGAGCGTCACCGCGACGGCGTCGACACCCTCGTCGATCTCGCCCGGGATGTCCTTGAACATGTACTGCGCCGGCATCTTGAAGTCCTCGGCGGACTCCTTGTCGCGCAGGTTCGGGGCGAGGAACTTGTAGACCTCGCGGCGATCGGTGCTGGGGAACCCGATCATGGTGTCGATGATCGGGATGTTCGTCGGCATGGCCATGGGGGCAGCTCCCTGTCTCGGTCCGTCACTGTAGAGCCGCCAGGTAGAACGCGTTCCAGTTGCACGCCCGCCGGATCCCCGCGACGGTAGATGCACCAGGAGTGCAAGAACTTCTGGTTCTCGGGGGACTGTTGATGATCGTGACCATGCTCGGAACGGGTTCGCCGTTGCCCAGTGCGAACAGGGCGGGGCCGGCCACGCTGGTCCAGGCGGGTGGGCTCAACCTGCTCGTCGACTGCGGCCGCGGGGTGACCATGCGCCTGGCCGCTGCGGGCGTGCCCGCTCCGATCTTCCTGCACTCGGTGCTGCTGACCCACCTGCACTCCGATCACATCACCGACTTCAACGACCTGGTCACCACGCAGTGGGTCATGCCGCCGATCCCGATGCCGTTGCAGGTCGTCGGCCCTCCGGGCACCCGGGCGTTCGCGGATCGCACGATCGACATGCTGACCCTCGATGTCGGCTACCGCATCGCCCACCACGCGGACCTGACCTGGGAGCCCGCGGTCGACGTCGACGAGGTGCTCGACGGCGTCGTCGCCGACGAGCGCTTCGCCGCGGCGGGCGTGACGGTGACCGTCGCCCCGACCGACCACCGACCGGTGTCGCCGACGATCGGCTACCGGTTCGACCACGAGGGCTCGTCGGTGGTCTGTGCCGGCGACACGGTGCCGTGCGAGGGGCTGACCCGTCTGGTCGACGGCGCAGATGTGTACGTGCAGACCGTCATCCGCCACGACCTGGTCCAGGCCGTCGGCGTGCCGCGCCTGTTGGACATCTGCGACTACCACTCCACGGTCCAGCAGGCGGCCCAGACCGCAGCGGCCGGCGGCGTGCGCACGCTCGTGCTGACCCACATGGTCCCGGAGCCGGCGCCGGGCACCGAGTCCGAGTGGATCGACCTGGCGAAGGAGCACTTCGACGGGGAGGTGATCGTCGCGTCCGATCTCGACCGTGTAGAGATCGGAGCATGACCTCGTGGTGGCGCCGACTCCTCCCCGGACCTGACGAGCCGACCGGGCGCACCCGGGGAACACCGCCCTCGGCGAACGGCGCGTCATCGTTCCATCTGCGATGGGTGTTCGACGGCTCGGCCGCCAGTGCCGGGCGCGCCGGCATCGACGCCGCGGCGGTGACCCTCGAGGTGATCGAGCCGCCGACGGTGCCGCGGCTCTACTTCTGGGCGCTCCAGACCGACTTCGCGGACGACCGGGGCCGCCGGGCGGGCGGTGCGCATCTGGGGTTGCAGTGGCACCCGCAGTTTCCGGGCTCGACGGCGGTGAACTGGGGCGGTTACCGCGCCGGCGGCGGTGAGCTCGCCGGTTCGGGCTCGGCGCTGCGTTCGACGCTCGGCAATCCGAACACCCGCGACCTGCGCTGGTCGCCAGGGCGTCGCTACCGGCTGCGCGTCTCGAAGGTGACCGCTGCGCACCACCCGACCGAGCCGGCGCCCGAAGGCACCGTCGCCTGGCGCGGCAGCGTCGTCGATCTCGACGCGGGTGACCAGGTCGTCGTGCGCGACCTGTACGTGCCGGGTGACCGGATCGTCGGCGTCACGATGTGGTCAGAGGTGTTCGCCCGCTGCGACGACCCGAGCGCCGCGATCCGCTGGTCGAACCCCGAGACCATGACCGTCGACCAGCAGGTGTGGGCACCGGCCGCGCTGGCGGTGAACTACCAGTCGTACTCCGACGGCGGCTGCGCGAACACCGCCTCGTTCGTCGACGACGTGGGTGTGGTGCAGCGCACCGCCACCGAACGGGTCACCGCCCAGGGCGCCCGCCTGGAGCTCCCGCGCCGCTGACCCGGCTCGCCTCGTCCGCATTCGCATCCGCATCCGCGGACTCGGTCCCGGTCTCGGTCGCTGGCTCGGGGCCACCCGCCGCGTCGCTTCCGGGTCGACGCAGGAACAGCAGACCGATGACGGCGAGTGCGATGACGCCGACGAGCGCGAGCATCGGGACCGTCGCGGTGCGAGCCGACGTCGCGATCGCCCCGATCGCCGGGACCGACGCGACGACCTTGCCGACGAGCGCGTCCGGGCGCTCGGTCCAGGTCTCGCTGTGCTCGTTCGCATCGCCGCGGGTCTCGAACTCGAGGTCGCCGCCGACGTGTCGGATGTCGCGGATCCGGTGGGTGAGGCCCTCGCCGGTGGGCGCGTAGTACTCCAGGCTGGCGACGTCGCCGGGACGCAGCTGATCGGCACGCACCTGTTCGACGAGCACGATGTCGCCGACGCCGTAGGTCGGGATCATCGAGCCGCTGCGGATCACGTACGGCCGGAAGCCCAGCAGCACGAGCACCAGCGCAGCCGCGACGAGCAGCGATGCGATCACGACGACCGCGCTGAGCAGCCGGTGCAGCACCGTGACCGCGACGGCACGTGGTGTCCGATGGCGTTCGTGGTCGACCTGCGGTGCATCGGCGGTGCGTCCGCGACCGAGGTTCGCTCCCGGCGACTGCGTCGCGGCGGCGCGCAGCAGCTGTGCGCTCCACGCGCCGATCGTGTCGGGGCCGCCGTGCAGTTCGATGCCGACCTGGGTGCGCTCGCCGGTCGAACGACGGTCCGCGACGACACCCGAGATGTCCAGGGCGGTGCCGTCGTCGAGTCGGATCTCGACGTCGACCTCGTCGCCCACCGCAGGGACGCGCGTGGCGAATCGGCCGGCGACGGCGACGCCGCCCGGTGAGCCGTCGACCGTGGTGACCGCCACGCCGCCGAGCGTCGCCGCCAGCTGAAGGCGGACCCGGTAGGAGCGCCGTTGCCACGATCGCTCGACGAGCGAACGGACCGCGAACGCCCACAGCAGGCCGAGCGTGACCAGGCACAACGCTGCGGCGACGCGGGTGCCCGTCCCAGTGGTCGCGCTGCTGACGAAGAGGCCGCCGGTGACGAGCGTGAGCGCCAGCGCCCCCCACACGAGCGGGCGGGTGCCCCAGGCTCGACCGGCGGGTCGGACACGCCGCGTGATCGCCGCGGGCAGCGCCGAGTACGAGCCTGGCAGGTGGTAGATCGCTGACGTCGCATCGGCGCGAGGGCGCAGATCGACGCCCAGCCCGACGCGCAGCGCGGCCCAGCGCAGCGTTGCGCTGACACCCAGCGCCGCGACGAGTCCGAGGAGCTCGAGACCGCCGGCATGTCCGCCGACGAGCACCAGGCAGACCGCGAGCAACGTCACCGGGTACGCCCACAGCTCGCGCAGCAGCAACAGCAGTGCGTCGAGGCGTGCCGACCGTGTCCCGGTGCCGACCGCTCCGGCCAGGTCCACGGCGACCGCACGTTGGCGAGCGAGCGCGTCGGGCCAGTACGAGTCGGCGGCGACGGGCGCGGCTCGCATCGCCAGCGCGTCGTCGACCGAGCAGCCACGCACGCCGTCGGCCGCCCGGTCGCGCAACCACGATCCCCACGACCGCGACGAGCCGAGCTCGTGCTCGGCGAGCAGATCGCGACGGACGATGGTCGCGTCGGACTCCCACAGGACCAGGTCGGACACGCCGCGCCGGCGCAGGGCCGCGCCGACGACCTCTCGACGGTTCGACACGAACTGGTCGCGGGTGAGCGGCACCGTGGTGCCCGACACCCAGCCGGTCTCGTCGTCGAGCAGCGTCGCGGCGCGGGCGCAGACCTCGGCGGTCGGGACCGCGCGTGCCGACACGAGCAGCACCGCGTCGGTGCTCGCTGCACGCGCAGCGTCGCGGACCGCCTCGGCGATGTCGGAGTCGGTGTGCACCGACTCGGCGAGCGGAGCCAGGCCCTCGACACGGGCCGGGTCCGTCGCGACCACGATCGTCGGCCCGGCGCGTCCGGCGAGGGCGACGGTGGACCGTGCGATCTCGGTCGGTTCGCCGCCGACCCGCACGATCGTCGTGACGCTCGTCGCGGTCGCCTCGTCATCGTCGGGGAGCGCCACCCGACGGACCTCTCCGTCACGGCGCCGTCGTCCGAGCAGTGCGGCGAACAGCGACGCGCAGCTCCACACCAACGCCACGGCGATGCCCGCCGCAGGGACCCGCTGGTTCCCCGGAGCGACGACGACCGTCACGACCGCGACGCCGAGCGTCACGAGCGCGGCGAGCGCCTCGGCCACAGGGCCGAGGCGCTCGCTCACGTTCGACGGTCGATCCGACCCGGTCAGACCTGTGCCTGACGCTGGCGGGACCTGGCGACCAGGGCGATGGTCGCACCGGCGATCAGCAGCACGGCGCCGATCACCACGAGCGGCAGCGAGGTGCCGCCGGTCAGTGCGAGTGCCCTGGACTGCGACTTCCCGGCGACGGCGGGGCCGTCAGGGTTGACGCTCGTCCTGGTGACCGCTTCGTTCGCGACCTCGGGTGACACCGTCGTCGAGGTGGTCGACGCCGTCGTCGACGTCGGACCTTCGGTCGTCGTCGGGCCCTCCGTGGTCGTGGTCGCCTCGGTCGTGGTGGTCGCCTCGGTCGTGGTCGTGGAGTCGGTGGTGGTGGTCGGTTCCGTGGTGGTGGTCGACTCGG
>JAEWED010000226.1 GCA_023389745.1 Actinomycetes bacterium
GGGCATGACGGATGACTCGTTCCCGCGCGCCGCGTCCGAGGTCGAGCCGGACCTCGTCGGTCGCGGCGATCCGGCGCGCCCCCGCGCGACGAAGGGCACCCCCACGCCCTCGAGCACGCCTTCGGCGCAGACCCCCCCGACGAACGGCGGCGGCAACCGCGGTCCGTGGTTCCCGCGCCGCCGCTAGCCAGCGCCAGTCGGTAGGTCGAGGTCGAGGTCGAGGTCGCTGGTCGCTACGCGTCAGCGCTCGGGCCGCAGGACCTCGACGCCGTTCATGTACGGGACGAGCGCCTTCGGCAGGACGATCGAGCCGTCCTCGCGCTGGTGGTTCTCGAGCAGCGGGATGAGGATGCGCGGGCTCGCGACGGCGGTGTTGTTGAGCGTGTACGGGTACGCGAGCGTCCCATCCGGCATGCGGACACGGATGTTCGATCGTCGCGCCTGGAAGTCGCCGAGCGTCGAGCAGGAGTGCGTCTCGTTGTAGGCGCCCTTGCCGTCGTTGCGCCCCGGCATCCACGACTCGATCTCGTGCTTGCGCGTCTGCCCGAGGCCGATCTCGCCCGTGCACGCGATCGCGACGCGGTACGGGATCTCGAGCTTCTCGAGGATCGCCTCGGCGTTGCCGAGCAGGCTGTAGTGCTCCTTCTCCGCGATCTGCTCGTCCGGCAGGCAGAACACGACCTGCTCGATCTTGGTGAACTGATGGACGCGGTAGAGACCCTTCGTGTCCTTGCCGTACGCGCCGGCCTCGCGGCGGAAGCAGTTCGACATGCCGGCGTAGCGGATCGGCAGCTGCGAGCCGTCGAGCGTCTCGTCGCAGTGGAGCGAGACGAGCGGCACCTCGCTCGTGCCGACGAGGAAGAGTCCGTCGGCCGTGATCGCGTACGCCTCCTCGACCCCGAGCGGGAAGAAGCCGGTGCCTTGCATGGCGCGCTCCTTCACCATGACGGGCGGGATGACGAGCACGAGACCGCGCGAGACGAGGACGTCGACCGCGAGGCGCGTCACCGCGAGCTCGAGGAGCGCGCCCATTCCCTTGAGCGCGTACGAGCGACCGCCGGTGAACTTCCGCGGGCCTTCCCAGTCGACCATCTTGTGCAGCGTCATGAGCTGGACGTGATCGCGGACAGGGAAGTCGAACTTCGGCGGAGTCCCGACCTTGCGGATCTCGACGTTGTCCTCCTCGCCCTTTCCGATCGGGACCTCGGGGCGCGGAATGCTGGGCACGCGCAACATGAGATCGTCGAAGGTCTTCTGCGCCTGCGTGAGCGCGGGCTCGAGCTGCTCGAGCTCCGTCTTGACGCTCTTGCCTTCCTCGATGAGCGCCGGCCGCTCCTCCTTCGACGCCTTCGGGATGAGCGCGGCGATCTCGTTCTTGCGAGCGCGCTTCTGCTCGATCTTCGCGATGAGCTCGCGGCGGTCCTTGTCGGCCCCGAGCAGATCATCGAGGTTCAGATCGATGCGCTTGTTCGTGATGGCGGCGCGAACGACGTCGGCGTTCTGGCGGATGAAGGAGATGTCCAGCATTTGACCGGCGACACGTTACTCCGAACGTTTCGAGCGCCGAAGGGACAAAAGAGTGAGGCCCCAGGCTCCAGGCCTCAGGCTCCAGGAAGAGAGCGAGCTCTCTTCACCCGTGCCGTGATCGCCTGAGCCCGAGGCCCGTCGGCGCCGCAGGATCGCGGCCCCACGCTCCGATCTTCCTGGAGCCTGGAGCCTGGAGCCTGGAGCCTCTACTTCACGTAGAGCTGCGCTGCTGCGACGCCCGCGCCCTTCGTCGCCTTGACGATGTACTTCGCGTTCGCCGGGAACGGGCTGAGCGGCTTGAGGCAGTTGCCCTTGCCGCCGATGGAGGCCTGGGTGCCCTTCTGGCTGTCCTTGCCGATGCTCGGAGCGACGCCCGGGATCGGCGTCACGTACTGCATCTCGATGTCGATCTCCTGGACGCCAGCGCCGACGGCGAGCACCGTGTAGCACTTGCCCGGCTGGAAGGAGAAGGAGCCCTCGAGCGTCTGGCCTTCCTGGAAGTTGCCGGCGAGCGTCGGGCCTTCCTTCGCCATGCCAGGCGCTTCGCTGTTGGCGAACATCGTGAGCGGCGCGACGGCGAGCTGCGCGAGGTTCGGATCGATCGCCTGCGCCGTACCGCCCGCCGCGCCCGCGGGCGCCTGGCCGGGCATCCCCGGGATCTGCAGGCCACCCGGCTGAGCCGGCTGCTGTCCCGGCTGCTGGCCGGGCTGCTGTCCAGGAGCCGGCTGCGGATAGGCGCCCGGCTGCTGCTGCGGGTAGGCACCGGGCTGCTGCTGCGGGTAGGCGCCCGGCTGCTGCGGATATGCGCCCGGCTGTTGCGGGTAGGCGCCCGGCTGCTGCGGATACTGGCCCTGGTACGCCTGGGGCTGCTGCGGCGGCGGCGGGTCCTTGCTGCACCCCGCGAGGACGGTCATGGCGGTGGAGACGGCAAGCAATGACAGAAGGCCGGTTCGATTCACAACAAGGCTCCTTGTTTTCGGTCCCGGGTCTCGAGGAAGCGGGAGCATACCCCGAAGTCGGGGCCTGAGACGAGCAGGGAAAGTGGTACGTCGATTCGTTGGACGGATGGGAGCGCGATTCGAAGCGCGCGAATTTCGCGAGCGATCTCCGCTGTTCTCGTCCACGGAAGCGCTCCACCTCACCACGCACGATCCAACGATCGACGG
>JAEWED010000232.1 GCA_023389745.1 Actinomycetes bacterium
GATCCTGAAATACTGCGATCTTGCCCCCGGCATGCTGCCGACGCTGCGGCACGGGCTGGCGGCGGGAGAAGCCCTCAGCCCCGCCGTCCTCGACGCCTGGCGCACTGCCACCGGCAGGGAAATCTACGAAGCCTTCGGCATGAGCGAATGCTCGACCTTCATCTCCAACCGGTCTGGAATGCCGATCCGCCCCGGCAGCCCCGGAAAGGCACAGCGGGGCCGGCGCCTCGCCATCCTTTCGCCCGACGGTTCCGACGAAACGGTCGCGCCTGGTGAGATCGGCCTGCTGGCGATCGACCGCCGCGATCCCGGGCTGATGCTGGGCTACTGGCAGCGGCCGGACGAGGACCAGCGCGTCTTTCGCGGCGACTGGTTCGTCGGCGGCGATCTCGCCGCGATCGATGAGGACGGCTACGTCTGGCATCACGGCCGAGCCGACGACGTGATGAACGCCGGCGGTTTCCGTGTCTCGCCGCTCGAAGTCGAGGCGGCGCTGGCCCCCTGCCCCGGAGTTGCCGAACTCGCCGTCGCCGAATATCGCGTGCGCGAGGATGTCAGCGTCATCGCCGCCTATGTCGTGCGGCAGGACGGCGCCGGCGTGACGGCGGACGACATTCTCGCGATGGCCGCGGAACGGCTGGCGGCCTACAAGCGGCCGAAGCAGGTGTTCTTCGTGCCCAGCCTTCCGCGCAGCGCCAACGGCAAGCTTTTGCGGCGTCAGCTCGCCTCGCTCGGCCGCGAGTCCGAAAGCCAGGCGAGCGCGTGAACCCGGACTATCGCGCCGTCACGCCTCCGGCGCGGACCTCTTGAAGCGCGCCAGCACCGCCTTGGTATCGGCGTCGAACGGCTTGCCGGGATGGCGCAGGCGTCCGGGCGTCTTCGACATGCCTGCGACGACGTCCTGCATGGCGACACCATCGACCTCCCTGATCATGCCGCGGGCACGAAAATGCTCGTCGGCAAAGATGTCCTTCATGTCGAGGACCTTGGCGATGGCGGCGTCGACCCGGCGGAATTCCCGCATCACTTCCTCGGACGAGCGCTCGCCGACCCAGGCCGCGACATAGGCTTCCAGCGCCTCGCGATTCTGACTGCGAGCCTGGAAGCCCGCAAAGCGCTCGTCGTCGCCGAGGCCGATCAGTTCGAGCACGCGGCGGGCGACGGAGTCGGACGAACTCGAGATGGCCACCCAGACACCGTCTGCGCAGCGATAGGTGCCGCGCGGCACCGTGTAGGGAATGCCGGAGCCGAGACGCGGCTGCAGATAGCCCATGTGGGCATAGGCGGAGGGCAGCGGTCCCATGATCTGGAACATGGAATTGAGCAGACTGACGTCGATGGTCTGGCCTTCGCCCGTGCGCTCGGCATGACGAAGCGCGACCATGGCGGAGAAGGCGCCGACCAGCGCGGTCACCTCGTCGGTCATGGCGATCGGCGGCAGCAGCGGCGGCCCGCCCGCCTCGCCGAGCAGTCCCGAGAAGCCGCTCAGCGCCTCGGCGATCGTTGCGAAGCCGGGATGCATCGCATAGGGCCCGTCCTGGCCGAAGCCGGTGACGCGCAGGATGACGATCTTCGGGTTCCGGCGCAGCAGTTCGTCCGGGCCGAAGCCCAGCGCCTCGAGCTTGCCCGGACGCATGTTCTCGATGAGCACGTCGGCCTCGAGCAGCAGCGACCACAGGGCTTCCTTGCCTTCGGCGCTCTTCAGGTCGAGCGTGACGACCTGCTTGTTGCGGTTGACCAGCTTCCAGAAATAGGAGTCCGCCTCGCCCTGCCCGGTCCAGCCCATGCGGCGGGTCGGATCTCCGCCCGGGCCTTCGACCTTGATGACCTCGGCGCCGAAATCGGCGAGGTAGCGGCCTGCGCCCGGCGCGGCGACGACCGTCGCCAGTTCGACGACGCGTATCCCCTCCAGCGCGGCGCGGGCCGGCGTATCGGTTTCGGAAGCTGCGTTTGCCATCATGCGTCCTTTCGGGGGCGCAGCGGGAGAAGCACCGAGCGCGTGAACGTGCAGACCTTCAGCCGCTCCTGGTTGTAACCGTCGGTGCGCACCGTGAGGATGCCTTCATTCGGCCGCGACGCGGACGGCCGCATGCTCAGCACTTCGGTCTCGCCGTAGAGCGTGTCGCCGTGAAAGAGCGGCGCGAGATGGCGCAGATCGCTGACGCCGAGATTGGCCACGGCGCGACCGGAAATGTCCGGCATGCTCATGCCGAGCAGCAGCGAATAGACATAGGTGCCGACCACGATGTTGCGGCCGAACGCCATTTCGCTTTCGGCGAAATGGCGGTCGATGTGCAGCGGGCTGTTGGCCATGGTCAGCAGGCAGAACAGGTGGTCATCGGCCTCGGTGACGGTCTTGCCCGGCCAGTGCCTGAACACATCGCCGACCTCGTAGTCGTCGAGGTAGCCGCCGAACCTTTCCTCACGGGCCGAATACACCCTGGGCATGTCAGACCTCGAGAACCAGCGTCGGCGCCCCGGTCTTCACATCGTCGCCGACAGCAATCTTGATCTCGGCCACGGTGCCCGCGAAGGGCGCCGGAATTTCGACCTGCGTCTTGTCGGTCTCGACCACGAACAGCGTCTGCCCTTCGGCAACCTGGGATCCCACCTGGACCTGGATTTCGCTGATGACGACTTCGTCGACAGCATCGCCGACCTTGGGCATTTTGAGCGTGGAACGGGGCATCCCTGGTTCTCCGTGTGCAAGCAAATGTTGAAAGGTTTCCAACAGCCGTCAGTCAGGCTGAGCCGGCGGTCGGTGGGGGATCGCGATCCCCGTTGCTTGGATGCCAGAAGGCTTACGCCGCGCCAAGGTCGAGCGCGAAGAAGCGGACAAGATTCGAGGCACGGTGTGTCCTCCCATCACAGCGCCCTGCCGTTCGCGATGTCGAAGAGGTGCACGCGGCTGCCATCGATGACCAGTTCGAGCCTCGTTCCGCGCCGCGGCACGGCATCGGCGTTGACGCGCAGCACCAGCAGCCTCGCATCGGCCCGCACCAGTTCGGTCGGGTCCACGGGTGCGCCGGCGCGGTAGTCGTCCGCTGTGCGGATGACGACCGAGGGGCTGGCGGGCGCCACGGCGATGAAGGATTCCGGCTCGAGCTGTTCGACCAGTTCCACCGTGGCCGTGATGCCGTCGGCCGCGCCGTCTCCCGCGGATCGCCATGACAGGTGCTCCGGCCGGATTCCGACCACCACACGGTCGCCTGCCGTCAGGCCCTGGCCGGTCTTCGGCACCGCGGCGAACCGGCTGCCGCCGATAGACAGGATCGCCTTGCCGTTCGCAGCTTCGGCGACGGTCGCCTCGAGGAAGTTCATCGCCGGGCTGCCGATGAAGCCGGCGACGAAGATGTTGGCCGGCGCGTGATAGAGCGCGTGCGGCGTGTCGTACTGCTGCAGTGCGCCGCGCGAGAACACGGCGACGCGGCTGCCGAGCGTCATCGCCTCGACCTGGTCG
>JAEWED010000087.1 GCA_023389745.1 Actinomycetes bacterium
GTGATCGACCATGCGGTACATCAGCTCGGGTTCCACCGGGTCCTCGAGCAAGATCGCGGTGCGCTTGCCGGCACCGACCGCCCAGCCGAGCTCGAGGTGCGCCGACTTCCCGCAGGGCAGCACGAGCACAAACGTGTCGGCTCGCTCCATCGCGGCGAAGTCGGCATCGAACCCGGCGATGGCAGCGGGGTGGCTCACCATCCGCAGGTACTCGTCGACCCGCTCCCAGTCCGATCCCTTCGCCTTGATCTGTCGCGCCTCGTGCGTCTCCCGAATCCATGCTTGGGCGTCGGCCGACTGCAGGAATCCGTCGAATCCGTGAGAGGTCACCGTGCTGTTGCACTCACCGCAGAACCGGGGCGACGCCCACCGGTCAACCCAGGTCGTCGGCACCGTGTGGCCGCACGTCATCTTCACGACGAATGCCGGCTCAGCCGACTTCACGTCTCGCCACGAGAACCCCGTGCCGCCGGGAGGGTTCTTGAAGTCGTAGTGGTCGATGCCGGCAGCGGTGAGCGTCGCACAGACGGCGGGCTGCATCTCGTTGCGCCAGGACGACGCGACGTAGACGTACTCGGGGAAGTCACTCATCGCCGACCCCCGTCACCGTCACCTCGGGTGTGAAGTCCAACGCCGACTCCGGCACCTCGATGGTCACCACCGGTCGGAGCGGATCGAACGCCGCTGCCGGCAGCACGAGCTCGAGCTCGATGACCGGACCGACCGCGTTCTTCGGCTTCTTCTTGGTCATGTTGCTCACGGTCATCCCGATCGCCCGGGGTTCCCCGAACGACGACCAGGTGGGCTGCAGCTCGAGGAACACGGTGGTCCTCACGTTGCCGCTACTCATGCGCTTCTCCGATCACTTCGACGTGCCCTTCCGGCACCTCGGCGGGCCGCGGCCCAAGAACTCGTTCCTTCCAGCCGGGCACCACTGGCCCCCGGTCCATCGCGTACGCGTCGAGCCCTTCTTCGAGCTCGGCGGTCGTTCGTGCCCCCACCGTTCGCAGTCCGATCAACAGGACCAGGACGTATGCGACGACGAGGCCGATGATGATGAGCGCCCACTTCAACTCATGCATCGCTGTCTCCTCATTGGTGTCTCCTCGGTTCCGGTGCGCCTACACCGCGTGGCCGTTCGGGCCGGTGGCGATCAGGCCCAGCGCTTCAACGCGCCGGCTTTCTTCGCCTTCTTCTCCTTGGGCGGGACCCGCTCGACGACGTTCCCGGCGCGCCACCACCGGATCACCGTCTTGTTGCCGTCCTCGCCCATAAAGCGGACGAGGAGTCGGGACGTGTCGGTGTCGCGGTCGTGCTCGGCCTTGAACTCCCAGATGCCGGTGGGGATCGGCTGCTGCTTGTTGCGGATGCGGTGCAGCGCGTCCTTCGCTCCGGTGACCGAGTCGAACGTGCGGACCTCGCGCCACTGCTCGGGCTTGAGGCCCTTCACCTTGTCGAGCGCCTTCTTGTAGACGCTCGGCCGGCCGATCTGGACCGCCTTCGGTGTCGCCTTCTTGGACATGTTCACCTCCGTGTGCCGGACGGGTGGGGTGCGAACGAGCTCGGATTCGAACCGACCTGGTGCCGCTCCTGCGTTCGACAGGGCGCCCAACCTGGGTTCACCCCACCCGCCTGACGATCAGTGCTGGGGCTGGGTCAGCCGGCCAGCTCGGCGAACGCGGCCTCGTCGGTGATGACGGCCTCGAGCGCGTCGTCGACGTCGAGGGTCGCGTACGCCGCCTCCATGAACGAGTCGTGGTCGTCCGCCTCCTGGGCCAGCTTCTTGAGCTGACCGCGCACCTTCGCCGTCAGCGCGTCGAGGGGGCTCGCGTCGCCGTCCTCGGACTCCTCGGGCTCGGCCTTCTTGGCAGCCGCCTTCTTGGCCGGGGCCTTCTTCGCGGGCGCCTTCTTGGCCGGGGCCTTCTTGGTCTCGGCACCGTCCTCGCCGACGAACTCGACGGGCAGGAGGCGGGTGTAGGAGACCTCCTCGTCGTTCTTGTTCGTGAAGCTGAACGACACGTTGTCGAACGTGAAGGTCAGGCCCACCCAGATGTCGGCCTGGGTGGCGGGGCCACGGCCCTTGAGCATGTCGAGCAGTCCCTCGAGCTCGGCGGCAGCGTTGAGCAGCTCGCCGATGCCGGAGCGCTTGTTGAACCGACGAGCGCGGCCCGACTCGTGCACGACGGTGGCGCCACCCTCGGCGTCCTCGAACTTGTCGCCGACGCTGTACATGATCGTGTACAGCCCGTCCTCGTTGAGCGCCCCCTCACCGAACTCCTCGGCGTCCTCTTCGGTGGGCTCCACCTCGAACTCGAGGAGGCAGGTCTCACCGTCGTTGTAGGACCCGTTGAACCCGAAGCGGGCTGCCCGCACGGTGCCGGTGAACCGCTGGACGAAGCCGCCCTCGTCGAGTTCGTAGGAGGATTCGATTTCCTCGTCGAATGCCATTGCTTACTCCTGACTCTGGCCGGGGGGCGGGGTGCCCTCGTTGCCGGCATTGGGTTGTTGAGTGGAGACGAAGGTAGATGAGTTGACCTCTCTTAGCAACCCATCGACAGGGATTTCTTCAACTTATTTTGGCACCATGATTCGTCAACACGCGCCGCACCCCCGCTCGGGAGAGGAGGAAGCGGGGGTGCAAGGCGGATTGAGGCTCGTCCACAAGTAGGTGGACAAGCTGGGGATAGGTGGATCAGACGGGGTCGCTCAGAACGGTGTCGCCCGCATGATGAGGATCTCCTCGCCGTCGACGCGCAGATCGCGGTTCGCCCCCATCTTCATGCCGGGGGTGTCGACGTGGCGCTGCTCGAGGAACGTGAAGCCGACGCGCTCAAGGGTCTCTCGGTGCCACTCCACGATGTCGACGACGTGACCACCGCGGATGAAGTTCTTGAGGTTCACCACCATCAGCCCGCCGTCATCGAGGAGCTCGAAGCACTGCTTCCACACCTTGTAGTGCAGCAGCTTGTAGTCGTGGCCGAAGTGCATCGACGCGCCGTTGCCCTCGGACAGCGCCCGGTCGAGAGCGATGCGGTACGTGGACCGACGCGACCCCTTCGCGTCACCCGCGTAGCTGTCGGCCATCCGGTTGCCGTAGGCCGGCGAGGTGAAGATCGCCTTCACCTCGCTGCGAACACCGGGGAACGTGGCGTGGATCAGGTTGACCAGGTCGCGCGAGTCACCGGTGATGGTGTACGCGTGCTGCTCGGCCCACTCGGGTTCCAGCTCGACGCCGATGGTGTGGATCGTGCCGTCGCCGCCGAGCTGATGGATGCGCCCGGTGCCGGCGAACGGGTCGACGATCGTGCCGTCGGCGAGCTGGTAGTCGGAGATGATCTGGACGAACTCGCGCAGGATGGTGTCGGTGAACTTCGCGGGGTGCTTGGTGGCTCCCTTCACCATGACGCGTACCCCCCATCGGCGCGTCGACTTGTGATCGCTTCGAGGCGCGGGTCCTCCGGTTCGGGTCCGTACATGCAGCCGGTGCACGGTCCCCCGGCAACGTCGTCGGTGAGGTTGCCGCAACCCATTGGGCACGGCTCCCGATCGTCGTCCCCGTCCAGCTCCCACTCGTGTGTCGCCATCAGCACGGCACCTCGTGGTACCGCTCGCCGTCGAACACGAGGCACATCCGCGGGTCGATCGGCACCACCTCGAGCGGCGGTTCGGGCTGGGGTGTGCACGCCGGCATCACCACAGCGGCAATGACGATCAGCAGTGCATGGAGTGGTCTCATGGTGTCCTCTCTCGGTACTTGCGTTCGTTCTTCACGCACCACTTCTCGTGGGGCCTGGTTGGTCGGCGGGCTCGCATCCGCGCCTTGGTCAGCCGCGCACACGCGACGATCTCTTCGGCGAGGGAGTCCCGCGTGTGGTGCTCGACGGGGCTACGGCAGATCAGGCACATGACCCCGGAGTGCTCCTCGGTGCGCCGGCCGCAGTCCGAACACGGGTGCGGCTTGCCCTTCTTGAAGCGCTTCGGTGGCGGCGGGAGCTCGTAGGTGAGCACGTCGGGGAAGGTGGCCTTCATGCCGACCTCGCGTGCTCAGGGCAGTAGTCCTTGCCGTCGCGGTGGACCCAGCCATGACGTTGCAGATCACGACGGATCGCTCTCGTCGTGGTGAGCGTGTAGCCAGCAGACTGACCGTTCCACGCCCCACATCCCTCGGCGTCACAGAAGATGTCGATGAGTTTGGAGACGCTCACGACACCTCGATCCACTGCCGGCCGACACCACCGCGGAACGTGACGATCAGCCAGTAGATGAACAGGCCGACCTGCTCGGCTTCCTTGAGCCCCTCGGGGGTCGAGGCGAGCACCCAGAGCTCGCTGTAGAGGAGCTGCTGCTCGAACCCGATCGGGTAGCTGCACACGAACCGGTGGTGGTCGTAGCGCACCTGGTCGATCGTGATCGTCGCGTTGGGATGGAACCCGTCAGGCTCGCAACCGGCCCATTCCAGCTTCGGGGCGACTGCGACCGTCAGGCCGTTGGGCTTCGGCGTCGCGAGGAGCTCACCGCGCTTCGGGCCGTCGACCACGAGCGCCACCACGCCGTCGTTCGGGTTCCACGGCCGGCTGCGGATGTTGAGCAGCAGACCGGAGCGGCCATCACTCTCGAGCGCCAGCACCTCGTGGCGGCGGTGGTCGTACCACGGCAGGACGGCCTCGAGGAACACGCCCTCGTCCGGCGTCCAGAAGCCGGGCATGTCGTGCAGGCGACGGAGGGTCTCGTCGGACAGGTGGACGAACATCAGTCCCTCGTCAGCTCCGCGACGGTGACGGCATGCAACCGGGCTCGCTCGGCTGCGTTGCGAGCGTCCTGCTCGCGCATCTCGGCAACCGTCACCCCGTACATCTCGGCTCGATAGGCGAGGTCGTGCATCAGGTAGAGGTCGAACAGCAGCGAGCCCAGATGGTTGATGTGCCGGCTGGCGCCCTTGCGACACCCGCCGCACACCGGACCCTCGGCCTGGCCGACGTAGACTGCGGCGTCGGGGTCGATCGGCCTCGAGCACATCGACTGGGTTCGGTTCCACGTCGACTGGATGTGCCACATGCGGCCGTTGCCGACGCGGTAGAGCTCGTAGAGGATCACTCGTCGCCGTCCTTCACGATGTGCACCATCGGCCGGCCCTGGTCGTCGTAGCCGCAGGGTCCGCGCTCACCGCACTCGGGGCACGGGTGCACGTCGACCGGTGCGACGTCCGCGGGGTCGTGGTGGTTGAAGTCGGTCGGGTCGAACGCCTGACCGTTGAACGGCACGTAGCCGGCGGGCGGGGTGACCACGTGGAGCTCCACGAGCGCGTCGACCAGGTGCGGCTTCCACTCAGACTCGTCGGTGAACGGGCCGAACCCACCGACGCGCCACTTGACGTGCTCCCACTGGGGGTGGTGCAGATCAACGCGGACCGACCGACCGAAGATCACCCCGGTGACGGTCGCTGCGATGTCCCTGTTGTTCGCGACCTCGTAGACGTAGAACGCGTGGTGGTCAGGCATCACACGTACCCCCGCCCGCGCTTGAAGTTGGGCTCGCGTTCAGCCTGCTTGTTCGTGATCCCGAGGTGACGCTTGGTCACCGTGAGGTCGATCGCCTCGCGCCACCATCCGGGCAGCAGCCGCTTCGACTTCTTCCAGAGCCGGTCGAGGAAGCTCGAATCCAACACGTACGTCACGGCCCAGTCGTCGGCCGACCTGACCCCGCGCCCGGTCATCTGCACGAGCGACCTGATCGTCTGCACCGTGTACCACTGCTGCCCGTCGCGGGTGTGCAGCCGCGCACTCACCTGCTTGTCGCCGAGGTGCGGGAACGGCACCTTCGCGACGATCACGACGCGGGCGTCATCGCCCTTGAAGTCGAACCCGCGATCCAGCGACGGCGCGAACATGACCGCCCCCGATTCGTGCACCTCGGCGCGGTACTCCTCCACCATCTCGTCGCGGGTGCGGCTCGAGGTGTAGGTGAAGAACGGCCGGCCGTGGATGTCGACGACGTTCTCGAACAGGTGCGTCGCGAGCGAGTAGCTCACGGTGTGCACGAGCACCTTCTCGCCCGGGTGCCGCTCGAGGATCTTGCCGATGGCGGTGACCATCTTCGGCCAGGAGGTGTCCTGCTGCTTCGCGGTCATCGGCGCGACGGGGACGGCGTGGATGCGGCGGTGCTCGAGCGGGAAGGTCATCGGCACGGTCACCGTCTCGACGTTCATGCCGGCCATGCCGAGCGAGCTCACCATCTCGTCAGTGGAGACCAGCGTGGCGCTCATCAGCAGCCACCGCTTCGAGTGCTTCCACACCCATTCGGGGCCGACGTGGTCCACCGTCACGGGCTTGAGGATGAGGGCGTCGGTGTCGTTGTAGTCGCGCACCCACGCGTCGCCGAGGATCTCGTTCGCCACTTCGGTGATGCGCTGGGCGGTGCGGCTGAGCCGGTTCCGTTCGCGCACGATCTCGACGTCGTCTCCGCGCAGCAGTCGCATCCGGGCGCCGAGTGCCGGCCGGAGCTCCTCGGTGAGCCACGCGGCGACGGTCTTCGCGTGGCTGCCCTTCTTCGGGGGCTCGATGCCGAGTCGACGCATGGCGTGTGCGGCCAGTCGGAACTCGGCGGTGCCCATGAGGATCGCTTCGAGGGTGTCGGCCTCGTCGGCGATGATGAAGTCTCGGCCGGTGCCGAGTCGTCCGACGTGGTTGGCTTCGCTCAGGAAGTAGGCGGTGTTGACCACGGCGATCTGGTTGTGCAGCGCGTCGTCGCGGGCTTCGACGTAGGCGCACATGGCCGGCTCGGCGCAGAACGTGCATTCGGCGTCCTCGGCTTCGGGCTGGGTGGTGAGCGTGCAGTCGGCGCAGGTGACTTCGGGGAACGGCGCCATCTGCGTCGGGTAGTTCGCCCGGCCCTTGAGCACCGACGCGTACGGGAAGTCGGCGAGGAACTGCTCCTGCAGGCCGATGGAGTGGCAGACGTAGAGCGACTTGCCGCCGACGATGCGTCGGGCCATCTCGCCGATGAGCGTCTTGCCGGCCCCGGTCGGTGCGTCGAGGAACACGACGTCGGCGCCACGGTTGTACGCCTCGGCGATCTCCTCGACAGCCTGCACCTGGTGGTCGCGGAACCCTTCGACCCACGCGGGCCATGCCCTCGGGTCCTCGGCGGTCCAGCCCTTCCACTCGACATCCGCGCCCGGCCAGGTCTGGACGTCGTTGAAGTCCGCGTCCGAGCGTTCGTCGGCCGACCCTCCCGGACTGAGCGAGAGCAGAGAGCGAGAGGCCGTGGTGCCCCTGTGCGTCGTCTGCCCCCGCCCGGTGCCGGCCTGGGCAGGCTTTGAAGGCGGCGTAGCCGCCTGAGAAGCGGATCGAGCGTCCTGAGCGCGGAGTGCGCTGCGTGATACGAGTGCCATTCTGTCTCCTCACCGCGGGCCTATCCGCGGATGCTTGAGTGGGTGATCGGCGCCGGTTAGATGTCCATGTAGGGCGCGTACTGCGGGTTGAAGTTGGGTGGGAACTTCTCGCGGTAGCGGCGCACGATCTCGTCGCGCTTGGTGGCGAGTCCCTTGGGCCATTCGAGCTGCGTGGCGTCGTAGAGCACCTGGTGCATCGCCATCCAGTCCATGGTCTCGACCATGAGCTGACACGTGGTCTCGAGGTCGTTGAGGTACGACATCCGCTCGCGCTGTTCATCAGCGGCGTGCCGGAGGCGGTAGCGGGTGAACCACTCGGTCACCTCTTCGTCGTCCTCGAGCCCGAGCTTGCGGATCTCGCCGACGATCGCGTGCACGAGACCGTGTCGTGCGAGGTCTGCAGCGTTGCGGATCGGGTTGCGGTCGGAGTCGACGATGCGCTGGATGGCCGGCGCCCAGTTGGTCGGCAGCGAGATCTGCACGTTCTTCGCGTGCCCCTGGTAGTCGCTCGCCCGCAGGTAGTACGCCTCGGGGTCGTAGTCCGTGAACCGGTCCGAGTTCAGGTCCTCGGCGATGTCGATCGAGTCGGCCGGCTTCTCCTCGAGCTCGTAGGACGACTCGACGGACCGAAGGTGCTTGCGGGGCATTGGTGCCTTTCGTGGTGATGGGCGATCTGGTGGTGCCCGGCCCACGGCAGTCGGCGGACCACCGTGGGCCGGCTTCGCCCACCAGAACCGAGGAGACACTCTCGGTACCCCGGAGCAACTCGGGGTGCGAAGGAACATACGTGGACGATCCGGGGACGTCAACTCATTCCTTCAACTCATCTGCTGGTACCACGGAACCAAGGTTCTTAGGGTGAGTTGCTCTCTTAGGTACCGCGGTACCAATGTTCTTAGGGTGGGTAGTGCCCTCTTAAGGGGAAACAGGTACCACAGGTACCAGGGTTATACGGGGGTCGCGGGTGCCCTAGAACCCTGGTACTCGTGGTACCTGCCCTGGCCGCGCACGCGAAAAAGCCCCCCGAAGGAGGCTTGAGAGGTCGGACTGCGTTTCCTCGAGAGGAACCGCTTTGGCGGCTGAGCCGTATCAGGGCAGTCAAGCCTATCGACTACCCACGCGTCAACCCATCGGGGCTGATACGCGACTGAGCCCCTCTTGCCGGGCCGTGCGCTGGACCGACTCGAGGGGCTCGGATCGCCTCAACTCCCTGAGATGCCGGAGTGTACTCAGCAACTCATCAGGGTCACGACATCCACCTACGACGGAGTTCCACTGGTGAAGGTGTGCCGCTCACCGTGCTCACCTTCCACCACCACCTCGACACGTCCGTCCACCATCGTCATGCCGACCACCGTGAGCTTCTCGCCGAGCCCTGGGATCGACGGGATGACCTCGCGGTGCATCGGGCCGGCAGTCGTGACGATCGCCCGCCGGGCCGGCACAGCGTCGCTCCAAGCGAGGATGTCGGCGCCGTTGCGGCCTTGGCCCACCACGGTGATCGGCAGGTAGTCCGGGTCGGTCGGGTCCAGCTTGCCCTTCTGGGTGACCTTGTGGACCTGCTGCGGACTGCACCCGACCGCGTCGGCGAGCTCCTTGCGTGTCATCCCGTCGGGATGTCGCTGCAGCTGCTCGATGATCTTCGGTTGGTGGACCTGCGGACGTGCCATGCATGACTCCTGGTGTTGTTGATGGATCTACCCCCGTGGGTTGGTCGTTACCGTAACGGTACCGTGTGACACCTCATTAGTTCAACATATTGTTGCAACTACACGGTGGGTGATTCCATCAACCCTGATCGGCTCGCCTCACCTCATGCTTGAGGACAACGCCCAACCCATGTCGTTCGCGTCGGTCGCTCAGCGAGCCCACCAGTAGGCCGGCGAGCGACGGGTCGATGAGCGAGGCCGCGAGTCGCACGTCACGCGTCACGTCGACTGGCCGGCCGGACGGAGCGGTGATCCACCACCACCCGTCCTCGCCGGCCAGATGGACGCGTACGCGCCACTCGACGTCGTGCATGATCCCCACGCGCTACCCGAGTTGGTGCTTGCGGTTCGCCTCGTCGGACAGCCGACCGAACAGCGCTCGGGTCGCGGTCACCACGTCGAGCACCTCCCGCACCTCTTCGAGCGCGTCCAGCCACGCGTCCTCCTGGGCATCACCGGTCGCGTCGGCCGCGGTGCGCAGGTGCTTGGATGCCTTCGCCGCGTGCGTGCGGATCTTCGCGACGCGCTGGGTCAACTGTCGGTGGTCGCCTGCGATCATCGGTTCCCCCTCGTCAGGTCGGCGAGTAGGTCGACGACGAGGTGCTGCAGCTGGCCGTCGGTGCAGAGGTGGTACTCCCCCTCGGATTCGATGTCTGGCGCGTCGGCCGGCATCGGGAGGTGCGCGTCGTAGGAGACCACGTTGCGCTCCTCGCTCACGTAGACGATCCACCGGTACTCGGGGTGACACAACGCGACGAACCTGGCAGCGTCGAGATCCCCCTCGAACGTCTCACACTCGTCGTGTCGCTCGACGATCAACGTCGCCCCGGTCCCCGCGACTTCGGACGGCAACGGTGCACACAGACCGGTGCCGTCGCACTCGACGCATCCGAACTCGGGCTCGCCATCGGTCGGCTTCACCCCCAGGCGCTGCAGCATCTCGCTCACGTAGTCCACCATGTCGGCGCCGGACGGGTAGTCCCGCTCGCTCAACTCCCCCGGCACGAACGGATCGGGCGAGTCGGTCGGCTCGCCATTGGCGTAGTCGGCGAGCTTCTGCAACTCGTCGGCCCACGGCGCCACCGCGTCGATGTAGGGCGCCACGTCGCGCACTTCGATCGGTTCGTCCGCTTCGTCGAGCCGCGCCATGTAGGCGCGGAAGTCGTGAATCACTTCCATCGGATTGCTCATGTCTGTCTCCTCGTTGTTGACCTGCCTCATCAGCGCGGGGCCAGTCACCTCCCCACGGACCCGCGACGCGCGGGTTTCGGCTCAGTTGGCACCCTCCCGTCCCGTGCGCTCGTGCACGTTCCAGTCGTTCAACTGGCGACGGTGGATGTCGTCGAGCACTTCGCGCCCGACTCGTTCAATCCGGTCGTCGTCGCCGCTGGCAAGCGCTGCGTTCCACCGGTCGCGTGCGGCATCGCGTGGGTCGGTCGTCATGCGACCACCTCCCCCATCAACCGTGCCCGCGCGCACTCGCGTCGGCACTCCGCGGCGACCACCTTCCACGCGTGCTCGTCGCGCACCTTCCCGCGCCGGCGAGCCCGGTCGGCCTTCATCGCCGCTCGACGTGCGCGTCTCGCGAACCTGTCGGCGGTCCGGTGCCATGCTTCCCGCGTCTCCTCGCTCACAGGATCACCCCCGCAGTGATCCCGGTGAGCGCGGCCATCGCGGCCAGCACCTCGCGCGCCTCGTCATCCTCGTCGTTTTCGCGCTGCTCGGTCACCCCGTTGAGCAGGTAGTTCGCGATCGCCCCGCGCACCCCGTCGTCGGTTGGCTCGACTCCACCGATGCTGTCCGTGTAGGTGTGCTCGGTCCCGGTCTCGTCGGTCACGACCATCTCGAGCGTGACGATCTGCCAACCCCACTCGAGGATGTCGCATACCAGACGGACCAACTCGTCGACCGCGTCGCGGTCACCCTTGATCTCCGCGGGAGGCTGCCACCACCAGATGTCGTGACCGCGGCCGATCGCGAGCTTGCGGGCCGCGCCGTCGAAGCCGCGTGGGCGGTACTCCCACCCGGTGCACCCGTCGAGTCGCGGCTCGCCGAGCTCCCCCATGCTGTCGTCACACCACAGGTCGCGGACATCGCACCCGTCGTACGTCACGTCGACGGTGAACTTGACCGACGTGCCGTTGTCGTACTCCACCTCATGGACGTCACCTGCCGACGACATCGCGCACACCGCGTCGATGTCGTCGCGGTCCAGCTGAACCTTCATGTCTGTCTCCTCTCATCACCGCGTGCCCGCCTATGGGCTCGCGTCACCTCATGGTTTGAAGTGGTGCGCCGGGTGGGAGTCGAACCCACCCGCGGCCACCGGGCCGGCGCGGTCGGTCGGTCAGTAGTCCCTCCCTTCCGCCTTGAGCACCTCGCACTCCACCGCGCACCACGCGGCCCACGCGCGGTACCCGTCGAGCCACGCGGTCCGTCCGTCGTCGGCCGCGATCCGGTCGAGCGCTTCCCACAGGTCGCACGCGGGCCACTCGACGTCTGGACCTTCGTACGGGTCGGCGCCCACCTCGCGCACAGCGCGGCGCAACTCGTCGACCGCTGGACCGGGTCGGTAGTCGTCGACCATCTCGCCCGTGCGCAGGTACAGCACCTCCGTGACAGCGAAGTAGTGCATCATGAGCGTCCCCCACTCGTCCCCATCGCCGGACGACATGGCCCACAGGTCCCGCGCGTATCTGTAGCCGGGTCCGCACTCGCGTCCGTTCCACCCTTCGCGGTCGTGCGACGGGTGCCGTTCCATCACGGCCAACACGTCGATCCGCCGCGTGATGTGCTCGCGCTCGACGTCGCGCAAGTCGTCAAGGCTGCAGCCGATCGCGTGCGCCGCGACGCGCTGCAGATGCGTCGTATCGGTCGCCATGCCGGCATCCGCGAACGCGTGCCGGATCGCGGTGTCAATCCGCGTCTCGTCGTCCGCGGTGAGTCGGTACTCGGTTCCTCGCGTGGCGCTCACTGCTTGACTCCCGCGGCGTCGGCCAGCATGTGAATCCCGCCGATGTAGGCGTCAGCGATCGTCTCCGCGTCGTCGTCCGACAGGTCCACGCGGACCATGTCCCGTGATGCGTTGTCAGTCGTCACGTACTCGGCGCGGATGAAGTCGCCACCGCTGAACACGTACTCGACGAACACGGTCGGTCCGCCGTAGGTGAGCAGCACGCGGGCGCGTGTCTCGACGTCGATCGACAGGACGTCGTCGGGGTTCGGCAGGTCGGCCCGACGCGCCTCTCGTTCGGTCTCGTCCTCGTCCGGGTCCACGTACTCGTTGTCCATCTCGCGAGCCGCGTTGCAGTCGCGGACGAGTCGGTCCGACGCGTGCCGCGCCCGCTGCCAGGTGGTCAGTTCTTCGCTCACTTGCTGTCTCCTCTCATCGCCGCGGGCCTATCCGCGGTCGTGGTCGCACCGTTCGGTGCTCAAGGTCCCGCGAGGTGATCCCCGCGACACCTTGAGCACCGCGCCGACCATCGGCCGGCGCGGTGTCGTTCAGTCGCTCAAGTAGCAAACGAAACCCGCGGCGCACGCGGCGCCGTGCACGGTGGTCCCGCGGACACCTGACACTGTGAGAACGAGCCGCGGCACTGTCGCACCGTCGGCCGCGCCGCGTCGCGTGTCGCGGGTCGCGGTGAGTGTCGCTCCCCACCGCGCGCCTAGTTCGGTAAGCCGGTCGTAGAGGCGCGACGCGTCCGCGCCGCCGAAGTCATCGGCGATGAGAGTGACCGCGGTACAGTCACAGTTGGGCAGTCGCTCGCCACACGCGGTGTGCACTTCGTCCGCGATGTCGTCCGGCACATCGACGTAGTCGCCCAACTCGTCGGATCGGTCCAGCTCGCTCAACGCGTGCTCCAAAGTCCACGCGTCGTGCGACATCCCCGCGGCGCACTCGACGATGATGTAGTCCGCGTGCTCGTGCTCCGCGTCGGCGTTGAGCAGTGTCATACCGTCACCCCAACATGGAAAGCGACCGGTCCAGTCGTTGCGACGCCGCGTCCACGCGTTGAGCGCATCGGCCATCGTCGAGAACGCATCGGCGTTGCAGTCGAGAGAGCCGGACGCCGCGATCGGCACACCGTTGAGCCAGACGTCGGCGTCCGAGTAGTTCGGTCCGCCGTGGATCACGTAGAACAGCGCACCTTCGTCGAGCGTTGTGCGCTGCCAAGTGATCACCTCGCCGATCGCCTCGCGGGAGCGGTCGATGTGGTCACCCGCGTGCTCGTCGTTGAGCGAGCAGTGAATCACCTCGCCATCGTTGAACGTCGCGGTCTGGTGGGTCGCTGGACACCGCGTCGCGTGCTCGTTGGTCTCGGTCATGGTGTGTCTCCTCTCGTCGGCCGCGGGCCTATCCGCGGCTCGGTCCGCCCATCGTACCAATCGTCTACCCATAGATCAACTCATTTCCTCAACTCATTTCCACACCTACCCGCGTGCGCCCCGCATCCGCGCCCCATGCGCCCGTGTGCCGCGTCCGTCCGTCCGTCCGTCCGTCCGACGAGCTCGAGATCCCGGTTTGACCACCCCCCTCCCCCCCCGGCCCCCGGGTGGCGCAGGCTGCATCTGGGTGGGGGTCAGCGATCTCGGGATCGGGTTTCGGAATGGTTGATCCGGCTATCGTGTCCACTCATGGCATCCACTCATCGGGGCAAGCTGTCGGAAGTCGTGGTCCTCGTCGCCGGTCTCTGCGCCGGGATCTGGCTGCTCGGTCACCTGGTCGAGCGCATCCTCGAGCAGCTCGGTGCGACGGTCGCCGAGGTGACCGAGCAGTCGTCCACCGCGGCGGCGACCGCCGTGAGTTCCGCGGTGAGCTCGGTGCTCGCGCCTCCGATTCAGGAACCGATCGCGGCTGATCGCGTCACCACCCTGCCGGTGTACGACGAGCCCGAGCAGTTCGAGGCCGTCGACCCGACGTTCGACCTACTCCCCGATCTGGAGGACCCCGCGTCGCGTGTCACGGTGCTGCGTCCGGGCGAGTCGCTGATCCCGAGCGCCGACGGCCACCGACCGCTCCCGGGCTGATGGCGCGCAAGTCCGCGACCAAGCCGGCGCCGGAGCCCGAGGTCGATGAGCTGATCGAGATCGACGGCACGATCTACGAGGCGGTCGCCGACTTCCCCGCCCACTTCATGTCCCAGTCGAGCGCCCGCGTCGGTGGTGGCTTCGAGGTGAAGCTCGGCGTGCCGATGGAAGGCCGCAACGAGGTGTTCTCCCTGATGGAGACCGCGGGCGAGATGCTGCACCTGGTCGCGTTCCGTCGGGTGATCGACGACGGCTACGAGCTCGAGGGCGACGGTGGCTGAGATCGACCCGATGGAGGTGCTCGAGCTCGTCGACGACGACGCGCTCGACAGCATCCGCGCCGAAGCAGCCGAGATCGTGCAGCTCATGTTGACCTCGGCGAAGCGGACGCTCGTCGCGGGCACGCCGTCGGACAAGGCGATGCTGACCAAGTCGGTGCTGCCAGCGATCCTGCGCGAGATGAAGCAGGCCAAGGAGGACGACGGCCTGGCCGAGTTGCGCGAGCAGCACGCGGCGATGATGGAGGAAGTCCGCGAGGGTCTCCGTGGCCCCGCCGCCCGGTCGTTCGAGGAGCAGACCGAGTACCAGCGTTCGGTCATCGGCAACGCTCCCACCCTCGACGACGCGCCGACAACGAAGCGCGTCCCCGCGAAGAAGGTCGAGAAGAAGCCGGCGAAGAAGGCCCCCGCGAAGAAGGCCCCCGCGCGGAAGTCGGCGACCAGTTCGCGGAGCCGGGCGTGATCCTGCCGTCGCTGGTCGGCCAGCTCTCCATCAAGAACAAGCGGATGCAGGTCGTCCGGTTCCAGCCGAACTGGGCGCAGCTCCGCTACCTCGAGATCGCCGAGCATCAGCTCAACAACTCGGGCCGTATCCGCATCATCGTGTTGAAGGCCCGGCAGCTCGGCATCAGCACCGTCACCGAGGCCCTCGCGTTCTCCCTCGCGTGGGTGTTCCACGGCTACCGCGTGACGGTCCTCGCTCACGAGATCCCCGCGTCGCAGAACCTCCTCGAGATGACGCACCGCTACTGGGAGACGTACCCGTACCACCGGCTCTACACCCCGAAGTACCTCTCGAAGAACGACATCGGGTGGAAGGAGACCGGCTCGGCGCTCAAGGTGGCGACCGCCGGCAACCGCGGCGCGGGTCGCTCGTCCACCACCCACTTCCTGCACGCCTCCGAGGTGGCCTTCTACCCGGACCCCAAGGCCGTGATGCTCGGCCAGACCCAGACCATCCCCGAGGAGTTCGGGTCCGCGGTCGTGCTCGAGTCCACCGCGAACGGCCGCGGCAACTACTTCCACGAGGAGTGGCTCAAGGCCGAGCAGGGGGAGACCGAGTTCGCGCCGCTGTTCCTGCCGTGGTGGGAGCACTACGAGTACCGCGCGTCGTACCTCGGCATGAGCTACAAGCTCGGCACCCTCGACGACGAGGAGAAGATCCTCCGACGCATGGGGCTCGACGACGACCAGCTCGCGTGGCGCCGGTGGATGATCGCGAACAAGTGCGGCGGCGACGTCCTCATGTTCATGCAGGAGTACCCCGCGACCCCCGAAGAGGCGTTCCTCGCGACCGGCCTCAACGTGTTCCCCGGCGAGCACCTGCGTGCGTGCTACAAGCAGGAGCCCGGCGTGCGCGGCATGCTCATCCGCGACGGTGACCGTGTCGAGTTCAAGACGGCGTCCGACGGTCCCCTCACGCTGTTCCGCAAGCCGGTCGACGACTTCGACTGGGGCCAGTACATGGTGGCCGGCGACCCGACGCGCACCGTGAAGGGCGACCCCGCGTGCGCCCAGGTGTTGAACCGCCGGACCATGGAGCAGGTCGCCGTGTGGCGCGGGCGCATCGACCCCGTGCAGTTCGGCGAGGAGCTGTTCAAGCTCGGCATGTTCTTCAACGAGGCGACGGTCACCACCGAGATCACCGGCCCTGGTTTCGGCACCATCGGGCGCCTCGTCGGCATGAACTACCCGAAGGTCTGGCAGCGCCAGGTCCGCGCTGACAAGACGCCCGGCGAGATCATGCAGGACACCTACGGCTGGGCGACGACGCTCCAGACCAAGCAGCTCGCGGTCTCCTGGCTCATCCGCCACGTCATCGACCACTCGGTCACCATCCACGACCGCAAGACGTACGACGAGATGTCGAACTACGTGACGCTCGAGGGCGGCGGCTACGGCAACGGCAACGGCGAGGAGCACGACGACACCGTCATGTCGATGGCCGTCGGTGTGACCTGCCACGTGATGGACACCCCACTGGCCGCGTACGGCGCGGAGACCGCGGGGATGACCGACGAGTTCGTATCAGCAGCCAACGAATGGAGCTACGCGTGAGTGCACCAGGTCAGTACAGCGACGAGGCGCAGAAGGCCGAGATCGTCCGCGCCCTCACCAACCAGGCACCGAGCCCCGAGCAGGTCGAGCGCATCGAGCTCGTCCGGCAGTGCTCGAAGGCCCTCGGCATCGCGATCGTCGAGAACTGCCCGGCGTCGGCCGACCGCACCACCGCGCTGCGCGAGCTCCGGCTCACGACGATGTGGGCCGTCGCGTCGATCGTGCTCGAGGAGCCGACGTGAAGGTGTTGAAGTGGATGCGCTTCGAGCTGTGGTGGCTCTGGTTGAAGATGACCCGCAGGTACCACACTTGCCCGACTTGTTACGTGGACCTGCGCCTCGAGGGGTGCGAGTGCGTGGTCTGCGTCCTGTGTCACCGCCAGGTGTTCGAGTTCGACGCTATGGGTGCTGGTTCGGATGCACTTTGCCTCCAATGCTGCGGCATCGAGCCCTGTTTCGGGGTGGCGGTCTGATGTTCCGTTGGATCATCTGCTGCTTCCTGGGGCACACCTACCCCCTCGCGTCGTGGACCCGTGGGTTCACCTACACCGAGTGCCGCCGCTGCGGCCACCACGAGAGGATTCGATCCTGATGGCTCTCTACAGCTACCGCTGCCCCGAGTGCGGGTACCCGCGCGTTGTCAACGAGTCGATCGAGGAGCACGGCACCAACCCGCCGCCGATCTGCCCGTCGTGCACGTTGGTCCTCAAGCGCGACTACCGCGAGGACAAGCCGCAGCCGGCGCCGATGTGGCCCGAGCACATGAACCCGTCGACGGGCACCGTGGTCCGCTCTCGCCGGCAGCTGCAGGACGACATGGACCGGGGTGCCGCAGAGCTGTTTGACCGCACGGGCATCGAGTCGCGCCCGGTGGTCGTCGATCACGCGGACCTGCCGTCGATGCGGCCCGAGCTCGCCTGATCTCCCTATCTGATCCACCTACCGCGGTACCATCCACCCATGGCGCTCACGATGGACCCTGCGGTGACGGACCCCACCTCCGATCCGAGCACCCCCGTCGCGCCGCCTGAGCTCGCCACGGACGACACAGCACCCGACGCACCCCCGGACCTGCCGAAGATCCGCAAGCCGGTCTACGACGCCGCGAAGGTGAGCCGGGTCCGCGAGCTGTTCCAACGGTCCCGCGCGTGGCGCACCCCGCTGTTCACCCAGTGGGTGCGCAACTACGAGGTGGTGCACAACCGCGTGTGGTCGACGCGCCGGCGTGAGGATCTCCCCTCGCCGAAGCCCCCGGAGATCTACCCCATCGTCCGCAAGATCGTCGCGTGGCAGACCGACTCGGCACCGTCGATCGAAGTGATGCCCGCCGCGGACCCGCACAGCGACACCTACATGGCGCAGTGGAACATCTCGCAGGATCTCCGCACTGCCCTCCGCGCCGCGCAGCACACCAACGACTGGGACCAGGAGTTCCACAAGTTCTTCTGGGACCAGGGCGTCTACGGCGTCGGCATCCTCAAGACGTACTGGGACCAGTCGCTCCACCAGGGCATCGGCGACGTGGCCCTCAAGCGGGTCGATCCGTTCACCTTCTACTGGGACCCCGACGCGACCGACACGAAGGACGCGCGGTGGCTGATCGAAGTCCAGGAGGTGAACTCCGACGACCTCGAGACACGGTTCCCGGGGGCGCTCGAGGTGGTCGGCACCGCGTCCGGCGTCGACGAAGCTGACCGCGGGCCCTCGATCGTGGGTGAACCGCGCGGGTCCCAGCCGAAGGCGAACCCTGGCCCGATGGCCGGCATCGCGAACGAGGGCTACGGCCTGCCCGGTCAGACCCGCTATGGCCGCATGGGCGAGGCTGACATCGACTCGGATCGCCACCTGATCCTCGAGTGCTGGTGGAAGCGTGTCACTCCCGAGGGGCAGCGCTGGTGGGTCACCATCGTGTGCGGCAACGCGGTGCTCAAGGAGCTGCCGGCGTCCGACATGTGGGGCCATGGTGAACAGCCCTACGAGCGTGGTGTCCCGCTCGACGAGGGTGAGTTCGTCACCATGTCGCTCGTCGAGTTCCTCACGCCGATGCAGCAGTCGATCAACCGCATCCTCGCGTCGATCGAGAACAACATCGACCTGGTGGGCAACCCGGTGCTGCTCGAGGACGTCCGCGCGGGGCTGTCGCGCACCGCGATCGTCAACCGCCCCGGTCAGCGCCTCCCGAAGAACAACGGTTCCGAGGTCCGCTGGCTCGACCCGCCGCAGATGCACCCGCAGATCGCCATGCAGATCGTCGACTTCTACGTGGGCGAGATGGAGCGCATCAGTGGCCTGTCCGCGATCGTGCGCGGCGCGACCCCGACCGGCCGCAACGCGCAGGGCGTCCTCGACTCGGTGCAGGAGTCCGCGTTCGTCGACATCCGCATGACGCTGCGCAACTTCGAGTTCATGGCCCGTCGCCTCGGCAACAAGGCTGCCGCTCTGATCGCCGAGTTCTACGACGCCGAACGGGTCATCACCTTCCTCGGGCCGACCGGCGAGCAGATGACCTCGGCGCTCCGAGCGAAGCACTTCTACGTGCCGGACCGGAACTCCGACAGCCCGTCGCCGATCCGCTTCGCGCTGCACGTGAAGGCCGGCTCGACGACCCCGACCTCGCGCCAGGTGCGTGCCGCCGAGGCCGACACCTTGTTCGCGATGGGCGCGATCGACGGTGAGGCCGTGCTGCAGGAGCACGACTTCCCGAACTGGCCGACGGTCGCCGCGCGGATGCGTGAGCAGCAGGCCCAGGCCGGAACCCTCGGACAACCACCAGGCGCACGCGCCGCAGCAGGGAGAACATCATGAGAACCGAAGCAGTCACCGTCGGCACCACCGCCGTGAAGCTCGCCGAGGGCGGCATCCCGGCGATCCCGAACGCGGTCGCGGTGCAGGTGCCCTCCGGTGGGTCGACGATCTACGTCGGCGGCGCGGACGTCACGGTCAACAACGGCATCGCGGTGTCCGCCGGCGCGATCTTCACCGTCGACCTGATGGCCGACGAGCTCTGGGGCGTCATCGGGGCCAGCACCCAAGAAGTCCGCGTCATGCGGCGCCACGACTGAGCTGACCATGGGCATCGGCTACATCCCGCCTCCCGGTGGGTCGGTCAGCTCCGAGGACATCCAGGCCGCGGTCACCGCGTACCTGACGGTCCACCCTCCGGGCATCCCCGACCACGCCGAGCTTCCCGACCTCGACGAGTCGGGTCACCCCGCGTCCGTCATCGCGGGGCTCAGCGCTGTCGCGACGTCCAACTCCTACGACGACCTCGACGACCTGCCGACTCTCACCGAAGGGCCGAAGGGCGACCAGGGTGACCCGGGGGCCGACGGTGCTGATGGCGCGTCCGCGTACGAGGTCGCGGTCGCGAACGGGTTCATCGGCGACGAGACCGCGTGGCTCGCATCGCTCCATGGTGAAGACGGCACCAACGGCACCAACGGGACCAACGGCACGGACGGCGCCGACGGGGCTGATGGTGACCCCGGCGAGGACGGTGCCTCGGCCTACGAGCTCGCGCTCGCGAACGGGTTCGAGGGGACGCTGCCCGAGTGGCTCGCGTCCCTGCAGGGTGCCGACGGTGAGGACGGTGCACCCGGAGCGAAGGGCGACCAGGGTGACCCCGGCGAGGATGGTGCACCGGGCACGACCGACTACAACGAGCTCGACAACCTGCCGACGCTCGGCACCGCGGCAGCCCAGAACGTCGCGGCGTTCGTGCAGACCGCCACCGGGTCCGACGTGACCCACCTGTGGGTGGGCACCGAGACCGAGTACGCGGCGATCGTGACGCCGGCAGCCACCACCGTCTACGTGGTGGCCCCGGACTGATGGTGACCCGGTGAAGCTCGAGGACGCTGCAGCGGTCAAGGTCGGCGACACCGACGTCGCGGCCATCTACATCGGTGAGACCCAGGTCTGGCCGGTCGACCCGGGACCCCCGGCCGGCGATGCGCCCACGGTCGTCGACTACACCACCGGTGGCGGGTGGATCGGTGGTGGCACCTTCACGCTCACCCTGCCGACGCTCGATGGTGTCGGCCCGAGCGACCTGGTGCTCGTGTTCGTGTCGATGACCGAGCTCGGGGTCACCTACAGCGGCACGGGTTGGACCCAGATCGCGTCGCTCGACACCGACGGCTCCTCGACGATCGGGGTGCTGCAGGGCACAGGATCGTCCGCGTCGACGGTCACCTCGAGCCACGAGCTCTGGTCGACCGGCATGATCGCGATCGCGTGGTCCGACGCTGCCGGCGTCGAGCTCGGCGACCCCGTCAACGTGGTGTCGTTCGGTGCCGGCGAGATCCCGGTGCTCGAGGACGTCCCAGGCTTCACCGCGCCCGGACCGGCGTCGGCCATCGCTGTCGGCGTCGGCGACTGGGGTGCCACGTGGACCCTCACCGGTGACCCGGGAGCGACGTCACTGGGCACCCCGAACGACGGTCTCGCCGGCTGGCTCCGCGGTGACTTCGACACCGGGGTGGTCGACGACGTGGAGGGCACCTTCAACGTCGAGTGGCAGCGCTGGGTCGCGATCCAGGTCGCCGCCTACTCGTCCCCCTGATCCGATCCACTCCACCGAACCCGCGCGTCCCGTACACTCATCTCATCCACTCATCCACCGAAGGAGTCACCGTGGAAGGACACAAGGCGAAGACGGGCAAGGCGCAGCTCAAGAAGGTCGGCCACACCACCGGCAAGAACTTCGGGCAGAACGTCTCGGCGCAGGAGCGCGGCACCAAGTCCGGCACCGGATCGGACCTCACCTACAAGTGATCTGAGTCCCCTCCCTTGACCCACCGTCCCAGGTCGGGGGAGGGGCCAGTTCGACCCAGGAGTACACCATGGCCGCAGGAACGCGTCAGACGAACACGATGGAGGAGCTCCTCCGCAAGATGCTCGGCCAGTTCGCGGAGTTGAAGCTGGCCGAGGACGCCGACTTCGACTTCATCACGGACCTCGAGACGCGTGCCCTCGGCAAGCTCCGCGAGCCCATCGACCGGATCGCCCAGCAGGGGCTCACCGCAGCTCCCCCGCAGCTCGCTGGTGGTGGCCCCGCGATGGGTGCCGGCATGGGTGGTGGCGCGATGCCGCCGCAGGGTGCCGGCGACCCGAACCTCGATCAGCTCATGCAGGCACTCATGGCCCAGCAGGGCGGTGGGCAGCAGCTCCCGCCCGTGCCCGGCGCAGTGCCCGGCGCGACACCTCCCGGCCGTGGCCCGGCGATGTCGCCCGCAATGCCCAACCCCGATGAGCTCCGGCGCATCCTGAACCAAGGACAATGACCGATGTCCGTTGACAACACCACCCCGCCCGCACCCGATCCGACCGAGCCGCTCCCCGACGAGCTGGCCGACGAGATCGAAGCGCAGGACCACGAGTTCTCGCTCGAAGATCTCGCCGCGCACTTCAACGACCCCGCGGACACCGATGCCGACGCGGACGCCGATGGCGAGGACGACCCCGAGGACCCGGACCCCGCGGAGACGCCTGCGCCGGATCTCGAGACCGAGGAGCTCGACCCCGCCGCGAAGGAATCTGGGATTTCTCGCGAGGAATCGGAGCCGGCTGCCATACAACAGCCCGACCCCGCCGCCGCCGATCCCGCGCCCGAGGTCACCGAGCTCGCTCCGACATCGGACCTGGTCCAGTTCAACGGGGCCACGTACCGCAAGGCCGACGTCGAGGCGGTCGTCGCGTGGGTGGAGTCGCTCACCCCGGAGCAGCTCGCCGCGCTGAACAACCCGGCCGCGGCGACACCTCCGGGCGCGACACCCCCCGAGTCTCAGTCCGAGTCGACGACCGACGCGCTGCCCGAGGAAGTCGTCGACCCGCAGCTCGCCGAGTGGACTGCCCGTCAGATCGCCGCGGTCAACGAGCGCCTCGAGTCGTTCCAGCGTGCCGAGGAGCAGCGTGCCCGCCAGGAGGCGCAGCTCGCCGAGGCCGCGTTCGCTCAGGCGTTCGAGGAGGCCCGCACCGAGACCCGCGATCGCTTCAACCTGACCGACACCGAGGTGGACCTCCTGTTGACCACCGCGTCGCAGGCGAACGCTGTCGGCTTCATCTCGCAGCAGAACCCGAACCTGGGTCCCAAGGAGATGCTCGAGGCGGCGTTCGAGGCGACCCTCTGGCAGACCCCGGCGTTCCGCGACAAGGCCGTCGCCGCGCAGGTCGCCGAGGCCGTGGGCAACGTCCAGGTCGACGCGACGATCGCCGAGCGCAAGGCGAACAACTCGTCGATCGTCGGCTCCGGTGCGGTCACCCCGCGCCAGCAGCGACAGAAGCCGCAGACCACCGAGGACCACCACCAGGCGGCGGTCGACCTCGTCAGCGAGGCCATGAAGACCGGCAACCAGTAGCCGCCACCGATCTCGGGTTTCGGCCCGACCCCTCTCCAACTCCCTGGGGTTCATCCACTCATCACCCACATGGGGTCAACCCCAGGGAGGCATCCAATGGCAACCGCCGTCGGGACCGACACCGTGACCACGATCGCTCGGCAGCACATCCTGCCGACGATCGTCGACGCGATCTACGGGTCCAACGTCATGTTCTACCGGCAGATCCGGTCGAACAAGAAGGTCATCCAGGGAGGGCTGCACATCGAGCAGCCGGTCCAGAACGCACGGCCCAACGTGGGCGGCGCGTACTCGGGCTACGAGCAGCTGAGCACCGCGTCGTTCGACGTCCTGCGCAGCGCTGCCTGGGACTGGAAGCAGTACCACGTCCCCGTCGCTGTCGACGGGCTCACGATGATCAAGGTCGACACGGCCGAGGCCATCGTCAACCACATCAAGAACCAGTTCGAGCTGGCGAAGCAGGAGTTCTCCCACATGCTGGGCGCCGACCTGTACGCCTCGATCGGCACGGGTGTCGACGCGAAGAAGCTCGACGGTCTCGCGATCGCCGTGGAGAACTCCGGTGTCTACGGCGACATCAACCACTCCAACGCCTGGTGGGCGTCCGACGTCACCGCGACGATGGCGCTGTCCTCGCTGACGGTGCCGGGTCTGCAGACCAAGTTCGGTGACCTCACCGTCGGTCGGGAGCACCCGACGATCATCCTCTCGCGGCAGGAGCCGTGGAACTGGTACTGGGGTCAGTGCTACGGCACCAGCGGCGCCCGCCAGGAGGTGTCGGTGCCGGCGACCGGCTCGGACGAGCTGCTCGGTCAGGCCGGCTTCACCAACCTCCTGTTCAACAACGTCCCGTGGGTCGTGGACGGCCAGTGCGACGGCACCGGCAACGGCAACCTCTACATGCTGAACGAGAACCACTTCTCCCTGGTGGTGAACCCTCGTGCGGACATGGCGGTCCAGCCGTTCCAGACGCCTCCGAACCAGGACGCGATGGTCAGCCAGATCCTCTGGGCCGGCAACTTCATCTGCACCCAGCCGCGGCTGCAGGGCAAGTGGGAGGACCTGAGCTAACCGGCTCAGGTCCCGCCCAGGTCAACTCCGAACGGAAGGATCACCATGACCACCCTCATCAACAACCCCAACGCAGCGATGCGGCAGAACTCGTTCCTCGACGGCGACGCAGCCGACGTGCACGAGTTCGTGACCAGCGGTGCCGTGGAGAAGGGCCAGGCCGTCGCCGCGACCATCAGCGGTGGCATCCCGGTCGTCGCGACGGCCACCTCGGCCACCGCGGCGATCGTCGGCGTGGCGCTCGAGTCCAAGGGCACCGGCAAGGTCGTGAAGGTCGCCACCGGCGGCATCGCGGCCATCCAGGCGTCGGGCACCTCGGTGGCCGCGGGCACGGCGTTCTCGATCACCAGCGGTGGTCGCGTCACGACCGTCGCCGCAACGCTCAACAACAAGGCGATGGGCTGGATGCTCGAGGCGTCGGGCACCACGGCCGGCGACCTCAAGCTGGCCTACATCCAGCCGTGCCTGGTGGCAGCGTCCTGACCGATCGCTGGGGCTGAGCTCCACCAAACACGTCTACCTATCTCGGTCGTAGGTAGACTCCGAGGCGGGTTCCTTCGGGGACCCGCCTCGGTCGTTGTCGGCCGATCCACTCAACGACCGGGAGTCACCATGCAGCAGTTGGTCATCATCCAGAACGACGGCAGCGAGGACTTCGCAGCCAAGTACGACGGCGAGCGGTACACCATCCCCGCCGGTGAGAGCTCCACCTTCCCGTGGGACGTGATGGTGGTCTGGATGGGCGACCCGGGCATCGTCAACGAGCGCAACGGCCGGCAGCGCGACGAGGTGTACGACCGCCTCTGCTCCTACTACAACGCACGCGGCCTCCTGGGCAACGACCCCGACAAGCTGCCGGCGATCTCGGCGTGGTCCCTCGATGGCGAGCAGATCGTCACCATCCTCGACGATCCGAAGGGCGACCTCTACGCCCCGCGGATCGAAGGCGACGGCGACACGGCCCTCCTGCAGCGCCAGATCGACGCCCTGCAGCGTCAGCTCGACGAGAAGGTCAGCGGCCTCGCCGACACCCCGGACCGCGTCGACGAGGACAGCGAGCTCGTCGGTGGACGCACCGTCGGCACCGAGGGTCAGCGTCGAGCCGAGATCGAAGCCCAGCGTGCCGAGGATCTCGGTCTCACCGGCGACGACGAGGGCCAGGAAGCGGAGACCACCGTCCCGACCGACGGGGGCACCGCCACCAGCTCGACCGACGAGCTCGAGATCCCGACCGACGCCCCGACGCAGACCCCGGTCGGTCGATCCAAGTCGGGCACCGCGCCGGCGACCGCAGCCAAGAAGGCGCCGGCCAAGCGTGGATCGCGTTCGACCAGCAGCCGTCGTCGGACCTCGAAGTGAGCTCGGGCTCCCCGGCTCCGATCCCGAGCTTCGGTGCCGAGCAGCACGCGCGTCTCGCGGACCTGGTCGGGGAGCTCAAGGCCCTGCACGGTGAGCTCGCCGAGACGGTCATGGCCGAGCGTCGTGGCCGCGTCGAGGCGTACGCGCTGTCCGACGAGACGAGCGTGCAGGCCCGCGATCGCGAAGCCGACTCGATCGTGCTCGACCTGTCGCTCGACATCATCCGGTTGAAGGCCGACATCGCAGCGCTCACCACTGAGTACACGTTCCTCCTCGACTGGATGAACGTCGCCCCGATCTGACAGGAGTTGAAGTGGCCGCAGGGCAAGGAGTCGAGGAGTACATCCAGCTCTCGGATTTCACACCTGGGATCGCGTCGGCACGTCACGCCCTCGGTGGTGCGCAGCCGGCACCGCTGGACTCGGAGAAGGCGGCGGTGTTCGCGCAGGAGGACGGCACATGGGGCTGCACCGGGCACATCACCGGGGGCCTGCACCCGCTCCCCGGCATCGTCGAGGTGGTGTCCGATCCGGGTGGCGACTGGCCGCACTCGGATCGGTTCCCGCACTGGGACGACGACACCCTCTACGGGCCGCTGCCGGCCGGCGTCTCGGAGACCACCGGCGAGCCGATCCTGGTGGTGAACGCGACAGGCATCATCACCCCGGTGCGCACCCAGCTCGGCACCGCGACGGACCTGATGGCCGAGTGGCGCGAGCACGAGAGCGAGACCCCCGACCAGCTGGCGATCCTCTACGGGCTCTGGGACGAGGGTCCCTCGAGCCAGAGCCCCACCACCGGGGTCGGTTGGGCGCAGTGGGGCCTGCGCGTCTGGCACATGGCCCGCCGCACAGCGACCGCGCTCATGGGCGGCAAGTCTGCGGGGTCCGACGTGAGCCAGTGGTTGGGCGACCGGGTGGTGTTCTCGTACCGCGATTCGCGTAACGCGATGGTGCTGTTCGGCCTGCGGGGCGAGCGTCTCGACGAAGCCCTCGGCGATCACCGTGTCGCGTTCGGCATGGGCTCGGGGTCGATCTTCCCGGTCACCACGATGACGAACGTGACCTACACGACGATCCGACCCGGCCAGATCGGCTCGATGGGCCTCGGCATCGTCAGCGGCCGCATCGGCACCTACCCGCGGATCTCGTCCGCGTCGACTGCGCTCGCCGAGGACAAGGTCGAAGTGCAGAACGCTCGCTACATCGACAACTACAACTCGGGCGTGTGGAACCGGGCCTACACCGGCGTGTCGCACCAGAACCGCATCGTGTTCCAACAGGGCGGATCGCAGAACATCGGCGCCGACACCGTGGCCCTGTCCGCGGACGTCACCGGCTGGTACGCCGCGGCCGACTTCCTCGCCGGGCGCGACTCGCGCAACTACCGCTTCATGCCCGAGGCACCTGGCTCGTACGGCGCGATGGCTTCCATGAACGCGAACGAGCTGTTCCTGGTGAAGCAGGTCGGCGGCGGTTGCGTCGTGCGCGGCGACGTCGGTGCCCCGCAGGTCATCACGCTGCCGGGCCTGCCGTCGACCCTCGGAGCGACGAACATCCCGGTGGTCACCACCGACGGCGTGGTCTACGGCACCCGCGAGGGCGTGTACGTGTGGAACGGAGAGGAGACCGCCGAGCTCATCTCCCCGCAGCTCGAGGGCTGCTTCTGGCTTCCCGACGGCACCCCGTCGATCAACGATGCGATCCTCGCGACGCTCGACTACCCGCCCCGGGGCAAGTTCAACGTGCTTGGTGAGACGCTCTACGCGCCGAACAACTGGGTGCGCAGCTCGGTCACCCAGGGGTGGTTCCGCCTCGCGCCGACGTGGCTGCAGGGCAACGACGACCATGACGGCGTCACCTACCGGAACTTCGAGCTCTCGGCGACGGGGCGCATGTACGCGGTGAAGCCGTACGTCACCCAGTCGGATCTCGTCGTCGCCCACCTCTACGACCCGGAGCGGCCGACGCCGGTGTTCGAGTACCGCTCCCAGCCTCTTGGCCGGGCGGTCAACCGGCGCCTCGAGATCCGTGAGCTCATCGCGACCGTGCAGGGCCACGGCACCGTCGAAGTCACCCTGTACGGCGACACCACCCGGCAGACCGTCACCATCGAGGTCGACTCGGATCGGCCACAGGTGTTCCGTCACGAGGTGGCCGTCGACTGCGCCGAGGTCGAGGTGGGCATCCGCTCCGTGACCGACGCGGAGATCACCTACACCGCCGACGGTGCACCGATGGCGATCGCCGGCAGCCCCGCGCCGTCGGTGTACGGCCTGACCCTCGGGTACCGCCCCACGACGTCCGCTCCGAAGGCCGACGGTGTGTCGAGCTCGCCGATCCCCGCCGTCCCCGAGGAGCCCACACCGGACCCTGACGAGACGACGACGCTCACCCTCAACCTGTCCGGCGCGGACGGCTACATCCAGAACCACGACGCGTCGCGCCAGGAGATCGTGCGCGACATCTGGACCGACTTCGAGGACCAGCTCCCCGAAGGTCACCACATCAAGTCCATCTCGGCGATCCGCGTTCAGGCGTTCTGTCGGGCCAACGGCAGCGCATCGTGGTACCGGGTGCTCAACATCATGCCGCTCGTCGGGACCCTCGACCTGTTGAGCATCGTGCCGGACAGTCGTCAGATCCCCGGCGCGTGGACGGTCTCCCCCGCGATCGCCTTCACGCGCAAGTCGGACCTGTCAGGGGTGTCGACCAAGGCGAACGGCGTGTGCATCGGTGCAGCGGCCTCGGTGTACTCGGGCACCGTCGCGTCGTTCCTCACCACGTCGCCGACGACTCCCACCCCCGCGACGTTCTCCACCTCGTCAGGCACGATCGAAGCCACGTTCACGCCGACCGACCCGACCCAGCTCGCGGTGGAGAGCCCGTACGACGTGATGCTCCGGCTGTTCAACGGGTCCCCCGGTGCCGGCAACGCGACCTACTCGATCTCCCGCATCCAGATCGACTGCGTCACGGGGGCCTGATGCCCACCCCACTGCAGGCCCGAGTCAACCCGCCGACGAACGTCCCTGGGGACCGCCAGCGACGGACGAACCGCGCGTTGTCCCAGGGGCTCGACGCGTTGCCGTTCTTCCCGATCTCCGAGTACATCGTGCGCACGCCGGCCACCACGTCGGTCACCGCGACATCACCTACCGTGCTCGCGATCAACTCGGTGAACGTCGAGGTCGACATCGACAAGACCGAGGTGTGGACCGACCTGGTCATCGACTACCTGGGGTCGATGTTCGCTCCGACCGCTGCCATCCCTGTCCACTTCACCTTCGATCTGATCGAACGTGAGTCGGGAGCCATCATCCTGGGCTCGTCGCCGCTCGGGCGTTCCGTCGCGGGGCTGAACACCCATTCGCTCGCGTGGGGCCATTCGCGCCTGCACAACATCGCGCCCGGGGGCTACACCGTGCGGCTCAAGTGGCACCTCAACGCAGCGGGGACCGCTCGACTCGACTCGAACGACCAGCAGCTCCTCACCGTCGTCGAGGCGCTCCCACGACCGCAGCCCACGTTCGTCGAACCGGAGGACTGACCATGCCCATGACGCTCGCCCAGGCGATCGAAGGAACCCAGGACCGGCTCAACGAGCTCGGCTCCACCGGCGTCGCGTGGCAGCTCTCGTCGTTGCGTCGGTGGATCAACGAGGCAGTCCAGGACATCGCTCGACGCACCGAGACGCTCCTGGTGAACGAGGATCTCGCCATCGACATCGGGGACTCCGGGGTGCAGCTGCCGGCCGACGTGCTGCGCGTGCACCAGGTGGCCTACACCGAAGGCACCGACCGGACCATCGCGCTCGAGTACCGGGCGTTCAACGCGATCGACGCCACCTGGTACGCGAACACCACCACCGCCGTCCAGGCCCGACCCCGTGAGTTCACTCTGCGGGGTGCACCGCCGAACCTCGAGCTCCTGGTCAACCCTCGCCCGTCGGTCGCCGGCACCATCACCGTCCACTACTACAAGCTGCCGGCCAAGCTGGCGACGGACGGCACCGACGACACCGACCAGCTCGAGGTGGTCGAGGCGTACACGGACCTGGTGCTCGACTACGCGTGCTTCCTCGCGCTGCGCCGCGATCGTGACCCCCGCTGGCAGGAGCACCGCCTCGCGTATGAGGAGAACCTCAAGGCGATGCTCGATCAGACCCGCCACTGGTCCGACCAGGCGGCGCACGTGAACCGGCAGGGCAACTCGGTCCCCGACTGGATCGTCTACCCCTACTGATCCACTCATCGCGTCCACCTATTCGGGGCGTTAGGTGGACGACGCGGTAGGCTCCGGCCATGAGTCTCGTCTCCGCATTCCGAGCGCAGACCGCCTCGGCTCAGGCCCGAGCCAAGCCGAAGGTGAACACTCCGGTGCAGGCTGCCGGGGTTCCCTCGTACAACCCGTACCAGCTCGGGATGAACACCGACCCGAAGCAGAAGACGGGCTCGCCGATGCCGGCGCAGAAGCCCTCGTGGAAGGACCAGGCGAAGGGCATCGCGCAGGACGCGTACCGCCAGGCTCAGACCGCACGCGGCCAGGGCTCGACGTCGTGGGTCACCCGCGACAACAGCCGCGACATCGAAGCGATGGTGGGGCTGCTCGGCACCGGCTACCAGATGGACCGGGCCGCGATGCAGGACCAGGTCGACGCGCTCATCAACGCGAACGGCCTGCGCACCACGGCGTTCGACCAGAAGGAAGCGGCGCTGCGCAACGAGCTCAAGACGAAGCTCGAGATGGCCGGCATCGACACGCGGGCGATCGACCTGCAGCTCGGCAACATCCCCCAGTGGCAGGCGTTCCTCGACCAGAACCACGCGGCCACCGTCGGTCAGATCGCCACCAACCGGAACCACGCCTACCAGCTCAAGGCGTCCGCGCTCGAGGACCGCAAGCTCGACGAGAAGGACATCGCGAAGGCCCGGGAGGCGCTCGCCGGCCAGGTGAGCCGCGAGCGTCGCAACGCCCTGTCCGACGCGACGGTGCGCGGTGTCGTTGGATCGGTCGGTCAGGACTGGGACGACATCGAAGCCGAGCGCCAGGTCGCCGCCGGCAAGATCGACGCCGAGAATGCCCGCTCCGCGAAGGCGCTGCGAGATCGCCACGCGGACATCGACAACAACATCGCGAACCTCAACTGGGACATCGAGCGCGCAGGGCTCACCCACCGCGAGGAGACGGCCAAGCTCAAGGAGCGTCAGCAGCTCCTCCAGCTCGAGGCCGAGAAGGCGCGCCTGTCGGCCATCGACATGCAGAACGCGGTGAACACGGCGCTCGCGAACCTCGGCCTCGACCGGGCGATGTCCCAGGGCCAGTTCCTCGAGTCAATGGCGAACGCCCGAGCAGCGGATCAGGCGGCGCTGCGCAACTACCTGCAGGCCGTCGCGAACCAGCAGCAGCAGCACCAGCAGTGGCAGGAGAAGGTCCAGTGGACCCCCGAGCAGATGGCCTTCTTCCGCGCCGTGCAGAACCAGCAGACCGACCAGAAGCGCAACCAGGGCAACGCCTGGGGCAGCGCGTTCCGGTGAGGGAGTAGACGATGTTCACGGACTGGATGTCCTTCTACAACCAAGCTCGACCGGCCGTCGGTGGCGGCGGTGCGCCCATGTTCTTCGACTGGGGCCAGACCGCCGCGTCGGGTGTGCCGATGCGAGTCGTCGGCCAGGGTGCGCTGCAGGGTCCACCGGCGATGTTCGGCGGCGTCCCGATGCAGGTCAACTCCCCCGGCATGGTCGGAGCGCCGATGAGCGTGGCTCCGTCGACGATGGGTGTCCGCGTCGGCGAGGGCGTGGTGCAGTCGGCGTCTCGGCCACCGCGCTACTTGCCGGCGACGATCACCAAGGAAGGTGTGCACCTCGGCGGTGCACCATCGAGCGCGCTGCAGACGATCACCAAGGAGGGTGTGCGCGTCGGTGAGGGGGCCGTCCAGTCCGCCGGTCGACCCCCCGTCGCACCCGGCGGCGCCATCGAGCTCTACCGACCGGCTGCCGCCGCAACCCAGGGTGGTCGTGCCGGCGTGATGAACGCCCTGCGCAACGCGTTCTCCGGTGCCCGCAAGGTCCCGACCCGCGGCGGTGGTGTCGCGGGAATCGCGGGTGGCATCGCCGGCAACATGCTCGACGAGTCCCAGCTGCTCGGTGGTGACGAGTCGGTCGCGAACGACACGGCGTCCAAGATGCTCAAGTGGGGTGGCGCCGGCGCGGCTCTCGGCTCGATGATTCCCGGTGTCGGCACGGTCGTCGGTGGCCTCGGTGGTGCGGCGGTAGGTGCCGGCCACGAGTTCCTCGCAATCCTCACCCGAGCCGACTGGGGTGCGCGACCCGCGAAGCAGCGCATCCTGATGACCCGGTCCAAGGGGATGTTCACCCACTACACCGCGGGGCCACGGGCGAAGAACCGCTCCGAGGGCATCTCGCGGATGCGCTCGGTCCAGGGGTTCCATCAGGGGCCGTCGCGCGGGTGGGCGGACTTCGCGTACTCGTTCGGTGTCGACGACGAGGGCACCATCTACGAGGGCCGCGGCTGGGGTGTCGTCGGTGGGCACACCCAGGGCCACAACTCCACGTCGCACGCGGTCGTCGCGATGCTCAACGCGGGCGATCACCCGACCGACGCGATGCTCCGGTCGATCCTGTGGCTGCACCTCGAGCACGACCGCCGCTACGGCTCCGGGTTCCACCTCCCGCACCGGGCTGCCGGCCAGACGGCGTGCCCTGGTGGGCCGCTGACCGACTTCATGAACCGTGGTATGACCGGTGTCGCCGGTCCGCCTGTTGAGATGGCACCTCGCGCGTCGGTCAACCTGGTCGAGCTCCGTCGGTACTTCGCCGCGGTGGCCGAGCACAACCTGCGGCTCGCGGTCATGGTGTGCTCCCTTGCTCGTCGAATGGGGTAACGTCCGCGTCGCCTACATCGCGATTGCGAGATCGCGAGCCGAGGAGACTCGGTTGAACGAGGGCCGGTCGGACTGTCTCCTCCCGGCCCTCGTTCGCGTTCGGGGTCGCAGTGGCCGTCATGTCGACCGCCGCTTGAAGCCGGACACGAGGGCGGACCTGCTCGGTGTCGCCGGCCGGGCGATGAGCGCAGTCGCGTTGCCCTCGGGGTCGTCATCCGCGAGCCGGTACGCGTTGAGCGCTCCGGCCGGCAGGCCCGTGAACGCTGTGAGTGCCACCGTGTGCGCGGCGATGATCTTGCGGCGACGGGCCAGGTAGTCCGACAGGGTGCGCTCGTTGATGCCGGTGGCCCGTGCGACGTCGCGCACACCGTGGCGCTCGGCGGTCATCCACTGCCCGAGGGGGGACGTGGTGTTGAAGGGTCGGCCGGTGCGGACGCGTTGGGTCATCGCTCCTCGCTTCGGTTGAACGCGAGGGCGTCGTCGAGCTGCCCGGACGCACGCGCCTCGAGCAGCCGAGCGACGGTCTCCTCGCCGTAGAGGTCGACGAGCCCCTGCAGGTCGCCGCCGGCCTTGAGGGCTTCGGACTCGCGGGTCGTCGCGTCCTCCTGCCGCTTGAGCTCGGCGCCGATGTAGTCGTTCTCACGGCTGTAGCGGCGGTACGCGGTCGGCAGCCCGACACCGCCCCAGAGCACGCGGTCCGCGGTCTCGGGGTCGGTCATGCGGAGCTTCTGGTACTCGGGGTCCTGGCCCATGTAGCGCATCAGCGCGCCGAGGTGGGGCAGCGAGTTGAGCGTCAGGTTCTTCACCGGGTTGCCAGTGTCGACAACCATGCCGCCGGTCTCCGCGCTGTACGACATGCTCGGGTAGAGGTCGATGCCACCCTGCTGCGCGTCGAACCCGAGGGCCTGGGCCGCGGTGGCGAACAAGGGGTTGGTGTTGCCCAGCCATCCGGCGAGAGTGAACAGCTTCGCCGTGTCGTTGAACGGGTTCATGCCGCCGACGCGGATGGCCTTGCGCTTCCCCTCGTCGTCGGGCTCGCCCCACTGGATCAGATCGAGCATGTCGGTCGACGCCGCGTCGCCCATGTCTTCCATCACGATGCGCGACCCGCCGGCCACGATCGCGGCGCGCCACGGGTGATCGGCCGGGTAGTTGAACGCGAAGCGCATCAGGTGCGACAGCCACGAGTAGAACGGGAAGATCGGCCGCAGCACCGACCGCTCGAACGGGGTGAGCGCGGCGACGTCCTGCAGCACCTTGCGCGACACGACCACGGCCTCCTCGGCGGCGAGGGCCTTGGTCGCAGCCTCGGACATGCCGCGCTTCGCGAACTTCCGCGTGGCCTGCGACTCACCTTCGAGGAAGGTCATCACGCGGTACATGTCGTCGACGTAGGAGTTCCAGTCGAACGACGCCTGGATGCCTCTGCGGCCGAGCTTGCCGGCCTGGGACTGCTCCCACCACCGACCGAGCGAGCGGCCCTGCTTGAGCGCCAGAGCGGCCTCGTCGCGGCCGATCATGCCGATGATGCGCTCGAGCTCCCGGGGGATGTGGCGGGGCAGGGGGTCACCGGCGCGAGCGGCGCGGACGATCTCGTTCGCCTGGCCCATGAAGCGGAACGCCTGGGGGCCGACCTCCGCCGACATCATGCCGGCACCACCGACGATGTTGTAGAGGTGCCAGCGCGGGCTGAGCGGCAGAAGCGAGATCCGCCACATGCGCGTGATCGGGTCGTTGAGGCCGCGGAGACTGGTCATACGGGACCCGTTGGCTGCCTCGAGTGTCGCGGCCACCTGACGGGGCACCCACACGCGCTCGGCGCCGACACCGGACGTCTTGCCACTGAACGGCATGAGCTTCGCCGGGTCGAACGGTCGATACTGCTTGGAGATCAGCTCGTCGCGGATCTCGAGCAGCGACTTCGACGGGTTCATCGCGTGGATCGCTTCGGCCGCGGGTGTGAACTCGTCGTAGAGCGACGCCTCGGAACGACCGAACTGCTGGGCCACCTCGCGGGCGGTCTGCTCGCCGACCTCGCGACGGATGATGTCGAACGCCTGGTGGCTCACCGCGATCGACGGGGAGTGCACCGACGGGCTGATGTCCGCGACGCGAGCCCGTGCGGACTGCAGCGAGGGGACGGTGCCGTCGAGCTTCGCGATGCCCACCTTGCGGGCACGATCGGGGGACACGCGCGGCACGTAGATGGGGTCCTCGCCGGCCTCCTTGAGCTTCTCCCATGTGCCGCGCACACCCTCGCGGAGCTTCGAGAACTCGCGGGCGTCGAACCCGGGGATGCGATCGAGTACGCCTTCGCGCAGGTACCGCATCGCGGCGGCGTCGTCGGTGAGCACCGAGTCGTCCATCAGCTTCGCGACGTACTGCTCGCCCGCGCGGCGCGTGATGAGCTCGTCGAACCGCGCGGGGTTGATCTTCTTGCGGACCGCCTCGGCCGACCGGTGGGCCAGGTTCGCCTCGTTGATGACCCGACGGATCTGGAACATCTTCTGGTCGGTGAGCGGCACCGCGCCGTGCCCGTAGTTCTTGAGCTGGTTGACCCGGCGTGCAGCGGCGGCGAACCCTTCGGCCTCGGTGAGCTCGCGGACCGCGGTGGCCGCACTCGACCAGTCGTCGTTGTCGATCCACCCGCGGATCTCGGCCCACCGTGGGTCCACCTCGGCGAGCGCGTCGATGTCGTCGATCACGCCGCGGTGCACGGTCGACTTCCACTCGCCCGTCTTGCGGTTGCGACGGTTGGTCACCTTGCCGGTGCCGAACACCTCGCCGACCGCTGCGATCGCCCGGTCCTGGGCGCGGTTGATGCGGCCGGCGTCGGCCTTGTTGAACCACTCGTCGCCGATCTTCACCAGGTCCCCGGACGCCGCCTGGGTCTGAGCGAGGGCGTCCATCGTGGAGCGGTAGTCCGCGACGTACTTCGCCTCGTCGCCGGTGAGCGCCGCTGTGCCACGCGTGTCGGTGGTCATGAGCTCGTGGAGCTGGGCCTCGCGCTCGCGGGTCATGCCGCCGTAGCGCTCGGCGAGCTTCGAGTCGTCGGAGAGCTCGGCCCACTCGCGAAACACGTTGCCGGTCGCGTCGTCCATCTGCGGGCGCCGGAGCCGGGCCTCGATGGTCTGCTCACCGAGCGACACGGTGCGGATCGCCGCGCGGGACTGCTGGCCGAACGCGTCGGAGATCGCGGCGAGCGGCTTGGTCTGCCACGCTGCGTCGATCATCTGCCCGAGCCGGTTGGGGACCAGGTCGCCGACGTCATCGAGCTTGCGCGTCGCGGCGACCTTCAACGGTCGGACCGGCTTGGTGTAGGTGCCGGTGGCCCGAGTCGCGTCGGCAGCGGCCTCGGCAGCCTTCACCACCTTGGTGCCCTTCGCGACCTTGCCGGCGACCGGCAGGATGTCCAACAGGTGCAGCAGCGGGTGCTCGACGATCTCGCCGAAGTCGCCAGCAGCGATGTTCGACGCGACGTACGTGCC